>JASJBB010000029.1 GCA_030066735.1 Woeseiaceae bacterium | reverse complement strand
CGCACACCTGATTTCGAGTCAGGCCCGTTCGACCACTCCGGCACCTCTCCACTCGCGGGGCGAGGATTGTACTGAATGCGACACGGATTCGCGAGCGGAACTACCGCGGTTTTTGCCGGCCTAATCGCTCTCTTGACCCCATCGGAGATCCGTCGTGTCCAGACTCTCGCTCATCCTGTTTGCCCTTGCAGCGTCAGCCGGCGCGATCGCCAACGACGACCACCCGTTCGTTAGCGAACCCATCGCCGAGTTCGACCAGCCCTGGGCGATGGCCTTTCTGCCGGATGGCCGGCTGCTGGTCACCGAGAAGCCCGGGCGCCTGTTCCTGGTTGACACCGGCGGCGGCAAGGTCGAGGTCAGCGGCGTCCCTAACGTTGACTACGGCGGACAGGGCGGCTTCGGCGACGTTGCGCTGCACCCCGATTTCGAACAGAACGGACTGCTGTACCTGAGCTATGTCGAGGCCGGTGAGGACCGCACCCGCGGCGCGGTCGTCGCCGTGGCCCGGTTCGACGCCGCGGCCGGGCAGCCGGCGATTTCCGAGCCGGAGGTGATCTGGCGCCAGGTACCGAAACTCGGTGGCAAGGGCCACTACGGGCACCGGATTCTGTTCTCGCCAGACGGCTACCTGTTCATCTCGTCCGGGGAGCGCCAGGAATTCGATCCCGCGCAGGACATGCAGTCCAACCTCGGCAAGATTGTGCGCCTCAATGACGACGGCAGTGTCCCGGGCGACAACCCGTTTGCCGACCGGGGTGGCGTCACGGCGCAGATATGGACCCTCGGTCATCGCAACCCGCTCGGCATCGACTTCGACCTCGAAGGCCGGCTCTGGAATACCGAAATGGGTCCACGCGGCGGCGATGAACTGAACCTGGTCATCCGGGGCAGAAATTACGGCTACCCGGAAGTCTCCAACGGCCGTCATTACAGTTTCCTGCCGATACCCGATCACGATACCCGCCCGGAATTCGAGGCGCCGAAAGCCTGGTGGACCCCGGTCATTTCGCCGGGCGGTCTGCTGTTCTACTCGGGCGAGTTGTTTGCCGACTGGCGGGGCGACGCGCTCATTCCGGGGCTCTCCTCGCGGGCGCTGGTGCGCGTCGAGATCGAGGGCGACTCGGCGCGTGAGGCCGAGCGCTTCGACATGGGTAAGCGGATTCGCGCGGTGCAGCAGGGGCCCGAAGGCGCGATCTGGCTGCTCGAAGACGGGCCCGGCGGCCGCCTGTTGAGGCTCACACCGCGCTGATTGCCCGCCCCAGGGCCGCATTGCACCAACTTCTTGGGGTAGTATCGGTACTTCAGGGGTAGAGCGATCCGGAGAAGTCGTTGCGACTAGTCCTCTACATCTCGGTGGCGGCCCTGCTGGGCACCTGCTCCACGGAGCCGCCAATACTCGACCAGGTTCTCGAACTGGGCGAGTTGCGCGTCGTCACCCGCGACAGCCCCACGGCCTATGTCGACAGCCCTGACGGACCGTCCGGTCCCGAGTACGACCTCGCCAAGGCGTTTGCCGATGAACTCGGCGTTGAGCTCGTTGTCGAGACCGTGCAAAGCGTGTCGGAAGTCTTGCCGCAGCTGATCGAGGGCAAGGCACACATGGCGGCCGCCGGATTATCGACCACGCCGACGCGGCGCCAGTACGTCAACTTCGGCCACCCGTACGACACGGTCGACATGCACCTCGTCTACAAGCTCGGCACCGGCAAGCCGCGTTCACTGGAGGAAGTCCTGGGCCGTCCGATCGAGGTCGTCGCCGGAACCAGCCACGTCGATATGCTGGTCTCGTTGCAGGAGCTCTATCCCGAGCTCAGGTGGACGGAAAACGCCGACGTCGAGGTGGCGACACTGCTGGCCAAGGTCGCGGCCGGCGAAGTGGACTTCACGATCGCCGACAGCACCGAATTCAATATCCAGCGCCATTTCTACCCCGACCTCCGGGTCGCCCTCGACTTGCAGATCGGCGATCAGCTCGCCTGGGCGTTTCCGCCCGAATCGGGTGACACGCTGCTCGACCGGGCGGACGACTTCCTGATTGACTACGAGCGCGAAGGGCTGCTCGCGCAGGTGAAGGACCGCTACTACGGGTTCACCGACAAGTTCGACTACGTCGGCACGCGCAATTTCATTCGCCACTACGAAAGCCGCCTGCCCCGTTACCGGCAGATGTTCGAGGAGGCCGGCGCGCAGTGGGGTGTCGACTGGCGCCTGCTCGCGGCGATTGCTTACCAGGAATCGCACTGGCGTGCCGGCGCCGTATCGCCGACCGGGGTGCGCGGCATCATGATGCTCACGGAAGACACGGCCCGCTACCTGGGCATCGACGACCGCGTCGATCCGCGCAACAGCATTTTTGGCGGCGCACAGTATTACGCGCGCCAGACCGAGCGCGTGGCCGACTCGGTCGAGGAGCCCGACCGGACCTGGATGGCGCTGGCCGCTTACAACGTCGGTTTCAATCACGTGAAGGACGCCCGGCAGATCGTTGAATGGCAGGGCGGCGACCCCGACGTGTGGGTGGATATCTCGAAGGCCTTGCCGCTGCTCGCCCAGCGCGAGTGGTACAGCCGGGTCCCGTTCGGCTATGCCCGTGGCTGGGAGCCGGTGCTGTACGTCAATAACATTCGCGCCTACTACAACATCCTGCAGTGGCTCACGGCCAACGAGGAATCCGAGCTGCGCGAGTTCGACATTCCGGGCGACGTGGCCCCACCGGTCGAAGAAGAGACCGCGGAAGTCGAGCGAACCTGAATTCTATTCGACGGGCGGAATGCTCTTCAGGTAGGCGGCGATCGCATCGCGATCAGCCTTGGTGAGCTTCGCCATGTTTTCCTGGACCGCCACCATCGTTCCGCCGACCGTATCGAATTCAGGCGTGAATCCGGACTCGAGGTAATAGCTGATATCACCGGCTGACCAGCCGGACAGCGTTTTTGCCGCGGGCGTGATGTTCGGCACCTTGCCCTCACCCTCCGCGGCCGGCGCGCCGCCGAGCCACTGACCGGCAAGCAACCCGCCGAATCGGTCTCGCGGCGTGTGGCACTCGCCGCAGTGCCCCGCTCCCTCGACCAGGTACGCGCCGCGAAGGACCTCGGCAGCCGCCCCGTCAAACTGAACCACGGGGATCCGCGACAGGTAGCGCCGCTTCCACAGGCCGATGCCCCGCCGCAGGTTCCATGGAAAATCGAGCGAATGGTCCGGCGTTTCTCCCTCGACCTCGGGCAACGTGTCGATAAATGCCTTCAGGTCCATGACGTCCGCCGTGCTCATCCTCGCGTAGGACGCATACGGAAACGAAGGGTAGTAGTGCCGGCCCTGCGGCGAGACGCCCCTCTGCATGGCGTTGACGAAATCAGACATCGACCAGCTGCCGATGCCGTCGGCCGCGTGCGGCGAAATGTTCGGTACGCGGAAGACGCCGTACGGAGTATCCAGCTCCGCGCCGCCGCCCAGGCGTAGTTTCGCGTCGCCCCTGGCGCGCTCGCCATCGACCGGTGTCGCATGACAGGACGCGCAGCCGCCGGCCCAGAACACCGCTTCGCCCGCTACAGGATCCGGTTCGCGGACGGGCAGGTCCCCCGCGCTGATCGTCTGCGGACGGGTCAGCCACCAGCCGGCAACGACCAGCGCCGCAGCGAGCGCGGCGCCGATACGGACGGTGCGGCGCACCCTACTCGTCGGAAATGCGGTAGTTGTCGTGACAACCCTTGCAGGTCTGAAAGACCGGACCTACAACGGGCCTGGCGGCCTCCAGGGTGTCCGGGGCAGCTTCGATGGCCGCGTCGACTGCCGTCGCCCACTTGGCCAGCGCCGCGTCAAAGCCGGCGCGGTCCGTCCAGATCGCCGGCGCCGCCTCGGTATCCATGCCGGATTCGGTACCTTCCGGGAACAGTCCGCCGAACTGCCCGGCCGCGTCTTGCCAGACCATCAGCGACTGCATCAACTGCTCGCCGTCGAATTCCGCTTCGCCGCGCAGCATCAGTCCCACGGGTTTGGCGGCATCCCGCACGCCTTCCATCAGTTCATGACGCACGTGGCGCGGATCATCGTCAGCGACTACCGACGTCGCGATAGCCAGAGCGGCCAGTAACAGGGGGACTCGTATTTTCATATCAGGCATCTGCGTTTCCTTCGGGGTTAGCAAGTAGAGAATATTCAGCGGCGGGCGTCAAAGAACTCTCGCAGCACCTGGCCGCAGTCGTCAGCCAGCAGGCCGCCCATGATCTCGAAGCGATGATTGAACGCCGGACTGTCGCTGAGGTCGATGGCGCTGCCAGCGGCGCCGGCCTTGGGATCGTAGGCGCCGAAGACGAGGCGCCTCGTCCGCGCCTGCACCAGCGCGCCCATGCACATCGCGCAGGGCTCGAGTGTCACGTACAACGTGGTGCCCGGCAGGCGATGATTGCCGAGCGCGTCGCCCGCGCGGCGCAGCGCGACAATTTCTGCGTGCGCGCTCGGATCACGGTCACGCAGCGAGCGGTTCTGACCGGTCGCCACGACCTCGCCGCCGGCGACAATCACGGCGCCAACCGGAATCTCCCCTGCTGCCCCGGCCGACTCGGCTTCGCGCAGGGCCGCCTCCATGAACGCGGCGTCAGGGCCGGCCATCTACTCCCACTCGATCGTCGCGGGCGGCTTGCCCGAGATGTCGTAGGTGACACGCGAGATGCCGTCGACTTCGTTGATGATGCGCAGGCTGACA
Source organism: Woeseiaceae bacterium (assembly GCA_030066735.1). Taxonomy (GTDB): domain Bacteria; phylum Pseudomonadota; class Gammaproteobacteria; order Steroidobacterales; family Woeseiaceae; genus UBA1847. The sequence continues at coordinate 24,010 of JASJBB010000029.1, read as the reverse complement.
TTCTCGAGGAATTCGTATGGCAGGCGCGCCCAGCGCGCGGTCATGAAGTCGATCGTCTCGACAGCGCGCAGCGCAATCACGTATTCGTAGCGGCGGCCGTCGCCCATGACGCCCACCGACTTCACGGGCAGGAAAACCGCGAACGCCTGGCTGACCTGGTCGTAAAGATCGTGCTTGCGCAATTCATCGATGAAGATGTCGTCGGCAAGCTGCAGCTTCTCAACATACTCGGGTTTGATCTCGCCCAGCACCCGCACCCCGAGGCCCGGCCCCGGGAACGGATGGCGCATGACCATTTCCTTCGGCAGGCCGAGTTCGATGCCGATCTTGCGCACTTCGTCCTTGAACAGTTCACGCAGCGGCTCGACGAGCTGCATGCGCATGTCCTCGGGCAGCCCGCCGACGTTGTGATGCGATTTGATGACGTGTGCCTTGCCAGTCTTGGCGCCGGCCGACTCGATGACGTCGGGATAAATCGTGCCCTGCGCCAGCCACTCAATGCCCTCGAGCTTGTGCGCTTCTTCGTCGAAGACCTCGATGAACTTCGCGCCGATGATCTTGCGCTTGTTCTCGGGGTCGGACTCGCCCGCCAGCGCCGCAAAAAACCGGTCCGCCGCATTCACCCGAACCACGTTGATGTGCATGTGCTCGGCGAAGGTCTCCATGACCTGGTCGCCCTCGTTGTGGCGCAGCAGCCCGTGGTCGACGAAGACGCACGTGAGCTGGTCGCCGATGGCCTCGTGCAACAGGGCCGCGACTACCGACGAGTCGACGCCGCCCGACAGGCCCAGCAATACCTGGCCGTCACCCACCTGCGCCCGCACCTGCTCGATGGCGTCGGCAACGATGTTGCCCGCCGTCCAGTCGCCCGGACAGCCGCAGATCTCGCGCACGAAGCGGCGCATCATGGCGTCGCCGTGCAGCGTGTGTGTCACCTCGGGATGAAACTGCACACCGTAAAAGCCGCGCTCCGCATCTTCCATCGCCGCAATGGGCGAGTTCGGGCTGCTGGCCGACACCCTGAAGCCCGGCGGCACGGCCTCGACGCGGTCGCCGTGGCTCATCCATACCTTGAGCATCGGCTTGCCGCTGTCGGCATCGCTGAAGCCGCCGAACAGCCCCGACTCGCCGGGCGCGATCTCGGCATAGCCGAACTCCCGGTGCTCCGACGCCTCCACCTTGCCGCCAAGCTCGGCCGCCATGGTCTGCATGCCGTAGCAGATGCCGAGTACGGGCACGCCGAGTTCGAAGATGGCCGGCGATACGCGCGGCGGATCGTCGAGGTTGACGGACTCGGGACCGCCCGAGAGGATCACGCCTGCGGGCGCAAAGGCGCGCACGTCCTCGTCCGACACGTCCCAGGGATGGATTTCGGAATAGACGCCGCATTCGCGCACGCGCCGCGCGATGAGCTGCGTGTACTGGCCACCAAAATCGACGATCAGCAGGCGGTGGGCGTGAATATCTGGGTGCGGCACATTGCTGGCCTCGGCAACCTGGCTCATGAGCTCCCTTTCGTCAGTTGCTGCGGTAGTTGGGGGGTTCTTTGGTGATGGTCACGTCATGGACGTGGCTTTCCTTCATGCCGGCGCCTGTAATCTGCACGAACAGCGGCCGGGTACGCATCTCGTCGATGTTGCTGCTGCCGGTGTAGCCCATCGAGGCGCGCACGCCGCCGACGAGCTGGTGCACGATCGCGATCAGGCTGCCTTTGTAAGCCACCCGTCCCTCGACGCCTTCCGGAACCAGCTTCTCGAGTTCTTCGGTGGCGTCCTGGAAATAGCGGTCCGAGGACCCGTGCGACTGCCCCATCGCGCCGATCGACCCCATGCCGCGGTAGGACTTGTAAGAACGGCCCTGGTAAAGCTCTACCTCGCCGGGTGACTCTTCGGTTCCCGCGAACAGGCCGCCGATCATGACCGTGTGCGCGCCCGCCGCGATCGCCTTGGCGATGTCGCCCGAGTAGCGGATGCCGCCGTCGGCAATAAAGGGCACGTCGGTATTCCTGAGCGACGCCGCGACATCGGCCACGGCCGAAATCTGCGGCACGCCCACACCGGCGACCACCCGCGTCGTACAGATCGAGCCAGGACCGACGCCGACCTTGACGCCGTCGGCGCCTGCCTTGACGAGCGTCTCGGCCGCTTCGCCGGTGACAATATTGCCGCCAATCACCTGGGTGTCCGGGTAGCTGTTCTTGATCTGGCGGACGCGTTCGATGACGCCCTTGGAAAAGCCGTGCGCCGTGTCGACGATGATGACGTCAACGCCGGCCTCAACCAGCGCATCGACACGGTCGTCGGTGTCGTAACCGGTACCGACTGCCGCGCCCACGCGCAGCGCCCCGCCTTCGTCCTTGCAGGCCTGCGGGTAGTCCTTGGCCTTCTGGAAGTCCTTGGCCGTGATCATGCCCTTGAGCTCGTCGTTATCATCGACGACGAGGACTTTCTCAATGCGGTGCTGGTGCAGCAGGCCCTTGACCTCGTCGTCCGACGCGCCCTCGCCGACCGTAACCAGGCGCGCTTTGGGTGTCATGACTTCCGATACCGGCGCCTGCATGCGAGTCTCGAAGCGCAAGTCGCGATGAGTGACGATGCCGACCGTGCGCTTGCCATCTACCACGGGCACGCCCGAGATGCCCATCGAGTGAGTCAGGTCGAGCACCTCCCGGATCGTCATGTCGGGCGACACCGTGATCGGCTTGCGTACGATGCCACTCTCGAACTTCTTGACGGTCGCAACCTCCCGGGCCTGCGCCTCCACCGACATGTTCTTGTGAATGATGCCGATGCCGCCTTCCTGCGCCAGTGCGATTGCCAGCCGGGCCTCGGTAACCGTGTCCATGGCGGCGGACACGAGTGGAATGTTCAGGCGTATTCCCCGGGTCAGTTGCGTACTCAGGTCGACCTCATGGGGCAGCACCGAGGAATAGCCGGGCTGCAGCAGAACGTCGTCGAACGTGAGGGCTTCCTTGGCGATGCGCATGGGGGGTCGAGGTCCTTGTGGCGGGGGGTTAATCGGCCAATTTTACGCCGATCAGATTTTCGGCAAAAGCTTTGCGAGCTTGGTTATACTCGCGAGGATGGAAAAAGCGGGCCAAGTGAACGGGATGGCGGCGGCGATCACGGTCAGCCAGCTCAACCGCCAGGTCAAGACACTGCTCGAAAAAGGCCTCGCCCGCCTCTGGATCGAAGGCGAAATCTCCAACATCGCCCGGCCCGCTTCCGGCCACGTCTATTTCAGTCTCAAGGACGCCTCGGCGCAGATACGCTGCGCGTTCTTTCGTCAGCGCCAGCGCGGACCGACGATCGGCCTGAAAAACGGCGACCAGGTGCTCGCCTTCGGGCGCGTCAGCCTCTACGAGCCGCGCGGCGACTACCAGCTGATCGTCGAGCAGGTCGAGCCGGCGGGCGAAGGCGCCCTCAAACGCCAGTTCGAGGTGCTCAAGAAAAAACTCGCGGCCGAAGGACTGTTCGACGAGGACCGCAAACAGGATCTGCCCGACCTGCCCGAACGCATTGGCGTGATTACCTCGCCATCGGGCGCCGCTGTTCGGGATGTTCTAACCGTGCTCCGCCGCAGGTTTCCCTCGATCCCGGTCGTCATCTATCCCGCGGCCGTCCAGGGCGATGCCGCGCCTGCGGAGCTGATAGCCGCGCTGGAAACGGCCGTGCAACGCGACGAATGTGACGTGCTGATCATCGGCCGTGGCGGCGGTTCGCTCGAGGACCTGTGGGCATTCAATGACGAAGGCCTGGCGCGCGCCATTGCGGACTGCCCTGTTCCGGTGGTTAGCGCCGTGGGTCACGAGGTCGACTTCACGATTGCCGATTTCGTCGCCGACGTTCGGGCGCCCACGCCCTCGGGCGCGGCCGAGTTGGTTGTTCCCGATCGCGAAGACTGGCTCCGATCGATCAACTCCTACGCCACCCGAATTGCCCGGCTGGGTCAACGCACGCTCGAGGATCGCGGCCAGACTCTCGACTGGCTCGCGCGGCGGCTCGTGCAAACGAGTCCACAGAAAAACCTCCTGCGCCAAGACGAGCGCCTCAATGACATGCAACGGCGCCTGCGTCTTGCCATCGGCCAGGGCGTCGCACAGCAGCGACCTGCGCTGGCCGGCCTGTGGCAGCGACTGCAGGTCTCCGGAACACGCACCATTGCCAATGCCCAACATCGGCTGCAACTCGCTGCCCGGGGACTGCACGCGGTCAGCCCGCTCGCAACCCTGGATCGCGGCTACGCCATTGTCGAGGACGCCGAGACGGGCAAGGTATTCGTGGACGCGGCCGACGCGACGGTCGGCGGCGACATCCGCGCGCGGCTCGCCAGCGGCGAACTTACGGCTACGGTCAAGTCCAAGAAACCATGAAACTGAAACTCTTTGCCCTGATCCTGCTGCTACCAGCGGCCGCGAGCGCCGACAGCGCGTGGCCCGGCGGCATCGCTTTTCTCGATCTCGGGCCGGCGGAAGGCGACCCGCCGGTCGTGGAGTTCGACGGCAAACGGGTGCTCGTGATGGACGACGGTGGCCAGTGGCGCGCCGCGGTCGGTGTACCCCTGAGCGCCGGCACCGGACGCGCGAGTATTACCTTTGCGGACGACATCACGATGTCTTTCGACGTCGTGGAGCACGCCTACGCCGAGGAGCACCTGCAGGTCGCCAGGAGCTATGTCTCGCTGAGCGAAGAAAATCTCGCCCGCTACCATCGCGAACGCAAGGTCATCGACGCGGCGCTCAATAACTGGCGCGACGTGCCGCTGACCGGCGTCGCGCTCGACAGTCCGGTCGAGGGCCCGCGCAGCTCGTCATTCGGCAAGCGGCGGTTTTTCAACAACGAACCGCGCTCACCGCACACGGGCATGGATATCGCGGTACCCGAAGGCACCCCGATCCAGGCGCCGATGGATGGCATTGTCACCGAGACCGGCGACTTCTATTTCAATGGCAACACCGTGTTCATCGACCACGGCCAGGGCTTCGTGACGATGTACTGCCACCTCAGCGAGACTGGCGTACAGAACGGGGATGAGGTCGCAGCGGGCGACGTCATTGGCCTCGTCGGCAAGACCGGCCGCGTCACGGGCGCCCACCTGCACTTCGGCACCTACCTGAACGGGAATGCGGTAGACCCTGCGATATTGCTGGCGGAGAGCGACTAGCATGTCAGGCGTCGAGGGACGCGTGGCACTCGTTACCGGCGCGGGCCGGGGCATCGGCCGCCGCACGGCAGAAATTCTCGCCGAGAGAGGCGCCAGGGTCATGTGCACGGCGCGCAGCGAATCCGAACTCGCGGGCCTGGGGCTGGATTTCGCAGTTGCCGACCTTGGAACTCCCGACGGTTGCGCGTTCGCTGTCGACGAAACCGAGAAGCGCCTCGGCCCCGTCGAGATCTTCGTCTGCAATCACGGCATCGGCTCGGCGCACGAGCGGGTTATCTGGGAGCAGGACATTGACGTTTGGAGCGAGACGATGCGCATCAACCTCGATGGCCCCTTCTACCTGTCGCGCCTGATCGTCGGCCGCATGGTCGAGCAGCGATACGGCCGCGTCGTTTTCACCAGTTCCACGGCCGGTCTCGTCGCTGAGCACGCGGGCAGCGCCTACAACAGCTCCAAGCATGGCTTGATTGGATTGATGCGTTCGGTCGCCGTCGACGGAGGTGCGTTCGGGATCACGTCGAACGCGGTCCTGCCGGGTTGGGTACGCACGGCGATGGCCGAGCGCTCCGCGGCCCAGGAGGCCGAAGATCGTGGCATGACGGTCGAGCAGGTATGGGATGCGCGTGCCGCGCTGTATCCGCCCGGGCGCGTCGTCACCGTTGACGAAGTTGCCGAGGCCATTGCGTTTCTCGCTTCCGAAGAGTCCAGCGGCATCAGCGGTGAAGCTATCAGGATTGCGCTGGGCGCCAGCGAGTGACGACGGTCGGGCACAGCCTGGCGGGCCTCTCTATCGCGGTTCTGGCGTTGCCAAGAGGCCGGTCGCTGCTATGGTACCTGCTGGTCGGCCACCTGTTCATTTTGTTCGCCAACCTGCCCGACCTCCCGTTGCCGGGTTGGGGCCACGCGAATTACCAGGTCAGCCACAGCATCTTCGTGACGATGCTGCTCGCGTCGACGCTCGGGCTGCTGATGTTGATCCCCGGTTTCGACAATCGCGTCGGCTTTCGCGTGCTCCTGCTCTGGTCGCTGGCCTGGCTCAGCCACATGGTCCTCGACGCAATGTACAACCACGGCCTGGGCATCGGCGTGTTCTGGCCGTTCTCGGACGCGCACCTGGTGCTCCCGCTCCCCTGGTTCGAGACACTGTCCTGGCCGCCGGTTACCGAACACAATCGCAACGTGTTCGCGACCGAGCTGGCGTTTTTCGGTGCGTTGCTGGTCTTGAGCTTGTTGTTGCGACGCAATCGTCGACGCGAAATCTAACGCTCGCTGGAGTCAAGGTAAGCCTGTAACTCCGATAGCATTGCCTCGGCTTTCTCGAGCATGGACTTGTTACGCCGAATTTGCAGGAGTTGCATGGAGCGCGTCTGCGGCAGCCAGTCAATCAGGTCCTGCCTTTCAAGGTACAGCGCGACGGATTGCTGCAGCACTTCACTATCTACCGAGCTGCTCCTGATCTCTTCCATCTCCTTTGGATCGAAGAACAACCAGGTATCCTGGATATAGGTCTCCTGTTCGTGACTGACGATTCCCGCTGCGAGTTCCAGGTGCCTTAGCTGCCATTGAAACCAGATTTCCTGAAACTGCCGCTGGTTGGCTTCGTAGCCATAGTAATCGTGCAGCAGGTTCTTGAAATCAGCATTGCTCAACAACCGCATGTTGCCGGTTGACCGCAGGTCATCGAAAGTATGGGACGTCGGGATCGGTGTATAGATGTACGCAGACTGCGACACCGCGCCGAGAAACTCGACCGGCCGGAGCGACGCTTCCTCCGGATTCGCCGCAATGGCCATGAGAAGTTCCGCCATCTCCAGGCGGATAGTCTGCAACTCCACCGCGAACTCGAGCTCTTTGATGTCTGCCTGGATGTCAGCGATCAATCGCTCGATATATTGCGCTTCCTGTGCGCTGTCACCGCGCTGCTCCCACCAGCGATCGAGCTGGAAGGCCAGCATCAGGCCGACGATGACGACCAGTATCTCGACGAAGACTGTAGACCAGTCCTGGCGCCGAAACGCCTGTGCAATGCGCTTGATGAACATCCTTCCCCCTAGTCGCAGTCACCCTCGAAGAAGTCGCAGATGACGGGACGGAACGCGTCCATGTCCACGAGGAAGGAATCGTGGCCGCGGATGCAGTCGAGTTCGATGAGCCGCGTGTCGAGAACCACGGCGGCGAGCCCGGCGGCCAGTTCCTGCTGCTGCCGCAATGGGAACAGGATATCGGTGGTCACGCCGATGACCAGTGCCCGCTGCAAGTCGAGCCGCTTGAAGCCCGACTCCAGCGAACCGCCGTGCTCGGCCAGGTCGAACAGGTCGGATGCCCGCGACAGGTACAGGTAGCAATTCGGATCAAAACCACCGCTGAACTTGTTCGCGTGATTCTCGAGGTAGGCCTCCACCGAGAATCGAATGCTGAACGGGTCATTCACGGTTTCGTCGGTGGCCGTCGTGCGCTGCCGGCCGAATCGTTGTATCCACTCCTCGGGCGACCGGTAGGTCATCATGCCGAGCTTGCGTGCGAGGCGCTGACCGATCAGCGGCGGGTCGTCGACGTCATAGTTGCCGCTGTTCCACTTGGGATCGGAACGGATGATCTCGCGTTGCAGCGACCTGACGGCGATTGAAAACGGTTCGGCTCGAGTCGCCGAAGAAATCGAAATGAAATTTCGCGCCGCACCGGGGTGGTTGACGCAATAGGCCAGTCCGCTCATGCCGCCCATGGAGCAGCCGATAACGGTATGCAATTGCTCGATGCCAAGCTTGCAAACGACCTGGTAGGCCGCCTCGGCAACGTCTTCGAGCGTCAGTACCGGAAAACCCAGGCGGTACATTTCGCCGGTCGCAGGGTCGATCGACGCGGGGCCTGTCGAGCCGAAACAACTCCCCAGCGAGTTGACGCAAATGATGTGGAACTGATCCGAGTCGAGCGGCAGACCGGGCCCGATCATGTCTTCCCACCAGCCGTCGGAGGGGTCTTCGGCCGACGACGCGGCATGCGCCGACGGTGACAGGCCGGCGAAGATCAGGATTGCATTGCTGCGTTCGGCATTGAGTTCGCCCCAGGTCTCGTAGGCCATGGTCGGCGAATCGATGCATCCGGCGCGATGCATCGTAAACTGCCCGTCCAGGGTTATTGTTCTTGTGGCGGGTCCCATGTCGTTGTTATATCACGGCAATCGCCCGCTGGGGCATATCGCCCGCTGGGGCGGGCTCCTACCGGCGAGCTCCTACTTCTTGACGCGCTTCATCAGGCGCTTGCGGCGGCGCTCCTGCCGGGGCGTCAGCTTGTTACGCCTGCCCTTGTACGGGTTTTCGCTGGACTTGAACTGCAGGCGAACGGGCGTGCCGCGCAGCTTGAAGACTTTGCGGAAATGATTGATCAGGTAGCGCCGGTACGATTCGGGCACGCGATCGGTCTGGTTACCGTGGATGACGATAACCGGCGGATTGCGCCCGCCCTGGTGCGCGTACCGCAGCTTGATGCGCCGGCCGCGAACCAGCGGCGGCGGGTGTGCTGTAACCGCACTCTCCAGCGCGCGCGTCAGTTCGGTCGTCGGCATGTCGATGACCGCGGCCTTGAACGCGCGCTCCACGGCCGGCAATACGTCGCCGACCGCGGTGCCGTGCAGCGCGGAAATCGTGATGCGCTCGGCAAAATCGAGAAATGGCAGCCGCCGGTCGAGCTCGTCGCGGACATGCTTGCGTTGCTCCGCCGAGATGCCGTCCCACTTGTTGGTGACGATGACCAGCGAGCGGCCGCGTTCCAGCACGAGTCCCAGCAGGCTGACATCCTGTTCGGTCACGCCCTCATGCGCATCGAGAACGGCGACGACGACTTCCGCGCGATCGATGGCCTGCAGCGCCTTGACGATGCTGAATTTCTCGATCGCCTCGTGCACCTTCGACCTGCGCCGGATACCGGCAGTATCAATCAGCTCGTACTTGCGATCGTTTTTCTCGAACGGCACCGACACGCTGTCGCGCGTCGTGCCCGGCAGATCGTAGACGACGAGGCGGTCCTCGCCGATCAGGCGATTGATCAGCGTCGACTTGCCGACGTTGGGCCGCCCGACGACGGCAATACGCAGCGCGTGCTCATCGTCGTCATACGACGGGACGGGCTCCTCCTCGCCGGGCTCGAAGTCCTCGAGCACGGCTTCCATGAGCGCATTGATACGGTCGCCGTGAGCGGCCGACACCACGACAGGCTCGCCCAGGCCAAGCGCATGAAACTCGCTGCCCGCGATGTCGCTGTCGAGGCCCTCGCCCTTGTTGACGACGAGCCAGGTCTTCTTGCCGTTGCGGCGCGCGAGATCCGCAACATGCTCGTCGGCGGCAGAGACTCCCTCACGAGCGTCGACCAGGATCAACGCGACATCAGCTTCTTCGAGGGCGCGCACGGTCTGCTCGACCATCGCTTCGTTGATGCCCTCCTCACCGCCGGCGACACCGCCGGTATCGATAACGATGTACGGCACGGGGCCCAGCCGGCCGAAGCCGTACTGGCGGTCGCGCGTGAGACCGGGGTAATCGGCTACGAGCGCATCACGCGAGCGCGTGAGGCGATTGAATAACGTCGACTTGCCGACATTGGGTCGGCCAACCAGGGCAATGACGGGAAGCATCGCAGCGCACCAGGCCGTTCAGGTCAGGCTTCTTCGTCGGCGACTGGCTGCGCGTTGCCCGGCGTCGCGGGCTGCTGGATGACGTAGGCCGAGACCTTGCCGTCGTCGCTCTGCACGAACAGCCGGTTGCCGACGACAACAGGCTCGACCGAGATCGCCTTGCTGCCAACGCGGACACGGGCCACCGGGTCCCCGTCGAAATTGCTGAAGAAGTGCAGGTAGCCTTCGAGATCGCCGACGACGACGGTCGTCAGGTATGAAACCGGCACCGTCGGCTCGCGGCGCAGCAGCGAACCCTGGCGCCAGCTTTCGTCACCGTTGCGTCGCGTGAGCGCAATGACGATGCCGTCTTCGTCGACCGTATAGAGATTGTTCCAGTCGGCCGACACGCCCGCATAGCTGGACACGTCCCGTGACCACATCACCTGCCCGGATTCTGCCGCGATGGCCGCCAGGATACCCTGGTAGCCGACGGCGTAGACATCGGCGCCAACGGCGCTGATAAGGCCATCAATGTCGGACAGCCGCTCGAGATCCGACCGGCCTGTTGGCGGCGACAGCAGCGATTCCCACTCGCGATCGCCCGAGGCGATGTTCACGGCGACCAGCCGGCCGTTGTCGAAGCCGGCGATGACCGACGTTCCGACGGTTACGGGCGGCGACGAGCCGCGCATCGTCAGGTCCGGCGTCGACTGTTCGACGATCCAGCGACTGCTGCCGTCGAAAGCGGATAATGCCCGCAACCGGTTGTCGATGGTCAACACCATGACCGTATCGTCTTCGATGACCGGCCGCGCAAGCGTCTCGCCTCTCAGGTTCGCTCGCCACATTTCTTCGCCCGAATCGGCACTCAGTGCGACCAGGTAGCCGTTCGAGGCGCCGACAACCACAAGGCCGTCACCAACCCCGGGACCGGCCGACAGCGCGATGTCGAGACCCGTGCGCCAGATCGTCTTGCCGGATGCCGGATCCAGCGCCACGACGTTGCCGTCACGGCTCGCCGCGTACAGCCGGTTGCCGTCACCGGCAGGCTGTAGTGCAACGCGCAGGAATTCCGAACTGCCGCCTACCTTCGTGCTCCACAGGCGCTGCACCTTGATCTTGGTCTCGATGTCGACCAGTTCGACCGGCTTGAGCTCGTCGTCGTCTCCGCCGAACATGCCGCAGGCCGACAGCGCCAGCGTGGCGAGCACAAGCGACAGGCTTCGCATCAGCGGCCTCACTCGGTCGCCCCGGCCTCTTCGTCTGCCGGCGGCGCTGCGAGTTCTTCCGCGGCCTCTTCGAGTACCTCTTCCGCGGCGGCTGCCGCGCTTTCCTCGCCCGCGTCTGCGCCCGGCGTGTCAGCCGTTTCGGCCGGGAGCGGCACCGGCAGCTCGTCCGGAAGGTCGAGCAGCTTCATCTGCACGAGACCGCGGTTCACCGACTGGGTGGTATCCGCCAGCGCTTCTTCGTAAGCCGTTCGCGCCGCCTCGACATTGCCGAGGGCCGCATACGCATCGCCTCTTGCCTCGGCGTAGAGACCCGAAAAACCCGGGTTGCTCTGCTCGGCCAGCAGGTCGAGGACTTCCTGCGGTTTGTCTTCGTAGAGCAGGATCCGCGCGAGCCTGACGCGGCCGACGTGCTTGAGCGCGCCGTTGCCGCTCATGGCGAGCAGCTCGCGCAGGGCGTCGGCGGCATCCTGGTCGCGGTTCTGGTCCATGTAGAGACGCGCCATGACGAGCCTCGACTGCGCCGCGTAGGCCGTATTGGCGTAATTGCTGTACAGCTCGTTGGCCACCGGCTGCGCGGCGTCGACATCACCATCGACAACGTGCCCGGCCAGCGTCTCGAACAGGTCCGAGGCCTGGAGTTCCGCCTCGAGCTTGCTGGTTTTGTGGTAGTTGAAGCCCAGCATCAGGCCCACCGCTATGACGATGCCGGCAATCACGTAGCGGCCGTACTCGGCCCACCACGCTTTCATCTCTTCAATTTGTTCTTTCTCTGACTGTAAATCGTCCACTGACTATGCCTTTCCTAACAGTCCGGCCAACGTGGCCGGCAATTCTTCGAACGCCACACTGCTTTGCTCCGCAGCGCTGCGCAATGGTTTCAGTCCCGCACGCCCTTCGGCAATCTCCTGCTCGCCCAGGATCAACGCGTATTCGGCGTTGCTCTTGTCGGCACGCTTCAGCTGCGACTTGAAGCTGCCGCCGCCGAGATTGAGCTCCACCCGGACGCCGGTCGCCTCGTCGCGCAGCCGCTCGGCCAGCGCGAAAGCCGCCTCGAGCGTGTTGTCGCCCACCGCCACGACATAAACGTCGGCATCGGTTGGCGGCGCCTCGCCGCCGCAGGCGTCGTAAAGCGCGACCAGCCGCTCAATGCCCATGGCCCAGCCTATCGCCGGTGTCGGCCGGCCTCCGAGCTTCTCGACCAGGCCGTCATAACGGCCGCCCGAGCAAACCGCGCCTTGCGACCCCAGCGCATCGGTAACCCACTCGAAAACCGTGCGACTGTAGTAGTCGAGCCCGCGTACCAGCCGCGGGTTGACCGCGTAAGCGACGCCCGCCGCATCAAGCAGCGCCTTAAGTGCTTGAAAATGCTCGGCAGATTCCTCATCGAGGAAATCGATCATGACCGGTGCTGCCGCCACGATGTCCTGCATTTCCGGGTTCTTGCTGTCCAGAATCCGCAGCGGATTCTGGTCAAGGCGCCGAATACTATCCTCATCAAGCTGACTTTTCACGCCGGAAAAGTACGCAACGAGGGTCTCGCGGTAGCGTGCCCGTGACTCTGCGGTGCCCAGGGAGTTGATCTCGAGCGTCAGCCGCGACAACCCGAGCGCCTGCCACATCCGGGCGCACATGATAATGAGCTCTGCATCAACGTCAGGACCTTCGAAACCCAGCGCCTCGACGTCAAACTGGTAGAACTGCCGGTAGCGGCCCTTCTGCGGCTTTTCGTAGCGGAACATCGGCCCCGACGTCCAGAGCTTTTGTCGCTGGTTGTGCAGCATGCCGTTCGTGATGCCGGCACGCACGACGCTCGCCGTCGCTTCGGGCCGCAGCGTCAGGCTCTCCCCGTTGCGATCGTCGAAGGTGTACATCTCCTTCTCGACGATGTCGGTGACTTCGCCGATCGAGCGGCGGAACAGTTCGGTGTGCTCGAGCAGCGGCAGCCGGATTTCCTCATAACCGTAAGACTGCACGATATCGCGCACGACGGTTTCGAGATGACGCCACGTGCCGGACACGTCCGGCAGAATGTCGTTCATTCCGCGAATGGCTCTGGGTTTCACAGCGGTCATCAGGGGGTCATGATTGTCAGGCGCGCCATGCGGCTGCCGGGATTCGACGATGACAGCGGGTAGTCATTGCCATTCACGCGGACCGAGACGTTGTCGACATTGCCGAACAAGACCGCAAATGGCGCGACGCCGGACAGGTTGACCGTATCGCCGGCACGGCCCATTGTGAACATCAGGCGCCGCCCGGTCGCGTCGGAAATCTCGGTCCAGCAATCGCCGCTGAACGCCAGCGACACCGCGATCTCGCCATCGGCTACGGGTTGTGCCGCGGGTTCGGACTCGGTGATCGCCGGTGCCGGTTCCGGCCGGGTCACGTTCTGCTCGGGCGCGGGCGAGCGGCTTTGCGGCACGCCTTCGTCCTGCTGCGCGGGCGCCGCCGGCAGCTGCGTTGCCGGGCCTGTTTGCTCGCTCGAATAAACGGCGAACCACCAATATGACGCGGCTGCAACCAGGATCACGATGATCACGGCGATCCAGGGCCCCGGCGAAATTTCCTGGCGCATTCGCCGGCGCGCGACGACGACCGGCGGCAGAGCGTCCTGCCGCGTCATCTTGTAATAATCTTCGAGAACATCGTCGGGATCGATGCCAACGATCTCTGCGTATTTGCGCAGGTGTCCCTTGGCGAAAACCGGGGCGCCGAGCTCATCGAATTCGTTGCGCTCCAGACCCCGCACCTTGGCCTCGTCGAGGTGCAGCTCCTTCGCGATATCGTCCACGCTGATCTGCTGCTCGCGGCGGGCCTCGGCAAGACGCTCGCCGCCGCGCGGACCCTCAGGCGCTGCGGCCTCCTGATCCTGGTCCTCGACCGGTTTGTCTTGCTTGTCGCTCATGCTTAACTGGATTCCAGGATGCTGCGAGCCTCGGCCGACTCGGGAAATTCGCGCAGAATCTGGTTCGCGTAGTCCGTGCGGGCGCGCTCGTCGCCAAGCTCTTCCTCGATGCGCACGCCCAGCAGCAGTACTCCGGAACTCGGCGCGTTCGTGCTCAGGAAGCGCTGCAGGAACGCCCGCGCGCTCATGTAATCCTCGGTCGTGTACTTCAGCAGGCTCAGCTGTATCAGGGCCTCGCCGTAGTCGCCCTTGCGCTGCAGCGCATCCCGGAAATACTGCTCGGCCACGTCGGCGTCAGGCTTCTGCATCAGGCAGACGCCGGCATTCGTCATGGTGATATGGGCGTTATCGTTTTCCGGCACCCGGATCGCACGGTCGAAGTGCTTGCGCGCGTTTTCGAAATCCCGCTGTTTGCAGAGGAACACCGCGTAGGCGTTCTGCACGTTGAAGTCGCGGGGCGCGATGCGGATGGCGTCCTCGTAGGACTCCGTCGCCAGCCTCATGTTTTCGAGATTCTCGTAGACCAGCGCCAGCGTGTAGTGGGCGACGGCGTTCTTCGGGTCCAGTTCTATCGACAGCAACAGCCGGTCCCGTGCGCGCTCGTAGTTGCCGTTGCGCAGGTACTGGGCGCCGAGCTGGTAGTTGAGCGCTGCAGCGTTCTCCTCGTCCGCCTCGGCATCGGCCGACGTCGTCGTGGTCGTCGTTACGCAGCCGGCCGCCAACGATCCGGCTACGATGATTGCCAACAGTATTTCGCTCTTATTCATGCTGTTGCCGTCCTTCGTCGCTTTTCGCTCAGTCTGTTACGCACCCGGTCGCTCACTTTACCAGCCAATTGACCGCATGCCGCATCGATATCTTCGCCGCGCGTCTTGCGAATCGTCGTAACGATGCCGCGCTCACGCAGCCGGTTCTGGAACCTGACGATCCTGTCGGCCGGTGAGCGCTGGAATTCATTGCCGCTGAACGGGTTGAAAGGGATCAGGTTCACCTTGGCGGGCTTGCCGTCCAGCAATTCGAACAGCTGGTCCGCATGACCGGCCTGATCGTTGACGCCGTCCAGCATGACGTACTCGAACGTGATGTAGCGGTTCTGGCGCTTGCCCGCGTAGCGCCAGCAGGCGTCAAGCAGCGCGGCGATCGGGTGCATCTTGTTGATCGGCACGAGCTGGTCCCGCAGGTCGTCGTTGGGTGCGTGCAACGACACCGCGAGCGACACGTTGCATTCGTCGCCCAACCGGTCGATGGTCGGCACCAGGCCGCTGGTGCTCACGGTCACGCGACGCCGCGAAATGCCGTAGGCGAGGTCCGAGATCAGGATATCGATTGCCGGCACGACGCTGCGGTAGTTTGCGAGCGGCTCGCCCATCCCCATGAAAACGACATTGGTCACGGCGTAGTCCCGGGCTTCGTTGTCGCGCCGCGGCAATACGCTGTTGGCGTGCCAGACCTGGCCGACGATCTCGGCCGCGCTCAGGTTGCGGTTGAACCCCTGCGCCCCGGTTGCACAGAACGCGCAGTCGAGCGCGCAACCCACCTGTGACGAGATGCACAGCGTGCCGCGATCGGCTTCGGGTATGAAAACGGCTTCGACTGCCTGGCCGAAGCCACTCTCGAACAACCACTTGACGGTGCCGTCAGTCGAATCGTGCTGCGACAGCACCTGCGGCAAAGCGACCTCGGTCTCGTCCTTGAGTCTCTGCCGCAGCGACTTCGAGAGGTCGGTCATCTCGTCGAAGTCGGTGACGCCGCGCTGGTAGACCCAGCGCATGAGCTGGCGGGCATGGAAAGGCTTCTCACCCAGGCGGGTGAACAGCGCCTCGAGCTCGCCTTGCGGCATGCCCAGCAGGTTTATGGCGTCGGCCGGCAAAGTTGCTCCTACCGAGTGCGCGGGCAGAGGCCGTCGTCACCGAAGAAAAACGCGATCTCGACAGCGGCCGTGTCCGGCCCGTCAGAACCGTGCACGACGTTTTCCTCGATGCTGGCCGCAAAGTCGGCGCGAATCGTGCCCGGGTCGGCGTCGGCCGGATTGGTCGCGCCCATGATCTCGCGATTCTTCGCGATGGCATCTTCGCCCTGCAGCGCCTGCACGACGACCGGACCCGACGTCATGTAGCTGACGAGGTCGTTGAAAAACGGGCGTTCCTTGTGCACGGCGTAGAATCCCTGCGCCTGCTCGTTCGTGAGGTGCATCATCCGCGCTGCGACGATCTCCAGGCCCGCTTTCTCGAAGCGGCTGTAAATTTCGCCAATCAGGTTCTTCTGTACGCCATCCGGCTTGATGATGGAAAGCGTCTGCTCGACGGCCATAGTGTTTCCTTTCTGTTGGAGCGCCCGGGGCGCGGTTCAATTAGCAGGTCCCGCCGGGGCCAGCCCCGCCGGGATTTGGACGTAAACAATTAATTTTACTTCAGATGTTGAAGCTTTCGCCACAGCCGCATTCGCCCGTGACGTTCGGATTCCTGAAGCTGAATGCCTCGTTCAGGCCGCTCTTGATGAAATCGACCTCGGTGCCGTCGATCAGCTTCAGGGCCTCGGGATCGACAACGATCTTGATGCCCCGATTCTCGAATACGACGTCGTCGCCCTCGATCGAATCGGCGTAATTGACCACGTACGAGTAGCCGGAGCAGCCGGTGGGCTTCACGCCGACCCGCAGCCCCACGCCGTGGCCGCGCTTTTCCAGGTAGGAACTCACGCGCTCGGCTGCCGATTCCGTTAACGAAATTGCCATGTTATTGAGTCTCAGTAATGACGCGCCCAAGCGACCGGATCGCATCTTCAAGGACGAGTATACGTCCAGTCTTCTCCACCGGTACAGAGAGACTTTGCATAAGGCCGGAAGCCGCGAATTCAAGTAGTTCGACTGCGTCACGACCCTCGAGTTCGGCGCACGCCGCCTCGGCGGCCGCGATCAGGTGGGGGCAGCCGTAGGCCTGGAAGGCCATGGCCTCGACCTGGCCATCGGACACCCGTGCCGAGAGGCTGATTCGCACACCCTGGTCGTCTATGGAGGCGCTGGCACCGCCCTCCAGCGTGCCGGCGTGCTCAGGGCGGGCGAATAGTGCGCGAACCCGGTCGCTGTAAGGGTCGGCGCTCATGCGGCCGGCGCGAGTTGCCGCAGGCGCGTCACGGCGCCGCGGTAAAGCGCGATCGCGGTATCGACCTCGGCCTCGGTCGTCGGCCGGCCGAAGCTGAAGCGGATCGCGGCTTGCGCGAGTTCGTCGCTGAGGCCGAGCGCGCGCAGGACGTAGGACGGCTCCTGGCTCTTCGAGTTGCAGGCTGAGCCGGTTGCCACGCACAGCGGCTCGAGCGCCAGCAGCAGGCTTTCGCCCTCCACGCCCGCGGCGCTGACATTGAGAATTCCCGGGAAACCGTGCTCGAGGGAGCCGTTGACGATCAGGCCCGGCAGATCCTGAATTCCCGCCCAGAATCGGTCGCGCAGCGTTCGCAGGTGTTCGAGGTCCTGTGCCATGCGCTGCGTCGCGATGGCAGCCGTCTCGCCGAGCCCGACGATCTGCTGTGTGGGCAACGTGCCGGGCCGCAGCCGGCGTTGCTGGCCGCCGCCGAACAGCATGGGATCGACATGCACGCCCTTGCGATCGGCGATATACAGTGCGCCGATGCCCTTGGGTCCGTAGAACTTGTGGGCGGTCATCGACATCAGGTCGACGGGCAGCGCGTCGAGGTCGATCGGCAGCTTGCCGCAGGACTGCGCCGCATCGACGTGATACAGGACGCCCCGCTCCCGGCACAGCTCGCCGATGCCCGCGATGTCCTGGACGATGCCGGTCTCGTTGTTGACATGCATGACCGACACGAGCTGCGTGTCGTCGCGCAAGGCGCTCTGCAGCTTGTCGAGGCCGAGCCGGCCATCCGGATCCGGGTCGAGCCAGGTGACCTCGAAGCCGCGCTGCGCCAGCGTCGCGAACGGGTCGGTCACGGCCTTGTGCTCGGTCCGCATCGAGACCAGGTGACGGCCACGATCTTCCCGGTAGGTTGCCGCGCCGAGAATCGCCAGGTTGTCGGACTCGGTCGCACCGGATGTCCAGATGAGACGGTCCGGTGACGTGCCCACCAGCTCGGCCAGCTGGCCCGCAGCCCTCGCGATCAACTCGTTGCTGTAGCGGCCCTCGCTATGGGTCGAGGACGGGTTGGCGTAGTTGCCGGGCGCTGCCATCGCCACCGCCATGGACTCGATCACGGCCGGATCGACCGGGGTCGACGCCGCGTAATCCAGATAGATCATTGCTTGCTCGTCACTCACGGGGCTCGCCCTTGCGCTCCACGGCCGTCAGGATGCCGCGCAGGATGTTGACCTCGTTGTGGTCGGGCCGGGCCCGAACGAACAGGCGCCGCAGCCGGCGCATGAGGTGGCGCGGATTGTCGGGGTCGAGGAAGCGGATGTCGGTCAGCACTTCCTCGAGGTGCCGGTAGAAATGCTGCATTTCTTCGTTGGTTGCGAGCCGTGCATCAGGCTCGTACTCGGGCTGGTCGCGGTCGACTCCGGCGGCGCGCAGCTCGTAGGTCAGCACCTGCACGGCCATGCCGAGGTTGAGCGAGGCGAAATCCGGGTTGGTGGGAATGGTCAGCAGCGCGTCGCACAGGTCGAGGTGCTCGTTGGTGAGGCCGTACTTTTCCGGTCCGAACACGGCGGCCACCGGCCCGGCCCGGCTCTCCTCGATCAGTTTTGCCGCGCACTCGCGTGGTTCCAGCGTCGGCCAGTTGATCGCGCGCGAGCGCGCGCTTGCCCCGACGGCGTAGACGCAGTCGCTGAGAGCCTCGTCGAGCGTTTCGACAACGACCGCGTTCTTGAGCACATCGACAGCGCCCGAAGCCCGCGCGGTCGCGTCCTTGTGCGGGAAATGCCGCGGGCCAACCAGCGCCAGGTCGGCCACGCCCATGTTCTTCATCGCGCGAGCGACGGCGCCGATATTGCCGGGGTGCGTCGTCCCGACGAGTACGATTCGTATCGACATTGCTGGCCAAGGGTTCCGAAAGTTCGCTATTCTAGCGCCGCGGCCCGCCTGGGCCGAGTTCTTTCACAATGACGGAATCGATTTATGCACGCTCTACTCAACGTGGCCGTGATGGCCGCCCGGCGCGCCGGCGCGGTGCTGATCCGCAAAATGGTCAATCTCGAGAAGCTCGAGGTCGAGAAAAAAGGGCATAACGATTACGTCAGCGATGCGGATCGGAAGGCTGAACAGACCGTCATCGACTGCATTCACAAACACTACCCCGACCACGCCATCCTCGCCGAAGAAAGCGGCGTCCAGGGTGAGTCGGATACCGTCTGGATCATCGACCCGCTCGACGGCACCACCAACTTCCTGCACGGTTTCCCCGTGTTTTGCGTCTCGATTGGCGTGCAGGTCAACGGCCGCATGGAGCACGCCGCGGTTTACGACCCGATGCGCCAGGAGCTGTTCACGGCCTCGCGCGGCCAGGGCGCGCAGCTCGACGGCCGGCGTATCCGCGTCAGCGGCCAGACGCAGATCGAACGCGCGCTGATCGGCACCGGCTTCCCGTTCCGCCAGGCCGACCAGGAGATCGGGCCCTACCTGGAAATGCTGGGCAAGGTGGTTCGCAATACTTCGGGCGTGCGCCGCCCCGGCGCGGCGGCGCTCGACCTCTGCTACGTCGCTGCGGGCAGGCTCGACGGGTTCTGGGAGACGGGCCTCGCGCCGTGGGACCTCGCGGCCGGCAGCCTGATCATTCGCGAAGCGGGCGGCATCGTAAGCGGGCTGGACGGCAGCGAGGACTACCTCGAAACCGGCCACATTCTGGCGGGTACGCCGAAGATCTACAGCGCCGTCGCGAAGCTCTTCGCGGCCGACATCCGCGAGATGTTTGCCGATACCAATTGAGCGCGGACTGCCCGTCCGGGAATCGGGTCAGGGCAGATCGTCGATGAGGTCCGGATCCTGCTCCGGCGGCAGAAGATCCTGCGCGGTGACGTCGAGCACCAGCGCGGTTGCGCTGGCAATGTAGATCGAGGAATACGTGCCCACGATGATGCCCACGATCAGCGCGATCGAGAACGGCCCGACTGCTTCGCCGCCCAGGAAGAACAGCGCGACCAGCACGAGCATCGTGGTCAGACTGGTCGTCAACGTTCGCGCGAGCATCTCGTTGATCGACTTGTTCATCGCGTCCTCTGCCGATTCGCCCCGCAGTTTCACGAAGTTCTCGCGAATACGGTCGAACGCCACGACCGTGTCGTTCAGGGAGTAGCCGATCACGGCCAGCACCGCGGCGACGACCGAGAGATCGAAATCGAGCTGCAGCAGCGAGAAGAAACCCACCGTCAGAATGACATCGTGCGCGAGCGCGGCGACCGAACCGGCCGCGAACTTCCACTGAAAGCGGAACATCACGTAGGCAAAGATCATCAGCAGCGCGAAGATCATCGCCAGGCCGCCCTGCTCGGTGAGCTCCTCGCCCACCTGCGGGCCCACGAACTCGACGCGACGCAGCTCGACGCGGGGCTCATCGGCCTCGAGCGTGCCCTGCAGCGCGCGCCGAATCGCGTTCTGGTCCGCGTCGGGCTGCGGCGGCAGCCGCAGCAATACGTCGGTCTCGGCACCAAACTGCTGCACCTGTGCATCGGTAAAACCTGCGGCACTGACGATGCCGCGAATACGGTCGAGGTCAGCCGCCTGCGGATAGCCGACTTCCAGCAGCACGCCGCCGGTGAAGTCGATACCGAACGCAAGGCCGCGGGTGGCGATCGATGCAATGGACACGACGATCAGAATCGTCGACACCGTCAGCGCAAAGCGCCGACGCGTCGAGCTCAGAAAGTCGATGCGGGTATTTTCCTTGACGAGACGCACGGCTACTTCCTGATCAGACCGGCAGAGATTCGAGGCGCCGGCGGCCGCCGAACACGAGGTTCACGATGGCGCGGGTGCCGACGATGGCCGTAAACATCGACGTGATGATGCCGAGGGACAGCGTGATGGCGAAGCCCTTGATCGGGCCGGTACCAAATGCGAAGAGCACGACAGCGGCAATCAGGGTGGTAATGTTCGCATCCGCAATCGACGACAGCGCTTTCTCATAGCCCGACGCAATCGCAGTTTGCGGACTGCTGCCGGCGGACAGCTCCTCGCGAATGCGCTCGAAGATCAGTACGTTTGCGTCGACGGCCATGCCGACGGTGAGCACGATGCCGGCGATGCCCGGCAGGGTCAGAGACGCCTGCAGCAGGGAGAGCAGCGCGACGATGAATACGAGGTTGGACAACAGCGCCACGTTCGCGATCAGGCCGAAGCCGCGGTAGTAGATCGCCATGAACGCGATCACGGCCAGAAAGCCGATCATCACCGCCGCGAAGCCGCGGTCGATGTTGTCCTGACCGAGGCTCGGACCGATCGTCCGCTCTTCGACCTTGAACACCGGCGCGGCCAGCGCACCGGCACGCAGCAGCAGCGACAGGTCTGCTGCCTCTTTCGGCGACAGGCCGGAAATCTGGAAGCGATCCTTGAAGACACCGCGAATCGTCGCCGTGTTGATGATCTCCGCAGTCCGGACAGTGCGTGCCACGGTCTCGCCGTCCACGACGCTGATTTCCCGCCGGGTCTCGATGAACACGGTGGACATCGGCTTGTTCAGGTTGGACCGGGTCGTGTCGAGCATCTTCTCGCCGCCCGCAGAATCGAGCGTAATGAACACGACCGCGCCCTGATCGAAACCGGCCTCGGCGTCGATGATCTGATCGCCGGAGGCAATGATGTCGCGCTTCAAACTCTGCGACTGCTCGACGCCCCGCCCCGGGTAGTTGCGCGAGCCCGGCTCGTTGCCTGACAGGTCTACCAGGCGGAACTCGACCGTTGCCGTCGCCGTCAGGATTTCGTCGAAGCGATTCGGATCGTCAACACCGGGCAGCTGCACGACGATCCGATCGATCCCCTGACGCTGCACCAGTGGCTCGGCGACGCCGAGCTGATTGACTCGATTCCTGAGGGTCGTGATGTTCTGTTCGATCGCGAAGTCCTGACGTTCGCGAATCTGGTTCTCGCTCATGCGAACACGGAACGAATCCTGCGCCGCGGCGTCGAGAATCAGGAGTTCGCCATCGAGCTCGGCGATCACCTCGCGCGCCTGCTGGGCATCCTCCGCGGAGCGCACCCGCACGACGATGTCATTACCGGTCACGTCGACGCGGTTGCGGATGCGAGCGTCGTTCAGGCTGTCCGTGAAGCTCTGCTCGTAGAGCGAAAGTCGCGTGGCGATCGCGGCGTCCATATCGACCTCGAGCAGGAAGTACACGCCGCCGCGCAGATCGAGCCCGAGACTCATGGGCTGCAGGCCGAGCCCGCGCACCCAGGCCGGCAATGCCGGCGCAAGCGTCGACGCGATGCTCGCCTCGTTGGCGAAACGATCGCGCAGCCGCTCGGCCGCAACGATCTGGTCTTCCACACGCTCGAAACGCAGCACCGCCCGGCCGTCCTGCAGGTAGGCCGCCTCCGGTTGAACCGATGCGTTCTTCAGTGCCGCGACGTAGCTATCCAGCTCGTCCTGGGTGACATCGTCACCATCGGTCGTCACCAGCTGCACGGCCGGCATGGTTCCGTACAGGTTAGGCAAGGCGAGTATGCAGCCGAGCACCAGGATGCCGAGCACGAGCAGATTGAGCCAGGCGGGATAGCGATTCATCTAGATCAGATTCTGGGAAGTCAGACAGTCGTGCGACCGTCAGGCCGCGTCGATTGTGCCCTTCGGTACGACTGCAGACACCGAGGATTTCTGAATTTTGATCTCGACGTCGTCGGCTATCTTCACGCTGGCATAGTGCTCGGTGACGGCGGTGACCTTGCCGAGCATGCCGCCGATCGTCAGAACCTCGTCGCCGGTCGACAAGGCCTGCACGAGCTCCGCATGAGCTTTCTGCTTCTTCTGCTGCGGTCGAATCAGGAGAAAGTAGAACGCACCGAAGATGACCAGCATCGGCAACAGGAAACCAAACGGGTCTCCCTGTGGCGCCGCCCCCTGGGCGTACGCGGTATCGATCAAGAAGTCCATGAGAGTACTTTTGTTGTTGGGAGTAACTGGGGAGCCCCAGACCAGCGGCGAATTATGGCATAGGAATTAAGTGGATGGGGACACGCAGGGCCGTTTCAAGTCGCGTTTCCGCCAGCCGGCTTCAAGAATTAGGGTCACTGTCCCGGGAATACGCGGCACGCAGGTCGGCGGCCAGCGCCGGCAGACGACCGGCCGCGATCGCTTCTCGAATCGAGGCCATAAGTGACTGATAGTAGTGCAGGTTGTGGATAGTACCCAGGCGCGGCCCCAGCATCTCGCCGCATTTGGCCAGGTGTCTCAGGTACGCGCGGCTGAAGTTCCGGCAGGTGTAGCAGTCGCAGGCCGGGTCCAGCGGCCCGGTAGCGTCGGTATGCCGCGCGTTGCGGATGTTCACGACACCTTCGGACGTGAACAGGTGACCGTTGCGGGCGTGCCGGGTCGGGATGACGCAGTCGAACATGTCGACGCCACGCCCGACGGCATCGACGATATCCACCGGCAGACCGACGCCCATCAGGTAACGCGGCGCCGACTCGGGCATGTGCGGCGCCAGGTAGTCGAGCACGGCGATACGCTCCTCCTCGGGCTCGCCGACGGCCAGACCGCCAATCGCGTAGCCGTCGAAGCCAATGTCCTCGAGCGCGGCCAGGGATTCGCGGCGCAGGCCCTCATAGATGCCACCCTGCACGATGCCGAACAACGCCTCGCCCCGCTCCGGTGCCGCTTCGCGAAGCGCGTCGAAACGGCGCCGGCTGCGCGCGGCCCAGCGCAGCGACAGCTCCATCGAGGTTCGCGCTTCCTGTTCGGTTGCGGGATACGGCGTGCACTCATCGAAAATCATCGTCACGTCCGCATTCAGATCGTGCTGCACCTCCATCGATCGCTCGGGCGTCAGCTCGACCTGTGCACCGTCGACGGGCGACTGGAACGTCACGCCTGCTTCAGACAGCTTGCGCAGCGCTGCAAGCGAAAACACCTGGAAGCCACCGGAGTCGGTGAGAATCGGACCGGACCAGTGCATGAATTCGTGCAGCCCGCCGTGGCTCCGAATGACGTCCGTACCGGGCCGCAGCA
>JASJBB010000028.1 GCA_030066735.1 Woeseiaceae bacterium | reverse complement strand
GCGGTGATTGCGAAAGCCCGCGACGACTTCGCAGCCGGTGAGTATCGCTGGGTCGCGACGGCGCTGAACAATGTCGTGTTCGCTGATCCGGACAACACGGAGGCCAAGAACCTGCTCGCCGATACGCTGACGCAGATGGGCTACCAGGCCGAGAGCGGTCCATGGCGCAACTTCTTCCTGTCTGGCGCCAAGGAGCTCCGTGACGGCGTGAACCCCGTCGCCGCGCCGAACACAGCTTCGCCCGACATCGTGCAGAACCTGGGCCTCGAAACTTACCTCGACTTCCTCGGCGTGCGCCTGAACGGCCCCAAGGCCGCTGCCGGCGGCGACATCATGCTTAACCTGATTCTGCCAGACGTCGACGAAACGGTGAGCATCAACGTCGAAAACGGCGCGATGAACTACACCATCGGGCGAGCGAACGACGATGCCCAGGCGACGATCGAAATGGACCGCAGCACGCTCGACAGCATCAACCTGGGCCAGGTGAAGCTCGAGCAGGCGATCGCTGACGGCGACGTCAAGGTCACGGGCGACGCCGAGAAGTTCGGCGAGTTCCTGAGTCTCCTCGACGTATTCGACGTTTACTTCAATATCGTAACGCCGTGACACGTGTGAAACACGCTGCCAGCGTCGCGCTCTGCGCGGCGCTGGCTTCCGGTCCGGCCGCAGGCTGCTTTCTCGAAGGCGGGCCGGCAGGAAACCTGTCGGTCAACGATCCGGCGACCGTGCCTGTCCTCGTAGCAACGCGCAGCTACGTCGAGCAGAGAGCGCTGCACGACATCTCCGCGTTGTCGCCGGATGCCGAGCTGAAGCTGTTCGAACTCGTGCATGCCTCCGGCGAACACCTGCACCGGATGTCTTCCTTTTCAGCAGCCGACGGCCCATCGTACTCAACCTTGTTCGTACGAACGGCGCTGCGGATGGACTTCAACACGGGTGGCAAGTCGAGCCGGTTTCACGTCGAAACGCCTCCAGCCGACGGCGCCACCGTCATCGTCGTCGACGAGTCGACGCTGATCGCGGTAATGGCCGGCAAGATGACGCTGCCGGAGGCGCGACAGGCAGGTCTCGTTGTCGCTCGCGGGCCCGACGCGGCTGAGGCCCTGGCACACTACGAGGACATGCTGCGCAGCTATGTATCGTCGTCGACTGGAAGCCGGATAACGCAGGAGTTGATGGACACGGCTACGCTGTGAGCCGTGGCCGGCGGGAATTGGCGCCGCCTGCCTGAAGGGCTCGCCAGATCAGAACCTTCGCAAAGCCCCGTCGACGCGGGGCTTTTTTGTGGACAGAGCGTTCATGCGGGCACCGGCACAAACGGGTGCATTTCATCCTCTCCGGCCCTGACAACGCCCCAGGTGGACTCAGGGACTTCATTCCAGACGCCCGCCAGATTGCCGAGCGGCTCGGAAACGACGACCCGGCTGTCCGGCGCGACCTGGCTGAAGACGGGATGGTCGGGATAGTCAGTACGCAACGTATCAATGTTCGAGCTGTAGAAGAGTGAGCGCGAATTGCGTTCGCTCGAATAGCGGAAGGCCCACAGGCTGTCGCCATTCGTCGTCGCCACCGTCATCTGGACCGGGTTCTTCACGCCACGAGCTCGGCCCACAGACTCGATAAAACCGACCGCGCGCGCAACTGCCACAGGCGGGTCGTCCTCGAGGCCGAAGCCAAGTGCGAGATAGAAGAACAGCTCCGAATCGGTCGAGCCCTTGATCAGGGGGTACAGCGAAGGATCAACGGCCATTGCCAGTTGCCGTTTGACCGCGTCGAAGCCGCGAATAACGCCGTTGTGCATCCACAGCCAGTTTTCATGGCGGAACGGGTGACAATTCGTTTTTTGCACAGCGGTGCCGGTCGACGCACGGATGTGTGCGAACACCAGTCGTGGCGAGAGTTGATGCGCCAGTTCCCTGAGGTTCGGGTCGTGCCACGCCGGCTCGATGCTGTGAAAGAGTCCCGGGATGTCCCGTTCCCCGTACCAGCCGATGCCGAAGCCGTCCCCGTTCAGCGCGGTCTCGCCCAGCCGCGAATGCTGGCTCTGCTCGATCAGCGAGTTGTCAGGCTTGAGCAGCAGCTCTTCCAGCAGGATTGGTGACCCTGAGTATGCAAGCCATCGACACATTTGCCATCCTTTGGTTAGAACAGGGAGATCGCTGCGTGGCGCCGCAATTGTGGCTACCGGCGTTCAGCCGCCGACGGAAGCCGGATCATCGGCGTCGTCAGGCATCAGCAATCGCGCCAGGTGTTTTGTCAACGGTAGCATGACGATTGCCACTCCGGCATTGAATACCAGGTGCCCGACCGCGACCGCGATGCCCGGGTCGTCGCTGACAGATTCGGCAAACGCCGCCAGTTGCGACGTAAACGGCAGGAAAAGCAGCACGCCAATGGTATTCATCAGCAGGTTCGCTTGCGCCGTACGCTGCGCAGCAGGCCGCGCACCGATGCTGCCGAGCAGCCCGGTCACGGTCGTTCCCACATTGGACCCGATGATGATCGCCATCGCCGCCTGCGTGTCGATGACGCCCTGCTGCACCAGCAGGATCACGAGCCCCGTAATCGCGCTGCTCGACTGCACGAGTGCCGTCAGCACCATGCCCGAGAGCGCCCCAATCATCGGGTTCGATGTCTTTGCCAGCAGCGCGGTCAACGCAGGATCTTCCTTGAGCGGGCTCATCGCATCACTCAGGAGGTCGAGCGCAAAGAAGATGAAGCCGAAATAGAAGATTGCCTTGCCGAAGGTTCGCAGCGGACCCGGCAATACTCCGGCCAGGGCGCCGACCACGATGAAGAAGGCGCCAATCCCGGTCAGCTCGAAACTGACCAGCCATGCGGTTGCGGTCGTACCGACGTTTGCGCCGAGCAGCACGGCGAGGCTGTTAGCGAACGTGATGGCACCGGAATCCACCAGCGCCACGGTAATCGCCGTAACGGCGCTGCTCGACTGGACCACCGCAGTCAGCGCGGCGCCAAGCAGGAATCCGGAGTATCGATTACTGGTCAGGCGTCCGAGGACGGACCGCATGCGGTCCCGCCCGAGTTCCTGCAGTTCGGCGCTGAAGCCCTGCAGGCCGTAGATGAACAGGATTACCGTTGCCAGAATGGCGATGGCCAGGTCGAAGTACTGCATAGTCGATTGAAATTACAGGCTCTGTTCGGCTAGTCAATCCGTTCTTAGATCAGAAGAACACCCGGAACTTGAGCATCGGCACCCAGATCGCATCGGTCTCGGGATTGTTCACCGGATCGA
Source organism: Woeseiaceae bacterium (assembly GCA_030066735.1). GTDB lineage: Bacteria > Pseudomonadota > Gammaproteobacteria > Steroidobacterales > Woeseiaceae > UBA1847. Next base: position 25,461 of record JASJBB010000028.1, on the reverse strand, counting down.
AGTGCACCTGCAGACCCGGGGTGATCCACATGTTGGGCGTGAGCAGGACCTTGTAATAGGTTTCCAGCATCGTCTGGTCCCTGCCAAAACACGGCACGACCCCGCACTGTCCTTCGTCCAGCTCTTTGCCCCAGGTCAGGGCTACAAAAGCTTCGCCTTTTATCCCGAAGGGTTGCGTGTAGGCTGCGCCCACATTCACAACGTGTTGCAAAGAGGTGTATCCGAACCCTCCTCCGGACGCTGTGTTGTAGGCGTAATTCAGCAGGGTGACCCACTTGCCGAACTGCTTTTCGCCAGCCAGCTTGAAGCCCCAGCCGCTGGTGGTTGGAAAGAACTTCTCGCTGGCCCGGTCGGCCCGGAACACCAGCAGGTGAACGTGATCAAGCTCGGGCCCGTCCGCTCCCATGCGAGCCCAGTTGTACCCGAACTCACCCGCTACGAAGACATCGCCGGTATCGAAGATGTTCCCTACGTTCAGTTCGTCGACACGCGAATTGATGTCCGACACGTGGCCGGTGGCGTAAAACCCGGTCGGGCTTGGCGGAGTGAGCTTGGCCGTCAGGCCCATTGCGGGCGGCCCGAAGGGAATGACATTGGCGGGAAATCCGATGGTCGGGTTGGTCACCGACGTTCTGACATCCGCAAACCGGCTGAAGTCTATGACGGCGACCGGCACGTGTTGGCCCACGCGAATCTGGAAGCGGTCTTTTTTCAGCCACTGCTCCCAGTACAGGTTCGCCACGAACGGATCGACATCGAGAAACAGCGCATCGTGGACGAACATCGAGCCCGTGTTGAAGAAGAACAGCGGAGGTTGCGCCGCGCTGCCCAGCGTATGAACGTTGTTATAGGTAAAGACCAGGCCGCCTTCGTAGTCTTCGTCGAAATTGAAAGGCGTCCACTGGGCCTCGAACAGCAGGAATCCGGCTGCGGCATAGTCCTTGCCCATCACAACGTTCGAAGCCCGCATGGAATTCGCCTGGTAGCTGAGCGAGAGCTTCAGGGTCTTTTCCCTGAAGAGCTCCTCCTTCCAGTCTTCATAGTCTTCGGGAATCAGGAATGACCGGACCAGCGACTCTCTCTGCGGCAAGCTATGGTTCAGGTCATGCTCGACGTAGCCGGGCTTCTCGAGGTCATCCGCGACCGCGTTATCCTCAAGCACCTCGGCATTCAGTGGCGACGCCAGGACACAGACCCAGCCGACCGCCAGAAATCTGCGGACTATCAGTAGACAGTCGTGCGTCAACCCGGGTGCGGGCAAGGCCTTCTGACGACCAATCTGGCACATCACCCTAGCTGACTCCCTGCGCCGACAGGCGCTCCAGCACGACCCTGGCCGCATGCAGGATCGCCAGCGTGTAGAGGCCGGCGATGACGTCGTCGGCCATGATGCTCGCCCCGGTGCCAAGTTTGTCCTCGACCCAGTCAACAGGGAATGGCTTCCAGATATCGAAGATCCGGAAAAGGATGAAACCGGCGACAATCCAGCGCCAATCGGCCGGCAGCATGAACATGGCCACGAGAAACCCGACGATTTCGTCGTAAACGATGTAGCCCGGGTCGACCTCACCGAAGTCTCGCGCCGTCTGTCCGCAGATGAAGATCCCGGCCACGAACATGACGACAACGATGGCTGCATACGGCGCTGGTCCGAGGCGAGACATCAAGACGAACAGGGGCACGGCCAGCAGCGTGCCGAAAGTGCCAGGTGATCCCGGAATCCGGCCCAGACCGAAGCCGAGTGCCAGCCAGTGAACAGCGTGTTGCCAAGGTGCGAACGACACTTCGCTATTGCTCCGTCGAAGACGCGCCGACGGACCTCGCCGCCTGGCCGATACCGACCAGCACGACGCCGTCGATCAGCAGCTTGACGCCGATCAGGATACCGATAGCGAGTTCTCCCGATGCGGGCCACTGCATATACATCAGTACGCCGGCAAGAATGCTGACCACGGCCCCGAACATCATCCAGGCGCCGCCGGCAACCGGCGGCATGCGTATCGCGAACACCAGGGTCGTAATGCCGTCGACGAACAGGTAGAAGGTCAGCACCACGGCAAGCGCCTTGGACCCGACACTCGGGTTGAAGATCATGTAGACGCCGGCGAGGATCGTTATGATGCCGACCAGCGCCTTGGCGAACAGCGAACCCCAGCCTGGCGATAGCCAGGCAAACATGGTCCTGAGAACGCCGCCGAACAGCAGCACGAGGCCGACCAGCACGCTGATGGCCATCCCACCGACATCCGGGGACCAGATAGAGAGCACGCCGAGAACGATGAGGCCTGCACCCGTGAGTTGCACGTTTTTGCCCGCCCCTTTCAGGGATTGAAGCATGTCTTGTTCTTGCATTTTCTGCTCCTGAGTTCGCCCGGCGCAGGTCTCCGGGCGTTACGTCCATGACGCCGACAGCGCGATACACGACCTCGGTCCGCGCGGCGACGTCGACGGCTGCGTGCCGTTGGGAGTAGGATGCCGCGAATCCGGCCGGCGAGACAACCCCCGGCGTGCTCGGGTGGCATCATCATGCCTGCAAAGGCAGTGTGTCACGCAAGGTATGGCTGGGAAGCTCGCCAAAATGCCGCCGGTACGCTGCCGCGAACCGGCCCAGGTGATTGAAGCCGCAGTCGTGCGCCACGTGCGCAACCGAGGTTTCCCGGTCACTGGCGCCCTCCAGCGCTTCACGGACGGCTTCCAGGCGGATCGCGAGCAGGTACTGGCTCGGGGTCAGGTTCAGTTCGCGGCGGAAGGTGCGTTCGAGCCGGCTCAGGCTGGTCGCGGCGTGCTCGCATATGTCGGTCATGCGAATCCTGCGGCCCAGGTGTTGCTCAATGTAGCAACGGGCCTTGAGGACGATGCGGAAAGCGATTTCGTTGGTTTCCTCGTCGGCCGCCAGCGACCGGGCAGCGAGCTCGTCCGCCAGCCCTCGGACTTGCAGTGCTTTCGCCCGATCGGGACAGTCGCTTGTCAAAAGCGCGGCGAGCGCACCGCCGCCGGTTAGCGCCCGCCTGACACCCGTCCCATGGTCGTCGCGCCTGGCAGGGATCGTGACGACGATTGCGCGCCCGCCACCGCGAAACAGCGCCAGCGTCTCCGTGCCTGGTGGCAAGCTGATGACGCCGCGCCGCCCGATGTTGCGGCCATTGACCCACAAGTCATGCCCGCCACGCGGTATGAGCAACGTCACCCGCGTTGCCGGCGAATGTCCGGAGAATTCGAGCGCGTAAGGGGTAGCAATGCGGGACAGGGTTAGTCCGTCGCGCTCGTCGATGCTGTGCACCGGCTCGATCCCGCCGGGTTCGAGCCGTGATATCGCGCCTTCCCAGCCGAGCCGCGAAAACCAGTCCACGACCTGAAGGTCGTCCGCGCGCGCGGCGGTGCGCGTGACGCGTTGATCACGCTGCGAGGTCGTGCGAGTCGTTCGCTCTGCCGATGCGGCGTTGGACATGGATTTGGCCGTTTCTTTTGTAACTTTTTTGTTATAGCTCAAAAGAATAGTCGATTTGGGCGATTCACGCCACCGAGTGTGAGTGCGTTGCTAGCGTATCCCAGCGCCGTTTGATTGCCGAATATTGGCTAGCGTCCTGCCGGGCGACACGGCAGCATGGGTATTGACGGCCTAGCCGTCACTGCTCTCAACGGCCGGGAATCTCGACACATCTATGTCCACCTGGGTTAGTACAAAGCGAGCAACCGAGCTACTCGGCGTCGGCGCAACGACCGTCAAACGATGGGCCGACGACGGCCTTCTGCCGTTCTATCGCACGGCGGGCGGGCATCGCCGCTTCGAGCTATCGACCGTTAGACAGCTGGCAGCGAGCGGGCAGGACCAGGACATGGGTTCGCGCTTCACCGAATCGGAAGTGCGGCAGTGGTTTGGCGCGCTACTGGAGGGTAACCACCAGCAGCTCAGGGCGCGGCTGCGCGAGCTGGCGTCGAATCAGACCGACTGGTTCGGTGCGGCCGAATGCCTGAGCGCCGTCTCCAGGTATGCCGGCCGGCGGTGGGCGGACCAGGAATGCTCAACGCTGGAGTGCGGTCTTGCCACGTCGAGGCTCATGCAGATCGTTTGTGCCGAAGCCACGGCAATGGACGCCCGCCCGGGCGCGCCCCCATGCATGGTCGCGAGCGTGGCCGGCGACCGGCACAACGTCGGCCCGATGCTTGCCGAACTGTGCCTGCGCAGCCGGGGGTTCAATGCGTACCTGCTGTACGACGAACTGGCCGCCGAACACCTGGTGTCCTACCTCCCTGGGTCCGGTCTCGACCTGCTCGTCCTGTCCGCGTCAGCCTGGCAGTCGGATGCACTGTCCCTCGAGCGCTACTACCGGGACATTGCCGCAATCTGCCAGCGCGAAGGCGTCCGGATCGTCCTCGGCGGGGACGGTGCCTGGCCAAGCGAACTGGAATACGGCTACCGGTGCCGGACGTTTACGGACCTGAGGGCGGCCATCGACTCGATGGACGCCCGCTAACGACAACACGATTCACCCAACCTAGCAGAGGAAACCAACATGGGACTTTTCAGCAATGACAAGGAACAAGACGCCCGCCTCGACGCTCTCGAAGCGCATGTCCGGGCGATTTCGGAAGCCATTCAGCAGACACAGCTCGATGTCGTCAACACGAACATCAAGCTAATTCGGGTCGAGTCGGCGCTTGGTGACAAGCTCGACACAGATGCCGTGGATCCGGCGATCGGTGCGCTCAACGAGCAGCTCGGTACGGCCCGGGCGGAATACGACCGCATGGCGGCCGCCGCGTCAGAAAGCTGGGCGACGCTGCATGCCGGCGCCACGGATGCGGTCGCGTCGCTAAGGCAGAGCGTCGAGGAAGCCGCGGCCCGTATTGAGCAGGAACTCGAGGAGTAGGCCATGGCAGGCGACGACACCGCGCGCGAACTCGAGAGGCTGCGTGCCGACGTGGCCGCATTGCAGGACGCGCGCCGGGAAAACAAGAAGCAAGCACAGGAGGCGCCGCCGGAGGATACTCCGGCGGCAGCGGCCTCGACCGAGGCGCCGGAGGCGCCGGCAGTCGAGGCAACCGCCTTGCCGGAAGAGCAGAAGACGCAGCTGGAGGAGCTCGGCGACCTGTTGCAGCAGGAAATCCGCGACCTGCCGACCATCACCTGCCTGACCGTATTCTCGCTCGGGATCCTCATGGGCCGCCTTTTGCGTTAAGGACCACGACATGAACGAATTCATAGTAAAACTCCGTATCCTGGCCCGCGCCGAAATGACGCTGTTCAAGTCCGATGCGAAACGCCGCAGCAACGATCTGGTGCTGACATTAGTGTCGGTCGGCTGCATCTTCGTCGGGCTCGTATTCGTCAACATGGGGGTCTTCTACCGCCTGACCGAGTCGGCGATCGAATCCCAGGCCGCCTTCATCCTCGCAGTCGCCAATTTCGCCCTGGCGGTCTTGCCCTTCCTGATGCGCCGCCGCGCGAAGCCGACCAATGAAGAGCAAATGGTCCGGGAGATTCGCGAGATGGCGGCCGAGGAGATATCGAAGGACATCGCGGACATTGTCGATGACGTTGCGGCCGTTGGCGACGGTATCAAGAACCTGAAGTCGGGCATCCAGTCGTTCACCTCGGCGGGAAACGGCGTCGGCGGGGGGGCGCTGGGGGCCATCGGTCCGGTCCTGCCCGTCGTCATCGACCTGCTGAAGAAAGGCCGGAAATAGCCGGTTCCGCCGTGGCCGACCAGCGACTGTTCGAATTCAATCCGCTGCGCCTCGCGGCCTGGGGAGTGATATTCGCGTTGACCGTGACCGTTCTGGTCGTCGGCCGGCCCCTGCTAGTGCCGCTCGCCATCGCGATATTCGTCTGGATTCTACTGAGCGCAATCCGGAGTACGCTCAATCGCCTGCTGCCGGCAAAGCAGCCGGCGCCCGTGTGGCTCGGCAACCTCGTGGCCATCCTGATCGTCGCGGTCGCAACGTATCTTTCGGTGCTCATGATCACGAGCCAGTCCGACAAGCTCGCTGCCGCCATCCCGGTCTACCAGGCGAACTTCACGGCGCTGCTCGAGTCGTTAGCGGATCGGTTCAACCTCGAGGAAACGCCAACGATCGAAGCCCTCCTGGCCGAGGTCGACCTGGGCGCCGTGTTGACCTGGGTTGGCGACTCGGTCACGGCGCTCATGTCCGACATGGTCCTTATTGCCATCTACGTAGGATTCCTGCTTGCCGAGGAGCGCTTGCTACCTGCCAAGATCCGCCACCTGCACAGGGACCCGGCGGATGCGGACCGCACGTCCAACGTTGCACTCGAAATCTCGGCCTCGATTCAGCGCTATATCGGCATGAAAACCGTGATCAGCCTCGCGACGGGTCTCGTCAGTTACGTAATCCTGACCATCGTCGGCGTCGATTTTGCGGCCATCTGGGCGCTGCTCGTTTTTTTCCTGAACTTCATTCCGACCATCGGTTCGATTGTCGCCGCCGTGTTCCCGGCGCTGCTGACCCTGGTGCAGTTCGACTCGATCACGCCGTTCCTGGTGGTGATATCCCTGCTCGGCGGTACGCAGTTCGTCTTCGGCAACGTGATCGAGCCTGCCTACATGGGCAAGTCGCTCAACCTGAGTTCGCTCATGATTCTCCTGGCCCTGTCGTTTTGGGGGGTCGTATGGGGCCTCGCCGGGATGTTCCTCGCCGTCCCCATAATGGTCATGACCGGAATTATCTGTGCCCAGTTCAAAGGGCTGCGCTGGATTGCCGTCATCCTGTCGACCGACGGCAGCCTCGTTTCCGACATGCGCTCGGAGCGCGCGTCCACTTAGTAACCAATTGAGAGGAGTTGAAATGATGAATGATGCTTCCAGAATCGCCCGGCTTCCCGGGCGTGTCGGCACCGGCTGGGGCTTTGCGGTCATGGTGCTCGGCCTGCTGTGCATAATGGCGCCGTTCGTGTCCGGACTCGCGGTCAACGTGACTGTCGCCGTCACCGTTCTCGCCGCCGGTCTCGTCATGACGACCTACTCGTTCAAGGCAGGCTCGTTCGGCAAGGGAATGCTGCAGTTCCTGTTTGGCGGCATCACGATAGTCGCCGGCGTCGCCATGCTCGCACAACCCATCGTCAGCCTCATGACGCTGACGATCGTGATCATGGCCTGGTTCCTGGTTGACGGAATCTACGCGATCATCGCCGCCGTTCGAAACAAGGACATGCCCGGCCGTGGCTGGCTCATCGTAAGCGGCGTCGCGAGCATCGTACTTGCCGTACTCCTGTACCAGAAGTGGCCTGCCTCCGGGGTTTACGCCGTAGGCCTGCTGACCGGCATTCGGCTGATCTTCTCGGGCTGGTCGATGGCGATGCTCGGCATGATCGGCGATTCGAGTGTCGACGCCGTGGAGCAGGCAGTGGACGCCGCTGTCGACGAGGTTGTCGCCAGCGAGACGGGAAGCGAGGCGAAGTCGTAGACCATGTCCGCGATCGACTACTTCGCCTGGTTTGTGTTTATCACGATACTCGTATCGGCCGTGGTCATCGTCATTGTACTGGCCCAGTTGCCGGGCAAGGCGGCGGCCGCACGTGGCCACCCGCAAGCCGAAGCGATCAACGTTGCCGGCTGGCTCGGGATGCTGCTGACGGTCGGTGTGGTGTGGATATTCGCGATGGTCTGGGCGTATACGCGACCGCTGCAACTGGGCCACCCCGCGCTTGAAGCCGGGCGTTCCCTGCTGAAGGATCCGTCCGGTGACGCGGCGAGCGAGGCCGAGGAAACGCCATGATCGTATTCCTGACCCTGCTGTACGTGCTGTTGCTGTACGTACTGACCAAGACCGGCAAGGTACCGAACACCAAGGCCACCTGGCTCACGATCATCCCGTACGAACTCGTGCTCCTGATCGGCTTCTTCATTCCGATGCAATGGGGTGCGCCTGCCGGCGACCTTGCCGTAATGACCTACTCGGTGCCGATCACGCCGAACGTGGCCGGCGAAGTGATCGAGGTGCCGGTCGAGCCGAACGAGCCGCTCGAGAAAGGCGACCTCCTGTTCCGCATCGACCCGACGCAATACGAGGCAGCCCTCGAAGGCCTGCAGGCGCAGCTCAAGCTGGCGGAGTTGCGGCTCGTGCAGTCGCGGGAACTCGCGTCCCAGGATGCGGGGTCCATCTACGAGGTACAGGCCTACGAAGCCCAGGTCGCCGGGCTCAAGGCGCAAATCAAGAACGCGGAATGGAACCTCGAGATGACCGAGGTCCGCGCGCCGACCGACGGCTACGTAACCAACGTGGCTCTGCGTCCCGGCATGCGCGTCGTGAACGCGCCCTCTTTCCGCGCCATGGCGTTCATCGACACTTCAGAAACCGGTCTGCTGGTGCAGGTTCACCAGATCTACACGCGGAATATCGAGCCGGGGCAGCCAGCCGAGGTCACGTTCAAGTCGCACCCGGGCAAGGTCTTTCCGGCCACCGTGCGCTTTCTGATCCCGGTGACGGCCCAGGGCCAGTTTTTCGTAACGGGCACGGCCGTCCAGCCGCAGGGCCCGATTCAGCCTGGCCCGTTCTCGGTACGCCTCGATCTCGATGACCCGGAGCTCGCCCGGGAAATCGGCATCAACCCCGGCACCGTGGGCTCGGCGGCGATCTATACGTCTGAAGTCACCATGACCCACGTCATTCGCAAGGTCATGATCCGCATGGATGCCATCATGAACTTCATCAAGCCGTCATAAGCCGATGGCAACGAGGAAGGTCTGGATTCCGGTCGCGCTCGCGGCGACGAGCCTGCTGACAGCCTGCGCGGTGAAGCAGCCGCCGCCGGCCGAGCAGGTCATTCAGGAGGCGCTGCCGGAAACAACGGTCATTCCGCCCGACTATGAGGGAGCCGCCAACGCCGCGACCGGCAAGGTCGTCGACGGCTGGCTTGCGACCTTCGGCGACCCGCAGCTCAAAGCCATCGTTGCAGAGGCAATCCGCAACAATCTCAATCTCCGTGCCGCCGTCGCCAGGGTCGATGCGGCCGCCGGCTATGCCACGCAAGCCGGCGCCGAGTTGACGCCCGTTGTCGGCCTGGGCGGCACGGGCCTCGCCCAGCAAGGATTCTCGACCGCGGACCCGTCGCTGTCCGGCAGCGGCGTGCAGCTCAAGGCATCGTGGGAGCTCGATTTGTGGGGCCGGGTCCGTTCGCAGGCCCAGGCCGGCCAGGCGGCGTTCGAAGCCGCGCAGTACCAGCTCGAATGGGCGTACCAGTCGATCGCCGCGCAGACCGCGAAACTCTGGTTCCTCGTGACCGAAGCCAAACTGCAGCTCGACCTCGCCAACGAGGCGCTGGGGCTCTACGAGCGCACGCTCGAACTGGTCGAAGCGAAGCACCGGCAGGGCCAGGTGACCTCTCGTGAAGTCGCTCTTGCGCGGGCTCGCGTCGCGACCGGGAAGGCGACGATCCGGCGCGCCGAGGCCGCCCGGCAGCAGGCGACCCGGGCGCTGGAGGTGCTGCTCGGCCGTTATCCCGCCGCCCAGGTTGAGGGTGCCGAGGACCTCGTCGCGACCCCGCCGCCGATCCCCACCGGACTGCCGTCCGAGTTGCTCGAACGGCGGCCGGACCTCCGCGCCGCCGAGCGTGCCGTCGCGGCCCGGTTCCTGTCGATCCAGACGGCCGAGGCCGCACGGCTGCCGACGATCTCGTTGACCGCCGGCGCCGGCACGACGTCGGCCGAGCTCACCGACCTGCTCGCGATCGACAATGACTACTGGTCGATCGGGGCCAACTTCATGGCGCCAATTTTTACAGGCGGTGCGCTCGCGGCCCAGGTCGACATCAACTCGGCGGAATTCGAGGCGGCGATGGCCGAGTACGGTCTGCTCGCGCTGCAGGCCTTCGCGGAGGTCGAACAGGGACTCGCAAACGACACCCTGCTTCGCGAGCGCGAAACCTACCTGCGCGAAGCGCTGGCCGAGTCCGAGGAGGCGCTGCGCGTCGCGACGGCGCAGTTCGAGGTCGGCCGTGTCGATTTCCTCGACGTACTGCAGGCAGAAGGCCAGGTCGTTGCCACGCGCGTCGATTTGCTGAACCTGCGCGACCTTCGCCTGCAGCAGCGGGTCGACCTGCATCTTGCGTTGGGCGGCAGCTTCGAGGGCCGCGACGGGCCCGACGAATCTTGAGCGCCCGTGCCATGCTCTCTGCCTGGACGGTAATCAGCATGCTCGCTCGGGGCCAGCGGATTGGTGTGCGTGTGGCTGATCCCTGCTACGATAAATGGCTCTGCGCGCCCGTGCCGGGACATTCGAAAACCGGCAATTCGACTTACCGAGGTTCGTGTCTTTGCTAAGCCTCACCGTGTACCGCTCACTGCCCGTCAAGAACAGCCTCCGGTCTGCGTGCGTCGCAGTACTGGCGCTTGTCCTGTCAGGCTGTTTCAGCATCCCTGTTCAGGAACGCGACCGTATTCGCCAACGCCTCGACGAATCGGCCGACCGGGTTCTGCAGGAATTCGCCGAGAGCGACGCCACCCTCGCGGAACGTACGAAGGAGGCCCCGGGTTACATGCTCGCGGCCCTGAATCTCGATGTGCTCGCTGCGGTCGCCCGCATGGACGGCGTCGGCCTCGTTGCGGACAATGCGAACGATACCCGCACCTACGTCTCGATCTCCGGGTCGGAGCTGGGTCTCGGCCTCGGCTCCGCGGAGACGATGGTCCTTGCTATTCCCGAGAGCCGCGAGTCACTCGAACGTCTCAAAACCGGGTTTACGTCCACACGCCTGGTCGCCCGTTCCGTCGCCGGCAAAGCCGGCGGCATCGCTTCGACGCGCTACCGCGATATCGACCTCTATTTCATGTCCGAGTCCGGCGCCGCGGTAAGCACGACGGCCACACGGGTCAGGGTTGCCGTTATCGAGGACCTGACCGAAACCGGTCTCGGCGATATCCGTGTGCCGACCATCGGCGCTCAGAACATCGACCGGCAGGGTGACACGGCGCCGCGAACCTGGAGCCGTCCGTTACCCTTCCTCGGTCAGCAGGTTGTCGACCAGGGCTTCGACCTGCCCCTGCCCTTTGGCGTCGGCATGGCGTTCGCCGCCGTCGAACAGCCGAACGACATCACCCAACTGCGCGTTGGCTTCGGCGACGGACCCAAAGTTCCCTACGAGTGGGTCGCCTTCGAGAACACACTGAGCGACACGGATTCGTGGCAGCTCAAGCTCGATGCCTGGGTGTTCCCGTTCCTGCAGGTTTTCGCGCTCTATGGCGAAGTTGACGGCACCGTGTCGTCGGACGTCTTCCTCGACGGCAACGGGCTGATCGACTTCGTTGGCCTCGACTGCACCCGACTCGTCAATCGCCCCTTGTGCTCCCGCCTGGAGGACCAGCTGGTGCTGCTGCCGATTCGAACCTCAATCGACGTCAAGACCTACGGCGGTGGCATCACGCTCGCCACGGGCTGGCGCAACTTCTTCTTCGCCGTGCCGGCCACCGTTACCTATACGGAGCCCCGACTCGCCGTCACCGACGGCAAAGCGATCACGATAACGCCCCGCGCGGGCTTCTACTTCGAACTCCCGCGATTCGGCAATCTGGCCCTGTTCGCGGGCGGTAACTACCTCGACAGTGACCTCGATGTCGACGGCGTGTTCAATTTCGGCGATGGCTTCCCGGCACTCGACTTCAGCGTCCGGCAAGCTAACACCGATTCCTGGAACGCCGTCCTGGGTTTCAACTGGGACGTGTCACGCCGCCTGGGTATCAGCGCGGAATACAATGGCTTCACAGGCTCGCGAGAATCCTTTATCAGCGCGATTACCTACCGCTTTTGAGCAGCGCTCAGAGTTCGTACTGTGAGCGGAATACGAGCCTGACGCCGCGCAGCTGCGAGCTGGAACTCGCGCTGTACGCCAGCCCGAGGCGATCGAAGCGCAGGAACCACAACCGGATCGGCTCATCCCGCCGGCCGATCGCCGCCCCGGCTTCCCAATAGTCCCGCAAGACGTCGAACTCACCGGGCCCCTTCTCGACCCGAACCCGGTCGGGGAAAGACGCGTGCTTGATGTGCCAGTGAAAGAGGCTCTGGCCGCCGGAACTCCGGAACCACTGAACCGGGTGCGTAAACTCGGCGGCAATCGAAGCGAACGAGAAGCGGTCACGACCGGGCCCGCTCGCGTCGTAACCGACGAAGCCGCCGTCGAATATCAACGCCCAGTCGAAGCGCTCAGGCTCGAACGCAAAACGGCCCCGCATGCTGGCCCTGTAGGACCACGCCCTGTCGTCTTCGCCAATTACGCCGCCATAGCCAACCTCGACGTTCGGCCGCACCGAGAAACGCTCGGTCACAGGGACGTCCGCATCGAAGCTGATGCCGGCCGACAGTGTGGCCAGGTTTCCGGGATCCACGCTGCCGGGAATGTCGTCGAAGGATAGCTGCGACAGGCCGATGGTCAATGGTAGCCGCAATGTGTACTGGATGGAGCGGCCGCCGTCATCATCGAATCCCGACTCCCCTATCGTCCAGCGGGGCGCCGTCTTGAAGATGAACGCGCTTTGCCGGTCATTGAGCTTGTACCAGCCGGTGCCGAAATACGAGGCGTACGCCCAGTGAATACTCGGCTCAAAGAGCTCCTGCGCTCTCGCAGGCACACAGGCCAGGCAAAGAGCTGTCCAGATTGCGAAAGCGCCGCGCTTGCGGTTGGTTTTGTGCATAATTGTCGGCTGCCGACCAGCGGCAAGCTGGCTCTAATTCCGGCACCTGTCTTAGGAAATCACGGCGTGATTCGAGTTGCAACAACCCTGTCGCTCCTCCTGTGCATACTCGCCGCCGGCGGGTGTGCTACACAATCTGCCGAAGACATGCCGCGGCAGGTGCTCGTGCCGCTTGTCTACGTAACGGACCGAAGCCTGGATGACGATTCCCGGCCGAAGCGCTACTACGGCGGCGATCGCGGCGAATTGCAGACCGGCATGGCCACCATTGCCATCGCTACCCGGCGCGATCATGCGACCCCGTTTGCCGACTGGCAACGGTGGAAACCACGGCTCGACGGATCGCGCAAACGCGACGAGTTGCTCAGCGTGATGCCCGCACGCGGAACCGATCTCGACCGAATTGTTGCCGAGTACGCCAGCCTGTCGGGGACCCGGTCCGCGCTGCTCTATGTCCACGGATTCCGACGTCGTTTCGACACGTCGGCAGTTAATCTTGCGAAACTCGTCTACCAGGTAAGTCCGGACGCAGTGCCGATCCTGTATAGCTGGCCGTCGACGGGCAACGTATTCAAGTACAAGGGTGACGTGCGCAATCTCGAGTGGTCCGGCGGCACGCTCGAGTCATTGCTGGCACAGCTGATGGACGCGCCTGAGATCGAGACGATCCACGTGATCGCGCACAGCCTGGGTAGCTTCGCGCTGCTGGAGGCGATTGCGTCGATCGCCGAGCGCGCCCCGGAGGCCGTACGCACGAGTTTCGGCCAGGTTCTGCTGGTCTCACCGGACATTGCCCGGCCGCGCTTCGAGCAAGTGTACCTGCCGGTCATCCGGGCGAGCGGACTCAATGTGACGATCTATGCCGCCGAGAATGACGTGCCGCTGCAGACGTCGCGCCGGGTAAACAAGGCCGAGCGCGTTGGTGACGCAAAGCGGCAGGTGCCGCTCTACCCGGGTACTGAAACGGTGCTCGTATCCGACGTCGTCAGCATCCTGAACAGCCATGACGCCCACCTGCGGGTCGTCGAAGTCCAGACGGACATCGGCTACCTGATCCGCGACGGCCTTGCGGCCGACCGTCGGCCAACGCTCGAACGCATAGAGGCCGACGGCGGCGTTTACTGGCGCGTTAAGTCCGGACAGCCCTGAAGCCGGCCGGACTGTAACGCCTCCGCGGCACTCAACCGGGATCAGAACCGGAAGCGCGCCCGCACCGCCCAGCTTGCCGGCGCGTCCATGCGGCCCTGCCGCGCGCCGTCGAACAGCGGCATGTCATTGACGTAGGACGTCGTCGTCTCGTCGAAGATGTTCCTGCCGATGAGGCCAACGTCCCACTGGCCCTCGGCCGCGCCGAACATGAGGGCAAGGTTCGCCTTGGTGAAGGACTTCTGCAACGACAGCGGATCGAGGTCATCCTGGCGATAGACGTCATCGCTCCAGTTCACGTCGAAGATCGTCGCAAATTCATAACGGCTGCCAATCGGCGCCCTGTAGTCGAATACCAGCGACGCCGTGAACTCGGGCGAGTGCGCGCTCGGGCGTCCGGCGAGATCGTTGACTCCGGCTGCTGCGCAAACCTGGTTATTGACCACGAGCGACGACACGCCGGCGGTCACGAAGTCGTTCGCAGCCACGGCCTCCTGGAACGCGGCTTCGCGAAATGCGAGGAACTGTTCCGCAACGCAGCCCTGGTTCGGGAACTTGTCATAGCTGAAGTCGAGCCAGCTGAGCGCGCCCGTCAGCATGAGGCGGTCGGTGGCCTGCCAGCGGCCATCGAGTTCGATGCCCTGCGAGGTCGCCTCCGCCGCGTTTTGCACGACAAAGGTCGTGTTGCCGCTGAAGATCGACGCCTGCAGGTCCTCGTAGCTCATATGGAATGCCGCAACGTTGAGTTCCGCACGGCCGTCGGCAAGCAGCATCTTCGCGCCGACCTCGAACGCGAGGACCTCTTCATCCTCGAACTGGACGTCTTCCGAGTCGGCCCCGAGCCCCTGCGGCAGGCCCATGTAGAACGAGTTGTAACCCCCGGCTTTGAAGCCGGTGCTTGCGGAGCCGTAGACCATCGCATTCTCGGTCACGTCCCACTGCAGGCTGACGGCCCAGGTCAGGCTGTCTTCGTCGCGCGTCATGCCCGGATCGGTTGGCGTAAATTCATGGAACGTGAACTCGCCGACGAGGAAAGCGGCGAGTGCCTGCGGGTTCGTCGGGCTCTGGTCGGCGAGCGGCGTCGTGCTGCGCTCGACGTAGTCGGTAGCATAGGCACTCTGGCTCGCTTTCTTCTCCTCGGTCGTGTAGCGCAGGCCGAACGTGGCGTGGACTTCATCCGTGAAGCTGTACGTAAGCTGGCCGAAACCGGCTAACGTTTCGGTGCTCTGGTCGAGAAACGCGTAGCGGCCCGCACCATTCAGGCCCGACGGCAGGAGGGCCTGGGTCAGCGCGGTCTGTGCGCACGCGTTGGCAACGGCCGCTGTTGCGCCCGGCAGGCCTGCCGCGCCGATAGCGGTTGCCACGGGGTCGCCGACGACCACGGCAGCGGGGCCGCCCGGCAGCGCCGCGCAGGTGCCGCCAAGCAGCGCATCGATAGCCACGACGTTGAACTGGGTCAAACCGTCAACGACCATCTCGTTATCCTGGTAATACAGGCCGGCAATGTATTCGACGCGGCCGTCCGTATTCGACGTCAGGCGCAGTTCGAAACTGGTCTGCTCGAAATCCTCCGTGTCGTCAAAGCGCAAGACCGGCAACGGGTTGAAGTCGGCATCGAGAAAGCGGTCGTAGTCGTAGGCCGAGTGACCGAGTATCGCGGTCAGCGTCGAGTCGTTCTGCAGGGTGTGATCAACCTGGATCAGGCCTTCCTGCGTGGAGCCCTCGTAGCGACCGACCGATCCGAAGTCGATGACGTCGTCACCGGGCAGCCCGAGCGGCGCAAAGCCGTTGTTGCCCATCGCCGTGTCGTGGCCCGGGCCCTCCGGCACGCCGGACGCTGCGAGCAGCGGACTGATCGGACCGCCTTCCCAGATTACCCAGGGCTGGCCGACAACGTCGAAGTCGCCGCCTTCGTACTTTGCGTACAGCGAGGTCCGCTCGCTGATATCCCACTCGATCGATCCGCGCGCGAACAGTTCATCGGACGAGGGGTTGTCCTCCGGGTAAGCCGCATTCGCCACCCATCCCTCGTCCATCTGCCGCGAGAGCAACACGAGGCGGCCACGCACGGATTCAGCCATGGGGCCGGACACGAACGCCTGGACTTCGCTCTCGTCGAACTCCGGGTTGTAGGTGACCGACACCTCCGCCGCGCCTTCGTCAGTAGGCCTGGCGGTCGCGATGTTCAGGGCGCCGGCAACGGTGTTTTTGCCGAACAGGATTGGCTGCGGTCCCCTGAGGACCTCCACGCGCTCGACGTCGAGGAAAGACCAGCGGGCCTGGGTGCCCCGGCCCCGGTAAATGTCGTCGACGAAGGTGGCGACCGACTGCTCGAAACCGGCCTGGTTACCCGACTGGATGCCGCGGATGTTGATCTTGTCGCCGATCGGGTCCTGCATCACGTGGAAGTTCGGCACATAGGCCGCCAGGTCTTCCGATCGCTGGATCGCCGAATCCTGAATCTTGGTGCCGGCGATGGCCGAGACCGAGATCGGCACGTCCCTTAAGCTCTCGGCACGACGCTGCGCCGTTACGACGACTTCATCGAGTGCCTGCGCGTGCACACCACCCGTGGCCGCACAAAACGCGAGCGCGCCGAGCGCCAGCTGTTGGAATCGAGTCATGGTTTCCCCCTTGATGTTCCTGATCGAGTTGCGAGGCGCTCCAGATAGCGGTTCCACGCAGGTTCGAAATTGTACTGAATGTTCAGTATAATTTGCAAAACAAGTTTTTGTTTGGAAAAATCAGGGGCTTATATGGCAGCTAAAGGGTCACGGCAACGCAGGGGCGAGGCAACCAGGGCACAACTGGTCGCCGCCACGAAGCAACTGCTGGCGGAGCACGACTACGACTCGGTGACGCTCGACAAAGTCGCCGCATCCGTGGGCGTTGCCAAGAGCAGCATCCTGTGGCACTTCGGCAGCAAGGAAGGACTGCTGACCGAGGCTGTCTTCGACCTGTTCGAAGAAATCGATGCGAGGATCAATCTCGTCAAGCGGGACCTGCCGACGCTCGGCGAACGGGTCGATTACCTGCTAACCACCGTCGGCGAATATTTCGATGCCAACCCCGATGCCAAGGGTATCGTGATGACCCTGATATTCAGCCACCAGGTCCCGGTTGAAATACGGCAGCGCATTCAGACCCAGTGGCACCAGCACATCGACGAGATTCAGCGATTCCTTGCCGGCGACGAGGGCAAGATTCGCCGGGAAGCCGCCGCCGGCATCATGGCCCTGATGCACGGCGCCTACGCGCAGTGGTACCTCTGCGGCCGCGAGGAGGACATTCGCGACATGCTGCTGCGCCAGTTCCACGCCCTGAACGACGACGGCAGTTTGCTCGAGTAAGCGCCCGCTGGTGCTGCCTGGCAGAGCGCGCCCGGCGGCAGCCGTGAGATCACAGCACTTCGAGGCGGTAATTGAGAATGATCCTGAGATCGCGGCGATCCGCCGCTGGATCGCCGCGGTCGGCGTCCGCCCAGCGTACTCTGAGCCATAGACCCTTGAGCGGCCCTTTTTGCGGCTGGTAGTCGGCCGTGAACGCAATCTCTCGCGAATCGGGCAGAGGCGTGCCGTCCGCCGCGATCGCGCCTCGCCCGTCGGTGTAGGTAGCAATGAAACTCAATGCAGGCAGATTGTAATCCGTAAGATTCTGCGACAGGCCGATACGTCTCGCCTGTTCGCCGGCACGATCGAAGTCGAAGATCATGCTTGAAGTGAATCCGGGCGTGCCGCCGAAGGGACGCTGGATGTCGGCGCCACGTCCAGTGCCGGTCCTCGCCAGCGTCAGCACGGTGCCCCTGAAACCCAGCGCCAGGCGCGCACCCCAGGAATTGGTATCGAAGTCGCCGAGGCGCTCGTCACCGTGGCTAAACTGCCGCGTCCCCTGTGCGGCGAACTGGACGGCCCAGTCCTCGTCGAGCGCCTGCTTGTAGCTCAGTTCCCCGTACACCGTCGTAAACAGGTCCTGTGTGTGCAGCACGATGCCGCCGACATTGACCGACGGCGTGACATTACCCCGCGCGCCCACGATCCCGGTGCCCGCCGTATTGCCCGGAACACCAGCGGCCTCGCCCATTGGCACGAAGCGATCCGAATCGCGGCGCTTGAACTTCGCGATATGCCCGGCGACGAACTCAAAATCTTCACCGAGATGCTTGACGACGTAGCCCTCGTGCGTATTGGGGATCATGCGAATGTCGAGCCGGTTCAGATAAGGCAGGTTGAAGTCCTGCCGATAAAGGCTTACATGCCAGTCTTCGGAAAAGTGGAACTGCAGCCAGGCCCGACTCAGGACCGATATGTCCGCAGGCTCGGGGGCGCCGGGCTGTTTGTCCTCGATGCGATCCCTGACTGCGCTCGAGGCATGCCAGGAAGCGCCGAAAGACCATCGGTCGTCGAGCCTCCCGCTCTCGAAGCCCAATTCCGCACCGGCTTCGAACACCTGCTCGTACGGGCCGAGCCCGTTTTCGCGATCGAAGTCGAAGGCACGGACGTTCAGGCTGAGCCGGCTATCCGCCCAGAAATCGGATGCACGCTCAAGTGCGTCTTGCAGGAGTTTCAATGCCGGCAACTCGGCCTCGTCGCGCAGCTCGTCGAGCCCGAGCGCCGTGTCTTGCGCTGACTCGGGCGCGGTATTCTCGGTTCTCTCGTATTCGCCTGCGAGCGCGGCTTGCGCGGCTAAAGCGACGACTAGCAGGCCGCAAGCGAGGCGGCGGGCGCATACGGCCGCGCTGTGCATCCCTGTGCGCACAATAGGTCTATAGCCTGTCCAGCACGAACTGGATAATCACCGCGTTCGAGATATCGATGAAGAACGCGCCGACGAGCGGCACGACCATGAAAGCCTTCGGCGAGGCGCCGAATTTCTCGGTCACCGCGGTCATGTTGGCGATCGCCGTCGGCGTGGCGCCGAGCGCCAGGCCGGCATAACCTGCGGACATGACGGCAGCGTCGTAGTCTCGTCCCATGGCCCGGTAGATGACGAAAATGACGAACAGGCACGCAACCGCGACCTGCGCGACGAGAATGAAGAACAGCGACGGGCCGAGTTCTGCCAGGGTCCAGAGCTGCAGGCTCATCAATGACATGGCCAGGAACAGACCGAGACTCAGGTCGGAAATCAGCGCAAGTGACAGGCTGCGCTCGGGCCAGTGTGCGCGCGGCAGCATCTTCGGGCCCAGGTTGGTCACGATGATCCCGGCGAACAGGCAGGAAACAAACGTCGGGAGTTGGACGCCTTGCATCTCCAGCAGGCTGTCGAGAGTCTCTCCGAGACCGATGCTTACGGCAAGGATGAAGATCGTGCGCAGCATGTTCTCGTAGTTGACGGGCGTCGTGTCGATTTCGTGTGGCGTGCCGACCGTGAGCCGAGGGTCGTCGCTTGGCGTCAGCTTGTCGCGCTTGATCAGCTGTTGCGCGATCGGCCCGCCAATGACGCCACCCATGATCAGTCCGAAGGTCGCACTGGCGATGCCGATTTCCATGGCGCTGCTGATCCCGTAGTCCGCCGCGAATCGCGGCGCCCACGCGATGGCCGTGCCATGACCGCCACTCAGCGAGACGGATCCGGCGATCACGCCTACCTCGAGCGGCTGCCCGGTCAACGCGGCAACGCCGATGCCCGTCAGGTTTTGCAGGAAGAGGTAGGCGATCGCGAGTACGAGCATGATGGCGAGCGGCTTGCCACCCTGCTTAAGCGTGTCGAGCTTCGAAGACAGGCCGATCGTCGTAAAAAACACGACAAGGAGCGAATCGCGGAGGTCCAGTGCGAAACGGATCTCGGTATCGAGCAGCATGTAGACCAGCCCGAACAACACCGAGGCAAGCAGGCCGCCGGATACGGGCTCCGGGATGTTGTAGTTCTTGAGGAAGTCGCTACGCGCCGTCAGGTACTTGCCGAGAGCCAGCACCAGGATCGCGACGATAACTGTTTGCCTGGCGGTCAGATCCACGATTTACTTCCTGACCCGGGATATTCCGGCCGACGCATGACCGGCCGGCCGCAACAGCATGCCGCCACTACTGCCGATCATGTCGATCCGGAACCGCGGCTTCATGTGCCGAACGACCAGGTTGCCCGGGCGTAAAAATCAAAATTGTTGCGGTCCGGAATGTCGATTAGACGATCGCGAAGATCGTAGCGCCAGCGGCCACGGACGTCGAGTGTAATCCTGTCGGTGGGGCGATACATGTAGCGTGCCTCGTACAACTCTTCATTCGGCGTGTATTGGGGTGACAACAGCCAGCCGGCTTCCGTGCGCGCGTAATTGACGCCGAAGCTGTGGCGCGGCACGAAGTCCATGATACTCACTGTCAGGGCCCAGGCCAGGCCGCCGGTGTCCCCGTCACCGGCAATTCCGGCGGCCGAATTAATCGGCGTCTTGCCGGCATAAGCCACTTCCCCGGACGTCCGCAGACGCCAGCCTTCATCGCGAACCGGCCACCGCAAGGCAAGGCGTCCTACGACGCCCCAGTAGTCCTCTCGTGTCGAATTCATAAGGCCATTCGTCGCCAGCGACGACGGCAGGTAGGAGACACTGAGCGTACGCTGCACCATGCGACGCAGGGCTTTCTTGCTCTCCAACGCTACGTAGTAGGAGGCCCGGGACTTGTCGGAAGAGAAATCCAGCGGAAGACGCTTGATATTGCTCGCACCATCCTCGCTGTTGTACTGGACAATCAGGTGCGAGTCCCATCCACGGACGCCGCGGTAGGTCGTGTGCAGGCCGTCCGTCCAGTTGACGCGCAGGTTGTTGCTGTCGTTGCGGTCCATCGACTTCGAGAACACGCCGCCGCGAGCGACGAACTTGGTCTGCATTCGCCCTATGGCTATGTCGTAACGGTCGCTCCGGAACCACTGCAGGAAAGCGGAATCGATGGTCATTTCCCCATCCCTGATGCTCGCTGCACTCGAAATGTCGGGCTGCAGCAGACCTTCCAGCGAGCAGTCTTCGGTGGAGCACAGCCCGGCGACACTGATCGAGCCGCGCATCCCCTTCAAAAAGCGCCCCTCGGCTGCGAGGCGCCAGCGGAGCCGCAGAACATCGGTCTTGCCGAGACTAATCCCCTGCAGGTCCTCGCCGTCGAAGATGTAGCTCAAGCGCGTGTCGCCGAAAAAGCTGGCGCCTTCGCGATCGTCGGCCACATCGATCGAACTGCGTACGTCGATTGCCACCTCGTCCAGCGATTCGTCAAATGTCTCTTCGGCAGCGGAGGCTGCCGGTTCGGAGGCAGCGGCCCTTGCGCCGTCCTCCACCGCCTCGCCCGTTCCATGAGTGTCAGCAGTTTCGTCCGCCGCGACCGTGCCGGACACCGCAAACGCCAGGAGTGCGCACAGGCCAGGGAGCAGACGGCCCGGTGGCACGTCCGGGTCACGTCGAATGAGCAGTGAGGTTCGCTGTTTCATCGACTCAGGCCGGCACTACAATTGTTGCTCGGGAAGGATCTTCGACACCCAGGCAAGGAATCGGCGCCAGGCCCCGGCGTCCGGGTCGGATGTCCTGACGACGACGCCGTCACCGATTCGCGCTTCCCAGACCAGGCGCTCGTTCTCGTCGAGCGACAGCTGGTAGGCAATCGCGCCGATCCTCGCAGCCGCGGTCTCTGCGAGGGCTCGCCCCAGCGACTCCGAGTCGATCATCACCCCCACTTCCGTATTGACGTCGATGGCCCTCGGGTCGATGTTCAAAGAACCGACGAAGATATAGCGGTTGTCGATCAGCACGCCCTTGGTGTGCATCGACAGCGCGCCGATGTCCGCGTCGCCCACGACGCCCAGCGCGGAATAATCAGCCGCCGCTGTAGAACGAACTTCATACAGTTCGACGCCGGCGCGCAGCAGCGGCTTGCGGTAGCGCTGGTAAGCCCCGTGCACAGGCACGTGATTGTTCGACGCCAGCGAGTTCGTCAGAATCGCAACGCGCACGCCCCGTTCCCGAAGCGCCTCGATGTACGCCAGGCCGTTTGCGCCCGGAATCAGGTACGGCGTCACGATCAGAACCTCCTCTTCGGCCTGGTCGAGCGCCCTGGTCAGCTCGGTAATCACATACCGGTAATCGGTGCCCGCCTTGGTCAGAAGCTTCTCGGGATCGTCCGTGATCACACTGGCCGTCCCGGTATAAGGCTTGATGAGCCCGTTCAGCACGTCGTCGAGAATCGACGCGCTGCGGGCTGCCTCATAAGCGGTGGCGACGGCGCTGTCGATCGCCGCGCGGGCCTTGCTGCGTTCGCGCTCGAGCTTTGCCTCGGTGAAACGCTCCGCGTACGCCGACATCGGCACCGACAACTCATGATTCCAGAATCGGTCGAAGGTAATCGACGTCTTCCAGGCCACATCGCCGACGAA
The DNA here is from genome assembly GCA_030066735.1 of Woeseiaceae bacterium. Taxonomy (GTDB): domain Bacteria; phylum Pseudomonadota; class Gammaproteobacteria; order Steroidobacterales; family Woeseiaceae; genus UBA1847. Next base: position 3,322 of record JASJBB010000028.1, on the reverse strand, counting down.
GAGCATGTCGAAATCCACGAACTCGCTCTTGCCGGGCAGCTCGAAGTACTCGTCGCCGATGTTGCGTCCGCCCACGATGCCGAAGCGGTTGTCGACGATAAACGTCTTGTTGTGCATGCGCCGGTTCGCGCGCTTGAAGTTCGCGACCATGTTCGCGAAGTAGATGCCGCCCCGCCCGATCGGGTTGAAGATGCGCACCTCGATGTTGGGCTGCATGTCCAGCAGGATGAGGTTTGTGTCGTTGACGTCGGTTGCGAGGTCATCGAGCAACAGGCGGACGCGGACACCGCGTTGTGCCGCCTCGACAAGCGCGTTCGCGAACAGCGCACCGGACGTGTCGTTCTTCATGATGAAGTACTGTGCGTCGACGGACCGTTCCGCCGCCTCGATCATCTCCAGGCGGGTACCGAGCGCGGCAATGCCTCTGCTAACCGGCAGAAAACCGGACCGGTCAGGATTCTCTCGCTGCCACGCATCGGCGGCCCGCGCCAACGTGGTGTTGTTGTCGGGAGCGATCGCTTCGCTCTCGGTCCGGTCGACGTCATACAGGCCGGCGGCACACCCCGAGAGCGCCACTGCGGCCGTCAGTGTGGCGATGATTCGGGTTGTTTCGGGCATTCTGGGCATTCTGTCAAACACGGGCCGAGCATTCGGTGTCCTTCTGTTGCGCGGTTATGTACTCACGGTCGATCCTGATCGCCGGCTGACCGCCTGTCATTCCAGGTCACGCTAATGACTTCTGCGCCATACAAAACTATGCGCGCCGCGAAATACAGCCACAGCAGCATGACGATAATCGAGGACAGCGATCCGTATACCGCACTGTAGTCTGCGGACTGCTCAACGTACCACGCGAAAGCCCGCTTGCCGACCTCCAGCGCCACCGTCGCCGCGACCAGGCCCGGCAGTATCTCGCGGAACGACGGCCGCCGGTAAGGGATCAGCATGTACACGACCGTCATCAGGCATACCGTGATCGCCGCTCCTACGGTGTTGCCGGCTATGACCTTCATGATCGCATTGAGCCGCGGACCGACGAAGGTGAGCTGTAGCTCCGCGAGGACGTCGACGATCGGGGCCACGGTTATCGCGACGATGACCAGGACGGCGACGAGGACGGTAATCAGGAAATACCGCAAGGGCGACAGATACGCTGCGTAATCCCGGCGCAGGCCCAGCGTCCGGTTGACGGACCGGCTGAGGACGCCGACCAGTTTGCTCGCGGACCAGAGCAGCACGAGGACGCTCGTAATGCCAGCCGCGCCCCGGATTTTCACGACCGACTCGATATTGCGGGCGACGAACTCGGCGCTCGCCGGCAGCGTCTCGACAACGAGCGTGTTCAGGCGCCGTTGCAGCTCTTCGGATCGCAGGAAGAAACCACCCAGCGAAACCAGGCCGAGCAACAGGGGGAAAATCGACAGGAACGTGTAGTAGGCAATCCCCGCTGCGATGTCCTTGCCCTGGTTCTTTTGACTCTGCTCCGCCGCCCGGATCAGGACGCCCAGCACGGCGACATGACGGGCGCGTTCCCAGAGCGCTCGCAGGCGCGTTCGCGCAGCGGTGGCCTGCACCACGATCGATGCCTAAAACACGACCTTGAGATGTCGTGGCAAAGTGCTGAAGCGGAGTTTCTTTTTCTTTACCGGCTCGCCGTCGAGGTTGCAGTGCAGCTTCTGGTCGGACTCGATCGAAAACTCGGCAAGCTGCCGGTAAAGCACGTGGGTGTTGTCTGGATTCATCGGGTTTTCGAGTTCGCCCTGGATCGACGCAAGATTGACGCCCTTGTCGAGGCGGATTGCAGTCAGGTCGAGCAACCCGTCATCCAGTTGCGCCTTCGGGGCAATGTCGAAGCCGCCGCCGGCGAAGTGATTGTTGCCGACGGCCGCGAAGAGAAAGCTGCCCTTGGCCGGCTCTTCGCCGGGAACAACCAGTCGCGCGGGGTACGGCGTCAGGTTCATGGCGTGGACGAGCCCCATGAGCGAGTACGCCGCGCCGCCGAGCGCTTTCTTGAGCTCGATCGGCGTCGTCGCGGTGATCTCGGCCCCGAAACCGAGGCTCGCGACGTTGACGAATACCCGCCCGTTGAGCATGCCGACGTCGATCGCACGCGGTTCGCGTTGGCAGGCGATCTGCAGGCACTCGGCCAGGTCGTCGGCGGGCAGACCGCAGCCCCGGGCGAAATCATTGGCCGTGCCCAGGGGACAAATGCCCATGGCGACGTCGGGCCTGGTCTTGCCGTCGCCGACCAGCGCATTCGCGACGCCGTTGATCGTCCCGTCGCCGCCGCCCGCAATGATCCGGGTGGCGCCATTCGCGATCGCCTCGGCGACGACGCGCCCTTTCTCCGCCTTGTTGAACGGGACGAGCACGCGAAACTTGCAGCCCGCCTTTTTTGCCGCCTTGACGGCATCCTTAACACGCGGTTCGTTGGCGGACTTCCGGTGCAGGACTAATACGGTGGATTCATGCATGAGGCATTGGGACCGTTCGAATTATCGGTCTGAATTTACCGTCTATCGAGGCGAAATACTACCGGCGTCCCGACGCCCCTGGACGGACTTCCTGTATTCGCCCGGGCTCATCCCGGTCCAGCGCTTGAAAGCCCGGCTGAAGACGGCCTGGTCGGCAAAACCGAGCATGAATGCGACATCGGCCGCCGAGTATTTGCCGGCGGTCAGGAATTCCCTGGCCAGGGACTCGCGCGTCTCCGCGACGACCTGGCGGTACGTCGTGCCTTCGGCCGCCAGCTGGCGCTGCAACGTACTGGCGCTCCTGAACAATTTCGCCGCGACAACTTCCTGGTCGACCTCGCCCGACGGCAACAGGCGAATCAGCAGCGTGCGCACCTGCGTGGCGACATGGCTTTTGTCAAAACTGTCGATATACGCCGTCACGATGCGGTCAGTTGCATCCAGCAGCTCGGGCATTGCTCCGGGCAGCTCGGCGTCGATGACCGAGGCGGCGAACCAGAGGCCGTCAGCGTCACAGTCATAGCGTATCGGGCAGCCGAACAGTTCGGCGTACGCCTCGGGGTGCCAGTCGGCCGCCGCGACGAGCTCGATTTTCTCCGGCCGCACCGGCGCTCCGACAGCAATGCTGCACATCCTGAGCAGCGCGGACATGTTCATGTCTCTGCCGTGGGCCAGGGGCATGCGCTCCCGGTCGGGGTACGACGCTCTGACCCGGTACAGCTCCCCGTCTCTCGCGAGAGTGATCTCGGACACCGCGTTGGTCAACACGGACTGGTATCGACTCAGGCGTTCAAACGCTTCCGCAAGACTGGTGGCTGCGAGCCAGGTCTGGCCCAGAACATAGTAGT
>JASJBB010000032.1 GCA_030066735.1 Woeseiaceae bacterium | reverse complement strand
CGAGGGACAGGTTACCGCCCTCTGCGCCATAAGAATCACCGCGGTCGCCGACGACAACGGCGCGAACGTTCTTTAACAGCCTGCGAAGCTCCCCTGTGGGGAACGGTCGCAGGACGTTGGGTGAGACGACGCCGACTTTCTCGCCTGCGGCACGCAGCCGGTCGGCAACTTCCTTGGCGTTTTCTGCCGCGGAATTGAGCAGTACCAATGCGACCTCGGCGTCGTCCATGCGATAGGCGTCGACCGTGCGATAGTCGCGACCCGAGAATTCCGCAAACTCGGCGAAGACCTCGGGGATCACGCGCCGCGCGGCTTCCATGGCCTCGTGCTGCTGCACTTTGTTGTTGATCAGGTCGGGGTCGTTCATGTACGGCCCGAACGTGACCGGATGCTCGGGGTCGAGCGCCGTGTAAGGGTCCTCGCGCTCACCGAGGAACGCCTTGACGGCCTCGGGGTCGTCGAAGCGGTCGATGCGGCGCTTCTGGTGGCTGGTCAGGAAGCCGTCATAAGCGACGATGACCGGCAGGCGCACGTCCATATGCTCGCCAATACGGACCGCGCAGAAGTTCATGTCGTAGGCGGCCTGCGGATCGCGCGCCATGAGGATGATCCAGCCGGCATTGAGAACGAAATAGATGTCCGAGTGGTCGCAGCGGATATCCAGCGGCCCCGACACGGTGCGCGTGGATACATTCAGGACCATTGGCACGCGCGTGCCCGATTGCACGGGTAACTGCTCGAGCGCGTACAACAGGCCCTGCGACGACGTCGCATTCAGCACGCGGCCGCCGCCCAGCGCGGCGCCGTAGCAGATGCCGGCCGCGCCATGTTCACCGTCGGCCGGAATCATGACGATGTCGTGCTCGCCGTTGGCCTGCATCTTGGACAGCGTCTCCGCGACTTCGGTCGACGGCGTGATCGGGAAGTAGCCCATGACGTGGAAGCCGATGTCGCGGGCGGCGAGGGCGGCAGCTTCGTTGCCGCTCTTGAAGTCGTGGACCTGCCGGATGGGACCGGCTGTCATTTCGCGTGCCTGGTCAAGCATGTTTTTCTCCTGCCGCAGCGGCGAGATCGGGGAACAGCGGGATGCGGAGATCGTCCGCCATGCCCGGCAATTCCGCTTCGCGTGTCATGGCGCCCGTCGAACAGGTCTCGACGCAGCGCATGCAGCCCTTGCAGTACTGGTAATCGACGCCGTCGAGCGTAACGCCCGGTTTGCCGTCTGCATCGACATGAGTCGACCAGACGAGGCAGAGATCGGGGCACACCATGTCGCACACGCCGCAGTCGATGCACTTGTCCCTGTCGAGGACGGGCATCCAGCCTGTGCGCGAGGTGTGCAAATCGTTGTGCGCGGTGTTACCCGGCGTGGGCAGCACACCGCCGAGCGGCGCGGAGTTGTAGCCCCAGGCCGGGTGCGACTGCATCGTCGGCACGTCGCCATCGACTTGGCCGACGTTCTCCATGACTTCGGCCTCGTCGGCGCCGCGGTTGAATGCCCGGCCGTTGGCCTCGACCACGGCCTTGCTCTTGTCCGCGAATGTCGCTTCGAGCGCCTGCAGGACTGCCTGCCGATCGAGCTCCGGAACGGCCTCCGCGAGCGTGCCGATCAGTACGGCGTTTTCACGAGACCTTTCATCAAAAGCGATCTTCTGAGCGTCGACCCGAACGATCTTCGCCGACTTCGGGGCACGTTGCAGCCCGTCGGGAATATCGCCTTCCTGACCCGCATAGATCAACGTGCCGCCCGCTTTCAGGCCCGACAGGGTCGCCGGGTGCGCTAGCAGCCCGCTGTGAAAAACGACGATGACGTCAGGCTCCTCGATCGGCGCGCTGGTGCGGATGCTGCGATCGGCCGGCGCCAGCCGGATGAACGAGCGGACGACCGAGCCTTTCTTCTCCGACCCGTAGGACGAGAAGTGCGAGCCGTTCATGTTCATGCGCAGAACGGCTGCGCCAGCGACGATCTTGCCGGCTACGTGGGCGCCGAGCCCACCTATGGATTCAAACCGGACCTCGAAGAAGTCCGCACCAGAGCGTTCCGAGAATTCCCGGGTCATGATTCCTGCTCCGTTTACGTGCGCGACAACGCACCCTGACAGTCTCAGGGTACGCGCTGGCCGCTCTCAGTGAATACGCAGAATGCCGTATTGGGTTAGGGCGTAGCGAAACCCCGCTTCGAACCGAGCTTGGGTGGCTGCGGGGTTTCGGTCGGCACCGTCGTTGGTCGCTTCGCCATGGACATGATGGCGGCGCCGAGCAGGCACACCGCGCCGGCAATGATGAACGGCGTCATCCAGACGCCCGGATCTGCCGCGCCCTGCGCCGTGTCCTTGAAGTAACCCGCCAGCAACGGCCCTGCGAGACCGGCAACGCCGTAGGCCGTGAACATCCAGCCGTAGTTGCTGCCAACGCTCTTGTTGCCGAAGTAGTCGGCCGTGATTGCCGGGAACAGCGCAAAGCTGCCGCCGTAGTTAAAGCCGATCAACGCCGCGGCAAAGATGAAGCCGACGACCGATCCGAACGTGATGAAGACGTGGTAGGTCAACAGCATCGTGACGCCCTGCAGGGCCGACATGACGATGATCGTGCGCTTGCGGCCGAGGCGATCCGAGATGCTGCCCCAGGCGATGCGACCAAGGCCGTTGAAGATGGCGTACCACGCCATGGCCGTGCCAGTGATCGCGCCGGCGTTGGCAACGCCTTTGTATTCGAGCGCGTCGATGCCGAACAGCTTGATGCAGTAAATGACCATGAGCCCGGCGATGCCGGCAAACATGAACGTCGACCACAGCATGTAGAACTGTGGTGTACGCAGCATGTCGCGTGCCCGGAATTCGACGCCGCCTTCGTGGCCGTTATCCGCGTCGGGTGGCGTCCAGCCGGCCGGCTGGTAACCCTCTGGCGGATTGACCATCACGAAGCTGCCTGCCAACACGAGCAGGAAGAACACCACACCGTAGATGACGAAGACGCTCTGCACGCCGGGCAGGCCGAAGAAACTGGTCGTGTTCAGCAGCCCGCCGAACCACGAGCCAGCGAGCTTGACCCAGATCGTTGCGCCGAAGCCGAAGCCGGCGACGGCGAGACCCGTGATCAGTCCTTTCTTGTCGGGAAACCACTTCACGCAAACGGCGATGGGCACGACGTAGGCGAGACCGATGCCGGCGCCGGCGACCAGGCCGATGCACAGCAGCTGTACCCAGAACGTGTCGCCGAACAGCCCGCCGGCAAAGAAGCCGGCGCCCAGCAACAGGCCGCCCGCGATCGCCAGTGGCCGTGGACCCGATCTTGGCAGAATCCGTCCCGCCATCACCATGACGATGGCGAACGTCGCCAGCCCGGTGGAGAACACCCAGGCCGTCTCACTCGCCGTGAATGCGTACGCGCCCGCCTGGTCGGTGAGCCTGGCCGTGAATACGGACCACGCGTACAGGGCGCCCAGCGCCAGTTGGATGATGATTGCACCGGTGACGACCAGCCAGCGATTGCGTGCGAGAAGTTGGGATCCCATCCGGGGCCTCCGTTGCCGAGACTCAATGTGCGCGTTTGGCGCGACGAGATGGTCTAACAAAAGGCCGCACTGCGATACTGTAGTATTCAGCAGGTTCGTAAGTGGCAATACCTATGGAGAGACGCTACCCATGAAGAGATTCTTAGTCATCGTTTTGCTTGCGGTTGCTGCAGGTCCCGGCGCGGATATCGCGCTGGCTTCCGAAGCCGGCGACACCTCACCGGTCGTGTTGATCACCGGCGCCAACCGCGGCCTCGGTCTCGAGCTTGCCCGGCAGTACGGCGAGGCGGGCTGGCACGTAATCGGGACGGCACGCAAGCCGGATGCCGCCGCCGACCTCAAAGAAACGGGTGCGCGCATCGTGCAACTCGACGTGACGGATGCGGACAGTGTTGCCAGCATGGCTACCGAGCTCGACGGGCAGCCCATCGACCTGCTGATCAACAACGCGGGCGTCCTGGACAGGAACGGGGCATTCCCCGAAGTCGACATCGACACAGTGGAGTGGATTCTCGACGTCAACGTGCTCGGACCGATGCGGGTCACGCAGGCGCTCCTGCCCAACCTGTCGGCCGGCGACCGCAAGACCATCGTTGGTATCTCCAGCGGCCTGGGAAGCCTGGCGCAAAATGAGTCGGGCGGGCTTTACGGGTACCGCGAGAGCAAGGTGGCGCTAAACATGTTCACCCGGTCGCTCGCGAACGAGTTGCGCGATGACGGTTTCATCGTGGTGGCCATGAACCCGGGCTGGGTGCAGACGGACATGGGCGGCGAGAACGCGGCGCTCACGCCGGAGCAGTCCATTAGCGGTGTTCGCTCCGTGATCGACAGTCTTACAACCGAGGACACTGGCACGTTCCGGATCCATAACGGCGGGACGAATCCCTGGTAGGAATGTCGCATGAAACCGGTTAGTCGCAGGCAGTTTGTTTACGGCGCGGGGGCAGTACTCGGCTCGACCCTCGTGGGTTGTGGCAGGCAAGAGGGATCAGGCGCCGAATCGGCAACGACCGTTTTCCTGAATGGCACGGTACTGCCGGTGGATGCCCCGTTCTCGGAACGCGAGGCGCTCGCAATCTCGGGCAACCGGATTCTCGCCGTCGGTAGTCGTGATGAAGTGCTTGCCGCGGCGGGACGCGGTGCGACGACCGTCGATCTTGCCGGCCGCGTCGTGTTGCCGGGATTCATCGAGCCGCACATGCATTTCGCCCTGCTGGCAGGTCTCGGGCATCTCGAGGACGTCGGCCCGTTCACGCAGCCGACCTTCGAAAGCGCGCTCAACGCGCTTGGCGATATCGCCACGGCGGCCGGACCCGATGAATGGGTTATGGGGCGCCAGTTCGACCCGATATTGCTGGAACCGCCGCGCGACCTGACGACGCGCGATCTCGACGCGATCGCGCCCGATCGTCCGGCGCTCGTTCTCAACGCCTCCGGGCATATCGCCTACGCCAACAGCAAGGCGCTCGAGCTGGCCGGCATAGCCCGCGACTCGGAGGATCCGCCGGGCGGCGAGTTCGGCCGTTACGAGGACGGAGCGCCCAACGGCGTGCTTTACGGCCAGGCGGCCTACATGGGCGTCATGATGCGTAACGAAGAGGTTACCCGGCGCATGGAGACAGGGTTCGTGGACGCGGGGCGCCAGGTCGGTGACGATGCGGCCGCGCTCGGCATCACCACGCTTTGCGACCAGGCCACGGGCGCCCTGGCAGGGCCCGCCGAATTGCAGTCGTACCAGGCAATGTACGACGGTGGCCTCATGAAGGCGCGCATCCGCGCCTACGCCTACAGCGAGCAACCGGCCTGGTATGACGCCGACGTCGAAGCCGGCTACGGCGACGCCCTGATGCGCCTGGCCGGCTGGAAGATCGTTACCGACGGCTCCAACCAGGGTTTCACCGGGCGCCAGCGCGAGCCTTATTTCACGCGGGACACGGTCGGCATCTTCTATGTCGAGCCTGACGATTTGCGGGAGATGGTCGTCGACCGTGGCAGGCGCGGCTGGCCGCTATCCCTGCACGGCAACGGCGATGCGGCCATCGACAGCATCCTCGACGCGGTCGAAGCGGCCGGCGACGCAGGCGTTGACGTGCACGCATTGCGTTGTCGCATCGAACACTGCTCGATCCTGCATGACGAACAGGTCGAGCGCATGGTTGCGCTCGGCATGGTGCCCAGTTTCCTGATCAATCACGTGCACTACTGGGGCCACGTGATGCGCGACGAAGTGTTCGGCCCCGGGAAAGTGCAACTGCTCGATCGCTGCCGCACGGTCGAGGAAGCAGGTCTCAACTGGGTCAACCACACCGATGCGCCTGTGTCGCCGCTCGGTACGCTGCACAAGATTCGCGTCGCGGTTGCCCGGGACCTGTGGAAGGAACCTGACACGATTCTCGCGTCCGACGAACGCGTCAGCGTGGAGGCGGCGATCCGTTCGGTCACGCGCAACGCGGCGTGGGCCTGTCACTCGGAGCATGAAATCGGCAGCCTCGAGCCCGGCAAGCTGGCGGATCTCGTCGTGCTGGAAGACGATCCACGGGCAGTGACCCCCACGGCGATCTCGGATATTGGCATCAGCGAAACCTGGATGGATGGGAATCGAGTATTCCAAGCCTGACATGGTAGCCTCGAACTTTCCGGAGCAGGATACCCAGGTGATCCCGGACGCATGGAAATAGTTCTCCTGATACTCGGCCTGGCCGGCCTTTGGCTTGGCACCGAGATGACGATCCATGGCGCGGTTTCGGTTGCGCACCGTTTCGGTGTCCCCGAGTTCATCGTCGGCGTCGTCATACTTTCCATCGGCAGCGACCTGCCCGAACTCGCGATCGCTGTTGATGCCGGTATCAGGAACCTGGCGGGCGGCGACTACTCGGATGTTGTCGTTGGCAGCGCACTCGGCAGTTCCCTGGGGCAGATCGGTTTCGTGCTGGGGGTCGCCGGCTTGCTTGCGTACCTGACCCTGCCGAAAGGCGTGGTGTATCGCCACGGCGCCACGCTGCTCGGGTCGCTGCTGCTCGTGGCTCTGTTCGGCTGGGACGGCGAAGTGACGGCGACCGAAGGCTTCGCGTTGCTGCTCGTCTACGCGATCTACCTGGTCGCGCTTCTCAACGAAATCAACGGTTCGGAGGTTCCCGAGCAACTTCCGGACGCGCCGATAAAGCGCTCGATCGTCTACCTCTTGGTCGGACTCATCATCGTCGTGGGCAGCGCGGAAGTCACGGTGCAGTCTGCGGTGAGCGTGGCGCAGATGCTGGGCCTGAGTGATGCGGTCGTCGCGGTCCTGCTGATCGGCCTGGGCAGCAGCCTGCCGGAACTCACGATCTCGATCGTGGCGGTCATGAAAGGCCATCACCGCATGTCGGTGGGCAACCTGATCGGCAGCAACGTTTTCGACACGCTGGTACCCATCGGTGCGGCTGCGGTCATAGCGCCTCTCAGTTTCAATAGCAGCATGCTGCGCTTCGAGGTGCCGTACCTGTTCTTCGTGACGTCGGTAGTGCTGTTCTTCTTTCTCTACAAGCGCGGCATCCAGCGATGGGAAGCGGCGGTCGTCCTGGGGCTATACTGCGTGTACGTCCTCGTTCGACTCACCGGGTCCATATTCTTCTGATGCGCACATTCTTTCGCTGGTTGAGCGTGGCCGCTCTGGGCCTTCTGTCCGCGCCTGCGCTTGCCGATGATGCCACCGCAGCCCGGGTTTTCGAGGGTATGCCCGATGGCGATCAGGATTACGCAGCGCTCGTTCGGCTCTGGGACGATTTTCTTTTTTGGCAGGATCCGAAGAACGCCGGCAAGGACAAGTCGCTGGTCGACGTGGCGGGGCTCGAGGCCGACGTCTATCCTGACTATAGCGCCGCGGCCATGGCGGCGCGGCTGCACGAGCTCGGCAAGTTCCAGGATGAGCTGCAGCGCTTTGCCGTCGTCGACTGGCCGCTCGAACAGCAGGTCGAGTTCCTGGCCATACGGGCCAGGCTGGACGAACAGGAGTTCACGCTTCGTGTCTCCAGGCCATGGTCCCGCGATCCGGGTTTCTACGTTGACCGCATGCTGCGCCTGACTTTTGCCGACCTGCCCGTCAGTGGCGATACGCTGGTCGAACTGGAGCGCCAGCTCGAGGCGATCCCGGGTCTGGCCGAGCAGGGCAGGACCAACCTCACCGAGGTTGCAGGCGACTACGCCGACCTCGCCATTTTCAATCTCTCCAATGCCGACGGCGTCGGCCACGGATTCCCGTACCGCGCCGAGCCGCCGCCGGGAGTGCTCGGCTGGTACGACGATCTGCTGGATCGTGCGCGCCGCCAGCAGCCCGGGCTGGTTGGGCAAATTGAAGCCGCAAGGGCAGCGGTCGAGTCGTTCCGTGAATGGCTGGTCGCCAATCGCCCGTCAATGAATGCCGACGCCGGAGTTGGCAAGGACGCCTTCGACTGGTACCTGAAACACGTCAAGCTGATGCCCTATACGAGCGACCAGATCGTCACGCTCGGGCAGCGCGAGCTCGATCGGCTCTGGGCGCTGTACGCGCTCGAGCGCCACAGGAATCGAAACGTCCCGGAAATCGAGATCTCTCAGTCCGCGGAAGAGTACCAGTCACGTATCGAAGAAACGGACGCCATCATTCGCCAGTTTCTCGTGGACGAGGACATCATCACAGTCCCGGATTACATTAACGAACTGTCGACCAACGTTCCCTGGATCGTCCGCGACGGCGGGCCCAATTTCTGGGAGCAGATCCAGTTTCGCGACCCTACACCGGACCACCTGCACGCGGTCATTCCGGGGCACCGCTTTGATGCGGTCGTCGAACGCAACAACCCGCATCCGATACGCGGTCGCCTGACCGATGGCGCGCGCGCCGAGGGTTGGGCCGTTTACCTCGAAGAAGCCGTGATGAATGCGGGCCTGCTCGACGACAAGCCGCGGGTTCGTGAGCTCATCTACCTGTTCGGGATCTTCCGCGCGGCGCGCATGCCGGCGGACGTCTGGCTGCAGCTCAACGTGATGACGGCGGACGAGGTCGCGGACTACTGGATCGAACGCGTGCCTTACCTGGATCGCGACGTGGCCCGGGTTGACGCCGAGATATACCTGCGTCGACCGCCAGGCTACGGGCTGGGTTACACGACGGGCATGCTGCAGATGCAAAGCCTGCTCGCCGAACGCAAACGCCAGCTCGGCGACGAGTTTAGCCTCAAGGACTTCCACGACGAGTTCATGGCGGCAGGCAGGCTGCCGCTGTCACTGGTTCATTGGGAGATGACGGGAGACGGCACGGCCGTCGCTACGCTCTGGTCGCGTGAGCCGCTGCCTGCGGACTGACCGTCTCAGTTGGAGCCGAGTTGTTTAACCAATTGCCGGATGTACTCGGAGCGCATCGCAATCTCGTCCTCGAGCGCCTGCAACTCGTCGAGCACCGTTTCTGCCACACACTCCTTGCAGTCCTTCCTGGCAAAAAGTGCTTCCAGCTCGTCCAGCGCTTTCTTGAGCTGGGGGTGCGTCTCGAGTACGACCTGTTCCTTGTTGCCGATCGTCGCGCTCTTTTGCACGCGTGGAAACTTGTAGGTGCGGGAATCCGGCAGGAATGAGTCTTTGCCGCGCTCGTAAATCACCCGCAGGATGTCATGATTGGCAATGCTATTGACCTGGTAGCGGTCGATGTCGAGCGGGTGGAGTATTCCCATCTCGAACAGCTGGGGAAAGTCGTCTTCGGTCATGGTTACGGCTCCTGCGGTAGCGCCATTCCATCCGGAGCAGGGCGATTCGGCCCGCGCTCAGAACAGCGTATAGATGAACGGCGCAATTGCCGAACCCTGGGTCAACACGATAAGGCCGCCGAGAATGAGCATGACGAAGATGATTGGTGCGAGCCAGAATTTCTTTCGCTCTCTCATGAACCCCCACAAGTCTTTCAGCAAGTCGAGCATCAGAAGGGCTTCTCCATATTGTCGATCGACGGCGGCTTCGATTTTACACGGTAGCTTTCCGAGCCGTCGAATTTCCTTTGTAACAAGTCTTTTCGGGCCAGCCGCAGGATAATCGATGTGGGAATGATGGTGATGACGTAGACGAGCGTCAGGATGATCGGGGTGGTGACCTTGCTAAGCAGCAGGCCGAACCGCATCCATCCGCGGTAGACGGGGCGCAAGGTTGCCGGCGCAGCCGCGCCCCAGGCGAAAAACACCGCCGCGACGATCCACGGCCAGCGCGGCCAGCCGAGATCGAACAGGTAGGGCAGGAGCAGGCCAAACAGGCCGGCAATTATTCCGCCCATCGTGAATCCGAAGTTGCGCAGTCCGGCTTTATCGAGTTCAGGAATTGTCACGTTGCCTGCAGTCATTCGCTAGTCCAGTTCAAACTCTTCTTTCCACGAATCGTCATCATCCCAGTGCGGCTGGTCGGTCTTCGCCAGCAAGAAGTCTTCGAGGATCAGGTAGTCCATTTCGGTGCGCATGAAACAGCGATAGGCATCGTCGGGCGTTGCGACGATGGGTTCGCCCCGTACATTGAAGGAGGTGTTCACCACGACGCCGCAACCGGTTTGCTTCTCGAACGCCTTGAGCAGCGAGTGGTAGCGAGGGTTGGTGTTCTCGTGGACGGTCTGTACTCGCGCGGAATAATCGACGTGCGTGATGGCCGGCAGCTCGGATCGCGGCACGTTCAGTTTTTCAATACCGAACAGGCTCGACTGTTCCTCGGTCATGGGTATTCTGAGGTCCTCACGCACGGGCGCGACGATCAGCATGTACGGGCTGGCCGAATCCATTTCAAAGTAGTCGGACACCCGGTCCGCGAGCACGGACGGGGCGAAGGGCCGGAACGACTCGCGGTACTTGATCTTGAGGTTCATCACGGACTGCATCTTGCTGCTGCGTGGATCGCCCACAATCGACCGGCCGCCGAGTGCGCGCGGGCCGAACTCCATGCGGCCCTGGAACCAGCCGATCACGTGCTCCTGCTCGAGAATTTCCGCGGCTTTGGCGAACAGATGCGAATCATCGAGCCGCTCGTAGACGGCCCCATACCGATCGAGCTGCGCCTTGATTTCGTCGGCGCTGTACGCGGGACCCAGGTAGGCGCCACTCATCTTGTCGGCGCCATTGGTGGTTCTCTCGTGGTCGAGTTTCTGGTGCCAGGCAATGGAGGCGGCCCCCAGCGCGCCGCCCGCGTCGCCGGCAGCCGGCTGTACCCAGATGTTCTCGTACGGGCCTTCTCGCAGCAGCTTGCCGTTGGCGACGCAGTTGAGTGCGACGCCACCGGCCAGGCACAGGTTTGTTTCCCCGGTTTCTCTATGCAGGGTCTCGGCGAGACCCATGACGATGCGCTCCGTCACAACCTGGATAGACGCGGCAATATCCATGTCTTTCTGGGTGAGCTTGCCTTCCGGCTTTCTCGGCGGACCGCCGAACAGCGCGTCGAACTTGCGGTTCGTCATCGTCAGGCCGGTGCAATAGTTGAAATAGGACATGTCGAGGCGAAATGTCCCGTCGTCCTTGAGGTCGAGCAGGTTGTCGAGGATCAGGTCGACATACTTCGGCTGTCCGTACGGCGCGAGTCCCATCAACTTGTATTCACCGGAGTTAACGCGAAAGCCGGTGTAATAGGTGAAGGCCGAGTACAACAGCCCCAGTGAATGCGGGAAGTCGATTTCCCACAGCGCGTCGAGCTGCTTGCCGTTACCCTGCCACGCCGAGGTCGTCGCCCATTCGCCCACGCCGTCGAGGCACAAAACCGCGGCCCGGTCGAACGGACTGAAGTAGAACGCGGAGGCCGCATGCGACTGGTGGTGCTCTGCAAACAGCAGGTCCGGAATGGATGCATCGCCGTTGCCGAGCAGATTGTGCAGCTCTTTCTTCAACGTGGCCTTGAGGTACAGCTTTTCCTTGAGCCAGACGGGCATGGCCGCTAGGAACGATCGCAGTCCCTTGGGCGCGTAGCTCAGATAGGTTTCGAGCAGTCGTTCGAACTTGACCAGCGGCTTGTCGTAAAAGACGACATACTTCACATCGGCAAGCGTGATGCCCGCCTCGGACAGGCAGTACTCGATTGCATGCTCCGGAAAACGCGAGTCGTGTTTCTTGCGACTGAATCGCTCTTCCTGGGCCGCTGCAACGACTTCGCCCTCGTCGAGAAGGGCGGCGGCGCTGTCATGGTAATAGGCGGATATGCCGAGGATCTTCATGGGGTCCCGTCTGGTGTTATTTTAAAAGCAGGATTCCGTTAGCGGGCAGCAGGATACAATAATACGCGTGTTCAATGTGTGAGCTGCTTGGCGTTAACATAAGTGCACAGTTCGCATACTTCTATTCCGAGGTCGTTGGTCCCTGGAGCCCATGAAAGCATTCCGAACTGTCACGTCGATCCTGGCGCTTGTTGCCGCATTATTGCTGTGTCCGCCGGTGTTTGAGAGAACACTGTCGATGGGACCATTGCTTGCTCGAGAAGTTGCCTGGCTCTGGATGTTCGCGGCGACCCTTGCCGCCTGGGCCGCGTACGTGCGCTACAGCAAAGCGTTGGCTGGTCCGGCCACCTTTGTCCTGTTCAACCTCCTGTTTCTGATGGCTATCGAGTTCGCGGCGAGGACAACGGTCGTCCTGGTCCGCCCCGAAGCGCAGAACCGCCTGGGAAGTCTGGCGGAGAAGACTTACGACGATCTGATCCCCTACGAAGGCCATCCGTTCTTGCAGTTCACCGGTGTGACCGGCCTGTTGCAACCAGGCGCCTCCCAGAGTGAGTTCAATAACTTCGGGTTCGCACACTCGGACGATTTTGCTTATGAGAAAGCCGAGGGAACGCTGCGAATAGCGACGCTCGGCGGCTCGACAACGGCAAACCCCTATCCGTCAATGATGGGAGTGCACATTGGCGAGCAGCTTGGCGGATCCCGGCAAGTCGAGGTCCTGAACTTCGGGCTGCCGTACTGGACGACAGCCCACTCGCTCGTGAATTTCGTACTCAACGTTGTGGACTTCGAGCCCGACTACGTCGTAATTCACCATGCCTGGAACGACTCGAAGTACCAGGAGCTGGTCGATGGCTACCGCGGCGATTATTCGCACAGACTGCGGCCTTTCGAATCCTCGCCGTTCATTATCGACCGGTACCTGGTCCGCGCCAGCGCCCTGTACCGCTACGTCAAGTTCAAGCTTGCCCCGCCGGACTGGGCCTACCTCGACAACGCCGTGTCACGAGACCTGGCGCCGGGAGCGGTGTCGGCCGGAACGGATCAGTTTCGCCGCTATCGGCGCAATATCGAAACCATGATCGAGGTTGCGACGGCGAGAGGAATACGCCCCGTATTGACCACGATGCCGCACACGCTCGACCCGGGCAAACCGGCCGGCCAGACGATGGGTCGCGCCGGACAGATCGATCAGGCTAACGCGATCATGCGCGAGATTGCCGCGGCGAATTCCGGTACGGTGATTTTCGTGGACCTCGACGAACTGATGACGGGCAAGATGGAAGAGGTATTCGTCGACCTTGCCCACGTTACCGAGGCCGGACGCCAGGCCAAAGCGGAGGCAATCGGCGCCGCGATTCTAGCGGATCTGCGCTCGCGACCGCGCTCGTCGCAGCAAGCCGAGCAAGCCGAAGAGGAGCAGCAAGGCAGGTGACAGCGCGCCGCCACCGCTTCCGCCGGTGCCCTCATTGACGCCGATCTTGATCGTGCGCACGGCGGAAGACGTGTTGCCGGCGCGGTCGGCAACGCGGTAAGTCAGCGTTTGCGTGCCGACAGCCGTCGTGTTCACGGTGCCCGAGATTTCGATCAGGTTCGTGATGTCCCCGTCGATATCGTCGACTGCCGTTGCGCCGGGCTCGACATAGGGTTCCCCGGCGGCCAGCGTAATCGTGGCCGCACCGATAAGCTGCAGTTCCGGAGCCGCTCTGTCGCCGAGTCCGAGGCGGCCAATGCCGTTGTTCGCGTGAATTTCGAGGGCTCCTGACTCAGCGCCTGCCAGTACCAGGTCCAGCGAGCCGTCGCTATTGAAATCGACGAGCACGCCGTTCCGCATGCCGTCGCTGACAAGCTGTTCGGGGGCGAGGTTCAGGGTGCCGCCGGCAGAACCGAGATACACCTGGTGGACGCCTGCCGCATTGATCGCGGCGATGTCGGTCCAGCCGTCATCATTGATGTCGCCGGACAGCAGGCCAGTGACGGGCGATGCGCCAAAGGACTGGCCGGCGGAGAATTGGCCATTACCCTGCTGGTAGAACACCCGGTGCTGCGGCGCCTGCAGATCGTCGCCGTCGAGTCCGAGTAGCAAGTCCGGGGCGCCGTCACCGTTGATGTCGGCGATGCCAACGGCGGCAACGCTGCCGGCCTGAAGTTCGGCTTCGCTGAACGACGTGCCCGAGCCGTCGTTGAAGTAGAGCTCCACCATGCGATTCGACGCCCGAATCGCGACGATGTCCTGGTCGCCGTCGAGATCGATGTCGCCAATCGCGATGTCGATGACGCCCGCGTTGCTGAGCGTCGCATTTGCGGCGCCGTTACGTGCGATGACGATGCCGCCGGTGCCGGCAATTACCAGTTCGGATTCACCATTCAGGTCGAGATCCGCATCGCCGACCGCGCGCACGACGCCGGCGACGGCCTGTAACCGGTCGGCGCTAGTGAAGGCGCCGAGACCATCGTTAACGAATACCTCGGTCGACCCGTCCGGGAGCCCGCCCGCTGCGATGTCGAGATTGCCGTCGCCGTTCCAGTCCAGCAGGGTGATCGCGGTGGCGCCTGTCCCGGTTCCAAGACTGGTGCCCGGCGTGGTCAATGCCCGATTGCCGTTATTGAAGTAAACCGTCGTCTCGCCGCCCGTTGCCGCGACGTCGATTTCTCCGTCACCGTTCAGGTCGCCCGCGTCGACGCTGGAGCTCGCAAAATTGATGATCTGCGTCGGCCCCTCGCTGAATTCGGCGACGACCTGGGCGCCCGCCAGGTCGGAGTTATTGCCGGGTTTGGGGTCATCGGAGATCACGACGCCGATCAGTGTGCTGTCGCCGGCGGCGTCCTGCACGCCCTCGACGGGGAGCGTCAACGTGTCGCCAGCCCCGAGCGACGAGATGTTGCAGGACAATGCGGGCGCGCTCGTGCCGTTGCCCGAAAGCGAGCAGTCGCCCGGTCCCGATAGCGACAGCACGGCTCCGGCTGTCGCCCAGTTCGCGGTCAATACCCCGAGATCCAGTGCGCTCGGGCCGTTATTGGCGACGACCAGCTCCCAGCGGGATGTTTCACCGACGCCAACCGGGTTCGCGACGACACGGATCTCGAGCGAGACGTCGGCGCGCTGGTCTTCGATTATCTTCAATTCGAACGACAGGCGCGCCCTTGCGCCGACATTGTCCCTTGCCGTAATCGTAACGTCGTAGGGCCGCGATCTCGCATCGCCGCG
Source organism: Woeseiaceae bacterium (assembly GCA_030066735.1). GTDB lineage: Bacteria > Pseudomonadota > Gammaproteobacteria > Steroidobacterales > Woeseiaceae > UBA1847. Next base: position 7,366 of record JASJBB010000032.1, on the reverse strand, counting down.
CCGGGGTGTTCCGGACAATACGCCCGACACCGGATCGATACTCAACGCGCCGCTGCGCGGCAGGCCGCTGGCGCTGAACGTCAGGGAGTCGCCGGGATCGGGGTCGAAGAAATTGTCGGCCAGGGCGAGTTCGAAGTACGCATCTTCCGCCGCTTCCTGGTCGCCGACCTGTTCCGTTACGACTGGTGGTGTGTTGGGAACGTCTTCGATCTCAATCGAAACCGTAACCCGGCGCGAATACCGGGTTCCGTCGAACACGCGATAGCGAAACGAGTCGTCATCGTCGTCGCTGCCGTCATGCTGGTACAGGAACGTGCCATCCGGGTTGAGCTGCAGGGTGCCCCGCCGCGGCTCGCGGTCAAGCACGGCCGTTAGCGGATCGCGCTCGAAGTCGAAGTCATTGTCGAGGACACTGCTGGCGCCACTGTCCAGCGTATCGGCCTCGCCGCCACGAAAGACGGTCAGCGAGTCGGACACTCCGAAGGGACGAAAGCCGCTGGCTGCTGCATCGACAGTGATGCACAGCATGACGAGACACGAAAATATTCGGGCTGACGTGCGATCCATGATTGGATTCTTGTTGTGGTGATTCCTCTCACAACCAGTTTAGCCAACTTTATGTTCAGCGCAACTATTAACCGGTTGAACACATTATGGTAAACGCTTGATTTGATGACGGGTTTGTTACGGGGTACCGCGGTCCTACCCGAGGTGCCCGAGGCGCTGGCCCAGTTGGCCGGTTACTCGTATTCCAGATCAGTACCGGTGTCGAACAGTACGTAAATGCCAACGAGGATCATGATGACACCGGCGATCCTGTGAGTGATCGGACCCTTGTCATCCAACGTCGACAGGCGCTGAGCGAATCGCAGCACGACGGAAAACAGAACGACAGCCGCGGTCGCGATGCCGGCGATCAGCGCCAGCCTGACGGTCGTTTCGCTTTCCGCGAACATCGGGGCCAGGGTGGCGACGGTGTCCAGGCTGTTCGCCAGCAGGATAACGGCCACGGAAACGGCGTTGGTCTGCAATTGGGCTGCGCCTGCAGGTCCGGACCCGGGGTGAAACAGGACGCGGAGACCCAGGCCAACCGGCACGAGCCCGAGGTAACTCAGCGCGGCCGGCGGCATGAAGTAGGCCAGGGCCGAGAATGACATCGCGACGAGGACGATCAGGCCGGTGGCGCCGGCGAAACCGGCGGCCACCGACGCGCGCCGGGCGCCGCCGGCGATAAGCGAGCCGAGCAACAGGAAGTTGTCGACGTTCGTCGCGCCGTAAGCGGTGACGCCAAGGCCGAATCCGATGGCGGAGTCTTGCCAGAATTCTGTCACGACAATGGGTCCGAGCTTCGGGACGAGCAGTCTACCGGACTGGCCCGGAACTCCCAACCGGCGCCAGGGTGATGCTCGACAGCAGTCTCAGGTACTCGGGCGGTCGCGCGTCGGCATACAGGAAGTGCTCCCAATCGCGCCAGAGTTCGGCGACTTCGCCGCGGCGCCCCAGCGCATTGGCGCCGAGCAGGGCGGATCCCAGCGCATATTCCCGCATCACGGCCGGATATCGTTGCTGCAATCCGAGCACGGCGCGGCCTGCGTCGAACATGCCACCCGAGTCCCTGGCGGCGACCGCGCCGTAGAGTCGCAACCACTCGGCGCCGTCGTCGCTAGCCTCGTGTTGGCAAACGGCGCCGGCGGCGACGGTAACCAGCCGTGATGCGTCGGCCGCCGAGAGAAACGGCAACGTACGAATCATCAAGTCGTGCAGGGCATAGCGAATCGAACCCGCCTCGCTGTACGGCTCGCATTGCTGCAGCGCGCTTTGCACCCGGTCCACGGCTGCCCGGGCATCCGCTGACAGCGAAGTTGCAACGGACTCCAATGCTGCAGGCACCGAGCCGTTGACGATGCGCTCGAACTGCCATCGCGCCTCGCTGTGCAACCTGAGTCGGAGCTTGTTCTGATCGATCGTCAGGTCGTCAAAAGTCGTTGGAACGGCCTGCAGCATCTCCAGGACGGGAACCGGTGCGCTCGACCACTCGTCGAACATGCGCGCCTTGGTTTTCTTGAAGCGGGCCTGGCTGGCGTTGAGATCGACGTACGGGTAGTAATCCGAGTTGGCGGGAATACCGGATGCCGCCAGCAACGGCAGCAGGGTCGCCCGGTCGAGCAGCCGGCGGAACTCGATATCGCCGGCATTCCTGATGCCGTACTTCGCGAGCTGCCCCTGAACGCCGGGCGCGAACATCGCCGGCCAGTCAGGGGCGCCTATCGATCCACCGTTTCGTGCAATCACCACCAGGTCGCCATTGTTCGTCGAGTAGATGACGAAGTCCGAGAAGTTCTTCGACATGGCCTTCAGAATGGACTCGGCCAGCGCATTGTCGAATTCGTACAGCTGGATCCATTGCACGAACAGTCCGCCGTCGACAATGTGACGAGTGACCGTGGCGTAGAACTCGGTCGTGAACAGGCTCGCAACGCCGCTTACCCAGGGGTTTGACGGTTCCGCCACGATGATGTCGTACACGCTGTTGTTCAGGGAAAAGTAGGTCTTCGCGTCTTCGATGTGGATACGACCGCGAGGATCATTGAACGCTCTCGCGACAAAGTCGCCGAAGCCGCTGGCTGCTTCAACCATTGCGGGTTCTATTTCGATCGTGTCGAGCCGGCGAATGTTCTCGTAGCCCAGCATCGTGTGGGTCGTCATGCCCGATCCCAGGCCAATGTTGGCCGCAGTTGTGGCCTCGGCCATGTAGGCCAGCGGCAAGGCGCCCAGCAATGTCATCGTAATTTCATCGCCGTCGTAGGAAGTCTCGGCAAACAGGTCGATCGCCGCGTCCGACTTGCCGTTGGTGCTCAGGGACACATGACCATCGGCAGTTGCGACCAGCGCAACGGTCGCGGTCTTGCCGTCCGCGTAATAGACGACCTCGGCGCCGGCGCCCGCGGTGGTGCTGCCGGTGCGATAGATGCCGGAGACCAGCATTTCCTTGTCGAGATTGGCCATCGAAACCGTCAGTCCAATGGCAACCAGCGAGGCTGCGACGACCGCCGGCAGCTCGAATCGGCCACCCCTTTTCTCGGCGAACCTGAACAGCAGGAACAGGCCGAGCAGGATATCGAGGGCAGCGCCAAACACGATCAGCGACTTCAGTCCCAGTAGCGGCAGGCCGATGTGCACGGCAAACAGAACGCCCGCGATGGCGCCGATGGTGTTGGCGGCATAAACCTGGCCGATGCTTTTTTCGCCGATGCCCTTTCGAATCAGTACGTAGGTGAACAGCGGCAACGTCATGCCCGCCATGAAAGTCGTCGGCAACATCACCATCAACGCGATCGCATGGCTGGCAAACGTGAATCGGCCATATCCCGCGTCAGTGCGCGGCAACTCGGTCAACAGCCACTCCATCGCGCCGAATGACAACACGTAGACGGGCAGGGTCAGCAGGGCGAGCACCCCCATGATCAGCTGCACGTAGCCCGAGAAACGGACGGGCGATTCTATGCGGTCGATGCGCCGCTTGATCCACAAGCCGCCAAAAGCGAGTCCCGTTATGAACGCGCTGAGCATCAGCTCGAAGGAATGCGTCGTGGCGCCGAGCACCAGGCTCAACATCCGGATCCAGCTGATCTCGTAGATAAACGATGCGGCGCCGGTGACGAAGGCTGCGACCAGGAAGATCTTTTGCAGCGTCGATGACGACTCGTGCGCTGTCGCAGGTCGGGCCGGCGCGACGCCGGGGGTCGGGTCCAGGCGAACCAGCATCCACACAATTACGGCCAGGCCGATATTCATGAGTCCCGCGGTCAGCATCGTCCCGGGCAGGCCGACCGCGTTGATCAGCCAGAACCCGCTGGCCAGTACGCCGATTGCCGCGCCGATGCTGTTCGTGAAATAGAGCATCGCGATGCTGCCGCCCGGCGTATCCGGGTAACGCCGCAGGATGCCGGCGCTCATGAGCGGGAAGGTCATGCCCAGCAATATGGACTGCGGCATGATGAGCGTGCTTGCCGCCATCCATTTCAAACTGATGCCGACGAGCGGTGACCCGACCGACGGCAGGATCGAGGCGTAAAAGGTTTCGATGGTCGAGGTAAACAGACCGTGAAACGCCAGCGCGACAAGACCCACGATCAGCTCCGCCCCCGCATACATGAGCAGGGGTGACCGCGATCGCTCGGAGTATCGACTCGCCAGCCACGACCCGAGCGCCATGCCGCCCATGAAGATAATGAGTACGAGCGACTGGGCGTAAGCCGCATGACCCAGGAACAGCTTCAGGTAGTGCGACCAGATGGACTCGTAGATGAGGCCCGAAAACCCGGAGATCGCAAATATTGCGAAATACAGGGCGCGCGGTGTGGTCAGGCCTGTTCCGAATCTGCCTGCGGCGGGCGAGCTGAACGACATCCGGGCTCTCTGAGGTCTGTGAATCAGGGATCAGACCACAAACTGAACATGGTATGTGTGATGCCGGTCAAGTTGGGCGGACGTCACGAACGGCAGTTCGAGCCGGTTACCGATTCGTTTTCATGCAAGTGGAAAATAACTGCTCACGCTTGCCGCGCACATTGTCTCGCAACAATTTGGAGGAATTCGCGGTCCTGCTATATTGCAGGTTAGATTTCAGTTCGGCGAAACTGGAGCGATGCAAATAAAAACAAAAAAAGGGCTGAACATACCGGTGAGCGGAATACCCGACCCGTCGATCGGCGCCGGGCGCAGGGTGCGCTCGGTCGCGGTGCTGGGGAGGGACTACGTTGGTCTGAAGCCGAGGATGCTGGTCCAGGAAGGGGACAAAGTTTCGCTCGGTGACGCGCTGTTTTTCGACAAACGAGACCCCGATGTGATGTACACAGCGCCGGGGACCGGCACCGTCGCCTCCATCAACCGCGGCGAGCGGCGTGCCTTGTTGTCCGTGGTCGTCGACCTCGACCCGGGGGCCGATGATGCCGTGCGGTTCCCGGAACTGGCCGGCGGCAATGTCGATTCACTGACCGCCGACAAGATCCGCGAGGTGCTGCAAACCTCCGGGCAGTGGACCGCGTTTCGAACGCGCCCGTTCAGCCGCGTACCGTTGTCCGCCAGCGAACCCCGGTCGATCTTCGTCACGGCAACCGATACCAATCCCCTGGCAGCCGACCCGGCTGCCATCGTCTCCGCCCGCGAAGCAGAGTTCGAGTCAGGCCTGGCCGTCATTGCGAAGCTGACTGCTGGACCTGTCTACCTGTGCACCGGCGAGGGCTGGTCGGCAACGACCGGAGATGCCGACAGAGTCGAGCATGCCGTGTTCTCCGGCCCCCATCCCGCGGGACTGGTCGGCACGCACATCCATCATCTCGACCCGGTCGGCATCGGCCGCACGGTCTGGCACATTGGCTACCAGGACGTAATCGCCATCGGCGAACTGTTTACCAGCGGCCGGATCGGCACCACGCGCATCGTCGCGCTTGGCGGGCCCGCGGTCGACAAGCCGCGCCTGGTGTCGACGCGGTTGGGCGCCAGCACTGACGAGCTGACCGCCGGCGAGCTGGATCGCGGCGGCGCCGGGGGACCCGGCCCCAGAGTCATATCCGGTTCGGTTCTCAGTGGCCGCCGCGCCAGCGGGCCGGAGGCCTACCTGGGCCGTTACCACGTCCAGGTGTCGGTGATACCGGCAGGCGGGTCGCGACGACTGCTGGGCTGGCTGCCATCCCGCAGCACCGCATTCTCTTTCACAGGGTTGTTCGCATCACGGCATCAAAGCCGGCTGGAAGACCTGACCACCGGGAGTCACGGTAACGCGACCGGAATTGTCCCTGTCGACGCGTTCGAAAAGATCGTGCCGCTCGATATCGTCACGGTGCCGCTGCTGCGGGCGCTGCTCATCAAGGACACGGACCAGGCGCAGGCGCTGGGCTGCCTCGAGCTGGACGCCGAGGATCTCGCGTTGTGTTCCTTCGTCTGCCCCGGCAAGAACGACTACGGAACGGTGCTTGGCGTGAATCTCGAACAGATCGAGCGGGAGGGCTGACGGTGACCCGAGTCCTGACCTGGTTGAGAACGAAAATGTCGGCCGGCGGCCAACCGACGATCGGCGGCGGGCTGGTGGACCTGTTGGATGGCTTCCTGTATTCCGGCAATACCACAACGGTAACCGCCCCGCACGTCAGGGACAGCATCAGTACCCAACAGCTGGTGAATACCTTCGTGATTGCCTCGGTTCCCTGCTGGATTTTCGGCATCTGGAACCTGGGCGAGCAGACCAACTTCGCCATGGAAGTGATCGGCATGGAAGCCGTGCCGGGGCTGCGTGGCGATATCATCGCGTTCTTCGGCACCGGCTATGACCCGGACAGCATTTCCGCCAACCTGCTGCACGGCCTGCTGTATTTCCTGCCGGCGTTCGCCGTGGCCCTGCTGACCGGCGCAATTCTCGAGGCGCTGTTCGCGAAGCACCGGCAGCGGCCGGTCGGCGTGGGCCTGTTCTCGATCGCCTGGCTGTATACGCTGATGCTGCCGGCCACGGCGTCGCTGACGCTGGTGGCGGCGGGCATGGCATTCGGTCTCGTGGTCGGCAAACTGATCTTTGGCGGCGCAGGGCGCTATGTCGTCAATCCGGCGGTGCTCGGCATCGCGTTTCTTACGTTTTCATACTCGGGAATCCTGTTCGGCCACGGGGCCTGGATACCGGTGCCGGGCTACGACGAGCCGACGACGGTTGAGCTGGCCCTCGACGAGGGTGGCGTACCCGCGCTGCTATCGATCAATTACAGCTGGTTGCAGCTGTTCTACGGGAACCAGCCGGGCCCGATTGGCGTGACCTCTGTCCTCGGCGTTGTCATCGGCGCGGCTTACCTTATCTACAAAGGGGTTGCGTCCTGGCGGATCATGCTCGGCTCGGCCCTGGGGCTGATCGGAACCGTGCTGCTGTTCAATACTTTCGGGCCCGACGGCGACCCCAATTTCGCCGTCCCCTGGTTTTGGCACATGGTCCTCGGCGGCTGGGCGTTCGGAACCGTATTCATTGCCACCGACCCGGTCGCTGCCGCAACGACCAACCCCGGTCGCTGGGCGTTCGGCGTGATCGTCGGGGCGCTGACCGTTATCGTGCGGGTCACCAACCCGTCGTATTACGACGGTACGCTCTTTGCCATTTTGCTAGCCAGCATATTCGTGCCGTTGTTCGACTACGTGGTCGTCCAGCGCAACATCAAGCGTCGCGCCGCGCGGCTCATGGAGCGGCCATGAATACCGACAAACCGCTGAACGCGCTGTTGATCGTCATTATCGTGGCGCTCGTCTGCTCGGTGCTGGTGAGCGTTTCGACCGTCGGTTTGCGGCCGATACAGGAGCGCAATGCGCTGATCGAGCGCAGCCGCAATAT
>JASJBB010000031.1 GCA_030066735.1 Woeseiaceae bacterium | reverse complement strand
ATCGGGGCATACGGTTATAGCTGTGATTCGACCCAGTCGTCGATCTTGGCCTCGAGCATCGACAGTGGCATCGGCCCGTCCATAAGGATCTGCGTGTGGAAATCCTGCACGTCGAAGCGGTCACCCAGACGCGCTTCCGCATTGCTACGAATCTCGCGGATCTTGAGCTGGCCGATCTTGTAGGCCAGCGCCTGCCCCGGGATGGCCATGAAACGCTCGGCCTCCGACACCGCGCGGGCCTCCTTGACCGGTGAATTCGCGTACATGTAGTCGAGCACATCCTGGCGCGTCCATTCCTTGGCATGCAGGCCGGTGTCGACCACCAGCCGGATCGAGCGCCACAGCTCGGCGTTCAGAGCACCGAAATACTGGTAGGGATCGGTGTACACGCCGATCTCCTTGCCGAGTGACTCGGCGTACAGGCCCCAGCCCTCCGTGTAGGCGGTGTAGCCACCGAAGCGCCGGAATCCGGGCAGCTCCTCGTTTTCGACCTGCAGCGAACGCTGGAAGTGGTGTCCCGGAATGGCCTCGTGCAGGAACAATGATTCCATGCCCCAGATCGGCCGCGCCTTGATGTCATAGGCGTTCGCGTAGAAGACGCCGGGCCGGCTGCCGTCCGGCGTACCGGTGCGATAGCTGCCGCCGGATGCCGATGCTTCGCGGAATGGCTCTACGCGGCGCACCTCGAAGTCTGCCTTCGGGAAGACGTTGAACAGATCCTTCGCCAGCTCCGAGACATGGTCGGACATGTCACGGTAGCCCTGGATGAGCTGATCCCCTTCGTCGAAGTAGAACTGGTCGTCGTTGTTCATGAAGTCGAAGAACTCTTCGAGGTCGCCGTCGAAGCCGACGTCCTCCATGACGCCCTGCATTTCTTCGTGGATGCGCGCGACCTCATCGAGACCGATCTGGTGAATTTCTTCGGGCGTCAGGTCGGTCGTCGTGATCCGCCTGACGTTGAAGGCATACCACTCCGGTCCGTCCGGAAGCGCATAGAGGCCTACAGTTTCGCGCGCCGCCGCCATGTACTCGTCGCCGACAAAATTTGCCACGCGCTGGTACGTCGGAATGATCTTGTTTTCGATCGCATCCCTGAACGCCGCCGTCAGGCGAGCGCGATCCTCGTCGCTGAAGTCGCCGGGCATGTTCTCGATCGGAGCCCAGAAGCCGCTTTCCTCGGCCGAGTCGACAACCTGCGACTGGATCTGCGGCAGCGACTTGGCCATCAGGATGCGCGGCTGTACGACGCCCTGCTGCATGCCTTCGGTCATGTTTTGCAGGGCCTGGTCCGCGTACACAACGAAGCCGTCTACGCGCGACAACCAGTCTTCGTAGTGTTTGACGGTCTCGAACGGATGCACACTCGTGCCGCTGCCCAGCTGCACGAAGAAATTGAACGGCGAGTAGAACTGGTTGATCGGCTGCAGGTGACTGGCGAAACGATCACTCTCCAGCGACTGCTCACGATTCAGCCGGAACATGTCGTAGCTCAGCTTGTCCTGCCGCGACAGCTGTTCGCGGTCGATCTCCAGCAGTCGGGCGAGAAACTCCTCGTCCATCTTGCGACTCGCTTCGCGGTGCTCGGGACCGAGCGAGTTCGCGTATTGGTCGTTGAAGCGGTAATCGCCAATCGACGATGCGCGAACCGGGTTCATTTCGAGCCCGCGCTCGAAAAACTCGTCGAACAAGGCGTGCAGCGTATCAGCCGGAGCGGCGGCCGCCGGCGATTCGGCCGCAGGCTCTGCGGCGGGCTGCTCCTTGCTGCATGCAGCAACCAGCAGGGCAACTGCCAGCGCGGCAGCAGTGACGGATTTCATTGAATCTACCCCCAGGTAATCGGGAACTGAGGGTATCAGACCATGAAACCGAGATCGCGTTGCACGAAATTGCCGATGTGCGGGGCCACGATATCGAGATCGATGTCGGGTACGCCGAACCAGGTCGCGAGCGTCGCGGCGAACTGGTCAGCCGATGTCGTCGGGATCATGCGCCCGCCACCGACGTCGTCCGGGCCGTCGATCTGCAACAGCGGGTAGGTGCCGTAGAAGTCCCTGCCCGCGACGCTGTCGCCGACGACGAGCTGATTGCCGCCCCAGGCGTGATCCGTGCCATCACCGTTGGACGTCAGCGTGCGGCCGAAATCCGACTGCGTGAACGTGGTCACGGCGTCGGCGACGTTGAGCTCGACCGTTGCATCGTAGAACGCCGTGATGGCGTCCGAGATACCGCCAAGCAGGCCCGGCTGGTTCTGGTTCTGGTCGTCGTGCGAGTCGAAACCGCCGGTCGCGACAAAGAAGATCTGCCGCTGCATCTGCAGCTGGTCGCGGCTGCCGATCAGCCGGGCCACGGTCTCCAGCTGGCGCCCCAGCGGCGAGTTCGGGAACGCGGTATTGAGCACCGGCGCCGAATCGATGGCGGCCGATACCGAATCCGCTGCCGCAATCGCTCGTTGCTGGATGTCCGCGAACGCGCGTTCGTAGATGGAGCCGTACTGCGCCTCGACAATCCGCAGGAACGCCTGCTTCTGGTCGTAAGTGATGTCATTGGGATCATCGGAAAAGCCCGTGAACGGCAGCGGTCCGGTCTGGCCCATCACGTAGGCGATCGTCTCGTCGGCTGACTGCCAGAGGCTGGTGCCGAACAGCGACGCATTGGTCGCCATCTCCTGCGTGGCCACGCTGACCCTGATCAGGTCCGCGATACGCCCGGCCCAGCCCGTCTTACTTGTGCCTGCGCCCTTCAGCGAGTGCCACTGGTCCTGCTGGTCATTGTGTGAGAACAGCTGCGACGGCAGGATCACGGACTGGTTGAAAAACTGGTCGCGCGTGGTCGGTTCGACCAGCGGCCCGACGTTGGCGACGACGGCCGCCTTGCCGGTCTCGAACAGGTTCTGCATGCCCGGCATGCTGGGATGAAAACCGAACGGGTTGCTGCCCGGCGCCTGCGACGTCGGATTGATCGGCAACAGGTCCTGCTGCGCAATGGCCAGGTTCTGCCGCGACGCTGCGTACACGTTGTACTCGGCCGTCGTGTTCGGAACGATCATGTTGTACGAGTCGTTGCCGCCGAACATGAAGACACACACGAGCGCCTTGTAGTCGGGAAACGGCGCGGTCGTGCCAACACCCTGCGACCAGGCGAGGCCGGGCGTCGCGGCGAATGAGGCGGCAGCCGCGGCGGCGCCACTGGTTCTCAGGAAGTCTCTTCGATTCATCTTGGTCATCGTGGTCACCGCTGGTAAGCGTACTCGGGTGAAGTCGTTATGAGGTAGATCGTCTCCGCGGCGCGCAGCGCCGGATCGGTGTCCGGTATGAGCGCCAGCATGCCGGCCGTCTCGTTGCGCAACGTGGTGCTGATCTGGCCGCCAAGGAGCTTGTCGGCCACCATGTCAATCAGCGCATCGACGTCGCCGGCAATCGCCATCTCTTCCGAGAAGTCGATGTAGACGTCATCGGGGTCCAGCTCCGTATTCGTCTGGTTGAGCCCGAACGCCTGGAAGAACATGTAGTTCGTGACGTAGGTATTGAGGTACTCGGTCGCAATCTCCAGTTCCGGCGCAACGTAGCCGTTGTCACGAATCTCGCCCGGCGGCGCGTAGGACGGGCTGAAGAAATTGAAGACCGACGGCGACTGCAGCGGTCCCTGCCCGAACACGATGTAAATAAAGCCGAGCGGGTAGCCGCCGCTCTGCGAGGTCGCGTCGTAAGCCTTGAATAGCTGGGTCAGCCGCAACAATGGCTCCTTGATCTTGCCGGATGTCTCAGCCCCAGTAGCGCGCGCTTCCGGATCGAGAAGGATCGCCTTGACGACGGCCCCGAGGTCACCGCGCTCGCCGAAGCCGTTGTTATTGAAGACCCGCGCAACCCGCTCGACATAGGCGGGTGAGGGATTGCTCGTGGTCAGGCGTTCGATCAGGCGCTTGGCCATGAACGGTCCGACATTCGGATGATTGAAGACGTTGTCGAGCGCCATCGCCAGGTCCTGGTTGCCGTTCTGGCCCGCGGGCACCGTGAACCCGTTCAGCAGCGTCTTGGCGCCCGTGTCGTGATACGGCTGGTACAGCTGCATCGGCACGACCTGGTTGAGCAGCGTCGGGAACGCCTGCTGGAAGTCGGCGAAGCCCGCGAAGTGCCAGCCGGTGTAGACATGCGCGAAGCCTTCGATCACCGCCTGGTCGTAAGTCGGTATCGGCTGTCCCTGGCCGTCGGTCACGACCGTACCGTCGATGTTCAGCTCGACGAGACCGATCGAAAACAGCTGCATGAGTTCACGGGCATAGTTCTCGTCGGGCCGGATGTTATTGACCGGGTCGGGCTTCTCGTTGCCGAGCATGCTCAGGTAGATGCCCATCGCCGGATGCAGCGTGATTTCCTCGATGAGGTCCCGGTAGTTGCCGAAGGCGTTGACCGCCAGCGTGTCGTAGTAGCTCGACAGCCCGTACGGGTAGTTGTTGAGCACGCCGAGCTGCGAAACCACCATGATTTCCGAGAGCGCGAACGCCACGCGCTGGCGCAGCTGGTCGTTGCCATGCAGTGCGTTGCGGAACCAGATGTCGACGCGATCGTTCTGCAGCTCGCCGATGAACTGCGGCAGCGGCAGCGACTGGACGTGCGGCAGCTGCAGCGATGCCGGCTGGGCCAGTTGCTCGTCGATCCAGGCTTCGTAGCGCATGCCGATAACGCGCTGCGCCTCTGCCTCGGTCGCGCCGAACGTTGCCTGGTTCAGGAACTGGAAGGCCTCGGCCGTGGTTATTGGCGGTGGTGGCGGCGGTGGCTCTCCGCCCCCTCCGCCTCCGGAGCCGCCGCCGCAACCGGCGATGCCGAGCATTAGTGCCGCGAGTAATGAAATCAGTTTCGTCTGCATATCGTCGTACCCTTCCTGCGCGACTCCTTGTCTAGTCGCGTATGGACTCGAGGTAAGCCACCTGTTCCGCCGTCAGCAGGTTCTTGAGCTGTATCAGCATCCCGACCTGTAGCTTTTTGACCTCATTTTCGGCCTGCAGCGCCGCGTCTACGTACTCCAGCACCTGCTCCTGGTCGATCGGCGTCCGGTCCAGTTCCGCGAGGACGTTCTGATACGCCTCGCGCAAGTCCCATTCGTACTCCGCGACGTTGGCCTGGACGTCCACCACCGCGCGCTTTATCTCCGTAAACTGTTGTTTACTAAGCCCTAATTCAGCCTGGTTCCCGAGAATAACATTCGGCGCAAAGAGCTTTCCTTTAAACACGTCATCCTTTGGCTCTTTGGCGCCGACCGCCGCTGCCCCGAGGCACGTGCAGGCCAGCAAAATCAATAATCCCTTCTTCATAACAACGCTCCTCCAGCCGGATCGGTTGACTCGAACAGCTCCGGCAAATCCTGGTATATGTCAAATTCGCTTTCGGGCAACAGCACGTCCGACGGCGCCGCCCAGTAGGTCGAGTTCATCAGGTCGGCAACTTCGACGTAGCTTTCGGCCGGCGGCGTCCCGCTGCTGATAAGAATGATCGCGGCAGCCGTTACCGCTGCCGCGGCCGCCCCGAGGCCATAGCCATAACGCCGGCCACCGCGCCGTTGCTCCGCGGCTGCCCAGGCAGCCTCGAATGCCGGGGGCTGTGAAGGGTCAGGCCAGGCCTCACGAACCCGGCGCCGCAGTGTGTCGTCTGTTGTTGGCATTATTCTTCCTCCACCCAGTCGCGCAGCCGGTCGCGCAACGCCTTTTTCGCGCGGTCGTAGTGGGTGCGCCCGGTTCCCGTCGTCACTCCCATCACTGCCGAGGCCTGCTCCACGGTCAGGTCGCGGCAGAAAACGAGTTCGATCACGTCACGCTGTCGCGCTGGCAGCGCCCGCACGGCACGCCAGACGCCATCGTCGACATGGTGCTCGCCGTGGTCGACGGTCTGGCCGGCGACATCCTGCTGGTACGTCCTGACCAGGCGCAGCCGTGACGACAGGCGCCGGAACCGGCCTCTTGCCAGGTTCTGCACCACCGAGAACACGAAGGTTTTCAGACTCGACTTGTTGTCGAAGCGCGCCTTGCCACTCAGTAATTCAACGTACGCCTGTTGCACGAGGTCCTCCGCTGCCGCGTGATTGAAGTCGCATCGGGAGAGAGCCCAGCCATACACCTCGCCATGCAGGGCCGCGAGCGCCGAGCGTGAGACGTATGGGTTGTTTTCCAGAGCATCACTGTCTCTCATAGCCCCTCCCGTATGTTTGGTGGCATGAGATGGATGCGCATATGACAGGCTATGGATTCACCGGCCGTTTCTTTCTAAGCGCAATGTGTGCGCGCTCCTACGCGCAGTTTTCCATAACCGGGGGAAAGGCCGTCGTCGCGACCCGGCAGCCCGTTGCTCCCTGGTGCAGCGTGAACGACACCGGATCAACGCAGCCCGGCGGCCGGAATGCCACCAGTATCGTCAGGCCGCGATGCGAAACGTGGCAGTCCACGGCGAATCGTTCCGATGCCAGCATCCCGATGCTCGCCATCGCGGCCAGGTAGGCCCTGACCTGTATACGCACGCGGCGTTCGACCCGATCGCAGTCGGCTTCGAACGCGGCCCACCGGGTACCGAGGTCGATGGCGTTGACGATCCGCAGGCAGAGCCGCCGAACGCCCAGGCTCGCGAATTGCCGCTGGGTCTCGCCGCCACCGCCCAGCGTGACGGACGGCAACAACTGCGCGCGTCCGGCCGGGCCGTTGACGATCGGATTGAGTCCTTCCCGCATCAGCGTGTGGATGTCTTCGGGTTCCACGCTGACAGCGGTCACCAGGCCGCGTGACAAGTTCAGGCCACCGGCCGCAGCGACCATTGCACCGTCTGCAGCGCGATCCTGCTTGCAAAGGCGCCCCGCGATCGCGCCACCCACCGCGCGAGGACCTCCATCGCCTTCGCGAGGCAGCATGCGCGGGAAATAAGTCATCGCGTTGGGGCTGGCGAGCCCGAGGCGGCGCACCCCGTCGATTGCTTTGGCGGTCGTCGTCCAGCCGCCATGGGGATCGACGATCAGCATGGCGCCGCGTTCGCGGCAGAACAGTTCCGCCGCGAGCAATGATGCCGGGCCGAGGTCGCGGTTCTTGCCGGGCGGCGGCAGGTACACCAGGTCCAGGCGGCTGAGCGGCTCGAGGGCGAATATCCCGGTCTGGGAGCGCCGCGACCCCACGAGGTCGTAGTCGGTCAGCTCCTGGCCATCAACGCCGGCCTGCACTTTTTCGACGTAACCGGATTGCAGCGATGCGCCGATGCCCTGCGTCGGCTCGGGCCGGTGAGCCGGGTACGGGTTTTCGGCGCGCGCCAGCGCCGATGTCAGCAGGCTATCGCCAATGAACGACTCGTCGTCGGGCAGGTAACTCGAACGCCGGTAGGTTTCCTGGTCGATAACGTGACCCGTCGACGGGTCGATGCGCTGCAACGTCAGGTTGAACAGCGCCTCGTTGTCCTCCTCGATGCCGTCATAGTCGACGGCCGCGCGGATGTGTTCGGTCGAGCCCGGCTCGACCGCGCGCAGCACCAGTGCCGAACCGCTGGCCGGCAGGCACAGCATCGCGCCGCGCGCATTGTTAGCCACTCGCACCACGTACAGCTGCTTGCCGCCGTGATCGAAAAACTGCTGCACCGCAGGGCCCAGGCTCGAACGCGACCACGACGCGCCGAAGCGACGGCGAAACTCACCGAAGTCGCGAACGAGGACCGGTTGATTGAGGGGGCCACGGAGCGCACGGCCAACAAACGCGGCCGTGGTTTCGGGCGACACGTCGATGGACTCGCCCATCAACGCCATTTCGGTGACCGTGATGCCACGGTCAACTGCATCCGACACGCATGTCTCCGATACAGTCAGTCAGAGGTGGTCTCGATTCTAATGTGAATTTCGCTAGTATGCTAACGATGAGCGATTTCCTGGCAGATGCCTGGCCGCGGCTCGCGCAGCAGCTTCCGAAGATCGGCCTCGCCGACCTGCCCACTCCTGTCGAATCGATGCCGGTACGGCTCGGTAACGACACGTTCCAGGTCGCCATCAAGCGCGACGACCTGACGGGCAGGCTCTACGGCGGCAACAAGGTCCGCAAGCTCGAATACCTGCTGCACAGGGCGCGCAAGAGGGGCGCCGAACGCGTCGCGACTTTCGGCACGGTTGGCTCGAACCACGCGCTGGCAACAGCGCTCTATGCGCGCGAACTCGGTTATGAATGCACCTGCTTCCTGTCGCACCAGGCTACCACACCGACGATCGCGCGGACGCTGCGCCTGCACCTTGCCAACGGCACGGAGATCATACGCTATGGCGGCAACCGCGCCAGCCGAGTCGCGACACTGCGCAAGCACCTCAGGCGCCGCCGCGCTTTCCTGATCCCGCCCGGCGGCTCCAACTGGCTCGGCGCCGTGGGCTTCGTCGCGGCCGGCCTCGAACTGGCCGCACAGATCGACGCCGGCGACATCGGCATGCCAGAGCGCCTGTACGTCGCCAATGGCACGATGGCGACGGCCGCCGGACTGGCGCTCGGACTCGCACTTGCGGGCCTGGCCACCGAGGTCCAGGCCGTCCAGGTCACCGAGGATTTCATGTCGAGCCCGCTGGCCATGAGGCGCCTGCTCGAGAAGACGGCCGGTGTGCTCAACCGTCTCGACAATACGATTCCGCAGGATCTCGCAGACCGGGCGAACTACGTGTTCCGCGAGGGCTACCTGGGCGACGGCTATGCGAAGTCGAACGAGAAAACGGACGCCGCTGTCGAGCTGGCTAAGCAACAACTGGGGCTGCAACTCGAATCGACGTACACGGGCAAAGCCTTCGCGGCCCTGCTCGACGAGCTTGCCGCAGCGGGCGGCAAGGTGATGTTCTGGAACACCTACAACTCGAGAGCATTGCCCGATCCGGGTACGGACGTGGACCTGGCGCGCCTGCCCGAGGCTTTCCAGCGCTACCTGGACTGACGATCCGGGTGTTGGCAAGTCGGGAGCAGGCCCGTGGCGGGCCTGCTCCGAATCACCTTACCTGCCGGTATTCACGTAGCGTATGCAAAGCCCCTGGTTCTTGAAGCCTGAGCCGTCCGGCCTGCTCAAAGACCTCCAGCCGCCCTTCTTGCAATCCGACTTCTGGAAGCTGACCACGGCGATCTGCTGTTCAAGTGCTTCGTCGGAAATGCTGCCAGTAGGGTCGGTCACGTCGAATTCGGCAATGACCGTTTCCTCCGGCGATTCGAACACGTCGACAACCGACAGGACAGTGCCGCCGCCGATAATCTCATCGAGGCTGGTTGCCGGATCCGCCGAGCTCAACTCAAACGTCACGCTGCCACCGGACAGGTCGATCCCGCCGGTCGTGGCGATAATGGTATCGCTGGTCGCCGTGTTGATGGATCCGTCAGGATTGAGCGCCAGTTCCATGATGAGTTCGGTCCCCGCTGCGAGCACCAGGTTGTCCACGGTGATCGTCCCGGGAGACAGACCGATTGAGATGGTCCCGCCTTCGCCGAACAGCGTGCCATTGATGCTGCCGATACCATTGAGCAGGCCGTTATCGTCGACAATCACGTCACCGGTGACTACTCCATCGTCGAGGGTCAAAGCACCGCTGCTGGCGTCGACGCTGACAATGCCGGTCTCGAAGTCTGCCCAGCCGATGACGACCCGGTCGGCGTCAAGTGAGCCGCCGTTAACGAGGACGGTCGCCGCGTCCCCTGCCCGAGCCGCGATAACGAAATCGCCATTGTCGAAGTTGACGGAACCCCCGGCTTCAATGTCCATTGAGCCGGTGCCAATGTTCGAGACAATGGGCAGACCGAACTCGGTCGCATCCAGCGGGATCTTCGCAAGAGCCGGATCATTGCTGACAGTAATGTTCGAGCCGACACCGCTTACCCGTACGGAGGCAGATTCAGTCGGCAGCCCTCCAGGCGTCTGACCGATAATGAGCGCGCTGATGCCCTGGGCATCCGCATCGGTAATGGTGACGCTGCCACCGGACAGGACGTCCAGGTTGATGTTCGCAAGGCCGGTTACGCCCGCCGCATTGAATGCCAGGTCCGTGTTGAACTGCGACAGCGGGGCGCCCGAGTTGCCGCTGACGACGAGGATAGTGGAATCGAGCGCGGCCGCACCAGCATTCTGCACGGTCACAAAGCCGTTCGCGATGCGTGAGCCGCCGACGAAGTCGGCGTTGTCGTCGACGTTCACCGTCGAGCCAGCGCCGTCGATCAGCAGCAGGCTGGATCCGCCTGCGGTGATGTCGCCGTCTGCGGTCTGCCCCATGAAGATGCCCGCCTCGGAGCCGGGATCGGCCGTGACATCGAGCAAGCCGCCGTTGACCACGAACAGGTTGCCACTGCCGCCGTCCCCCTCGGCGATATTCAGAACGGCATCATTCTCGATGTCGCCCTGCGAGATGAACCACGCACCATTGTCAATCAAGGTAGTGCCCTGAACGAAACCAATTGCCGGACTCCATTCGTCGCCTTCGAATGCCGGTTCAAAACCAACGCCAATACCGCCGCCGTTAGACAGGACCGTGCCACCGTCCGCCACCACGAAGAAGTCCTCGGAATCGAGGGGGCCACCCGGCGGATCGACGGGGTCATACGAGACGGGACTGGGACGGTATCCAACCCACAGCCGACCGCCGGTATTCGACGCATCCAGCAACGACCCGTTGCCGATGACGCGTATGCCGGTATTGGACCCGGGCGTTGCTCCGATCAGGATGTCGCAGGTCTGGAAACCGCCGTCACAGTTGTTCGGTTCAATCCAGTTGACGACGCCGCCGTCCAGGATGTCGAAGTCGCCCTTGCCATTGAGTCGAATGCTGCCCGTGCGGAACGTATCGGAGCCGATTTCGATGCGACTGCCCGGATCGATGACTGTCACCGATGAATTGAAATCGAGCGTGGGTGTGGATGTCGTGAAGATCCCGAACCCGGCGCGGAGCGTAGAGGTGTCGTTCACCGTGAGTGACGCATCGTTGAAGAAATGCAGCAAACGAACGAAGCCTGCCTCCGGCGCCGTATAGTCACCGGCTATCGACTGGGGCCCATTGAACACCAGCACGAAGTCGCCAATATTCGGTGTCTGGTCGAACACCTGGGCCCCATCTCCAAAAACGACATCGGCGCGAGCATTCGCGCCGAGAAGAACAAGAGCATGGACCCCAAAAAGCGTGACCGCCGTTCGGCGGACTTTGAATGAAAACACACGAGCCTCCTTTGTTATTGTTGCTCGGCAGGGACGCAAGATCCCCGTGCCAAAGATCCGTTGGCGATCGCTGGCGGTTCCGATGTCAGGTTGTTGAATGACACGCCGGTTTAGAACGAGTCTCATTCACAGTGCCACACCTGCGAGGTGAGCGCATTTAACATAACGAGAAATTTTGTAACAACTGGGCGGCGCGAACGGCCGCCTTGCAGGCCTACCCGGCCGTGTCTTCGGCTCCTGCCGGCACATTAGTGACAGGAATCAGGATCAGGGTCTCGATGTCCTCCTTCGCCACTGTCGTCGGATCGTTGATGTAGTTTTCCATCGTGTAGTCGGCGAGTTCGACATCGTTCGCTTCGGCCCAGTCGACGATCTCCTTGTAGGTGTCGCCGACCTTTTGGTAAGGCCCCCTGTGAATCGTCCGTACACACGTCAGGGACTCGATCGCGACGGCTTCGATATCGCCGTCACCCTCGACCGGCGCGTCCACGGCCATGCCGATCCGCATGGGCTGTTTCGAGGTCAGCATCGACCACAGCATCCGGAGCGGTCCGCAGTTTCGCATGTGCTGCCAGTCGATCTCCATGTAGCGCACGTAGGGCGCGCCGGCGCGATCGCCGCCTTGTGCCGTAATCTGCTTGTCGATGCGTGGGAAGGCATCGCCGAGCAATTGCGGGATCTTCCACATCGGTGCGTTCTTCGTGATCTCGAGCGCGTGCAGTGGCGGTTGTTGCTCTATCCGGATATCGAGGCTCATGGTTCGCTCCAGGTCCCTGGTCTTCACCATGAAGTGTAGCTCTCGGGATTCAGATTGCCATGCTAGCCCGCCGCCGACGAATCATCGTCATCGCAGTCCAGCACGATCGGCGTGCCGAGCTGCGACAATACGGTCGCGAGCGGCGCCGGCTGGCCCACTGCGAATCCCTGGGCGAAGTCGATGCCGAGGTTCTTTATCTGCCGGAATATCAGTTCGTTTTCGACGTGTTCCGCTATGGTCAGTGCATTCATGACCTTGGCGATCTCCACCATCGACGTCACGATTGCCTCCGACAGCGGGTTGAGCAACACATCGCGCACGAATACGCCGTCGATCTTGACGTAGTGAACCGGCAGGTCCTTGAGGTAGGCGAAGGAGCAATAGCCCGTGCCGAAATCGTCGAGCGCCACCATGCAGCCGAGTTTCCGCAGGCGCCGGATGAATCGCCGGGCGCGCTCGAGGTTACGAACCACCGTGGTTTCGGTAATTTCAAAACACAGCGAATCCGGTGAAATCCCGCTCTCCGAGATGCAGGTTTCGATGTAATCGCAAAGGTCGTCATCGGCAAGCGACTGTGCCGACAGGTTGATGCCGAAGCGGGTCAGGTTCACTTCGACCGTGTTGTCGGCGACGCCCAGTTGATCGAGTGTCGTCCTGATAACCCAGCGATCGATGGCAGACATCATCTGGTAGCGTTCGGCCGCGGGAATGAACGCCGCGGAGGAGTTCGACTTGCCGGCCTCGTCGATCATGCGTATGAGAATTTCATAGCGGGCGGGCCCGCCATTGTCCCGCAGCGAGACGATCGGTTGTGCATGCAGCTCGAAGCGGTCCTGGATCAGGGCATATTGCAGATCGTTGACCTGGTCCAGGTCGGTGCGGCGCCGCGCGACGCTGGCATCGGCATCCTGGAACAGCACACAGCGGTTTCCGCCGCGGCCCTTCGCCGATCGCGCAGCCATTTCCGCCGTGTTCAGCGCTGCTGCGGGGTTCTTGGCGACGCCCGGCAGGATGACGACCCCGATACTGGCCGATATGTCCATTTTCACCATCTCGAAGGTCACGGGGTTGCGCGCCAGCGTGTCGAGGACAAGGTGCCCCCTGTCGAGTGCAGCGTCCTCGTCGGCGCCGTGAAGGAACAGGCCGAAACAATCGCCGGAGAGGTGCGAGACAGCGTCATCCTTATTGGCGAACTCATCGATCACATTGCGCACGTGCTCGATGACCACATCTCCCGCGAGATGGCCGTAGCTGTCGTTGACCACATGGAGCCGGTCGACATCCACATACAGCAGCGCGTGACTTTGATCCGGGTCGGACCGCAGCGCCCTGTCCATGAAGTTCAGTAGCGTGTGCCTGGTGTAGTCCTTGTTGCCATTCTGGCTTGCCGATTTGACAAGCGTGTTGAACTTGACGCAGATCGCCCTCGCAAGCCGAATGTGGTCGCGTGAAAACCGCGTCTGTCCAGCCAGCACGAGGATGCCGATGACGTCGTCCTTCGAATTCATGACCGGACAACACAGCACCTTCGGCTTCTGGCTGCCCAGGTCGGCGACAGCGCGGAGCGTCTCGTTCGCATCCGACACGAGTACCTTGCGATGCGTCTTGGCGGCCGCCATCAAAGAGCCGAGCATCGTCATCACAGCTTTCGAAGCCGACTCCTCGTCCAGCAGATTGAACGGCCAGGTATCCTGAATGTCCAGGTCGGGCAGGAGCACCGCGGCCATCTCGGCATCAAAATGCTTGGCCGAGAGTTGCAGCATCGTGCGTATCTGTTCGGCAACCTCTTCCTTGCTGTCGATTTCGTCGAGCCTGACGAGCAGGTCGAGCCCCCTGCGCCCCTCCCTGGATACGCGGCGAATCGACGACAGTTCGGAGTTGATCTCCAGTTGCCGATCGATGCAGGCAAGGACTGGAGCAACTTCGGCGTAGGCGAACTCCAGGCTCGTCGGGTGCGACGCATCAATTTGAATGCTCACGGTCCCCATCGGGTGCTCGCTGCCTTCGCCGCCGAGATAGAACACGTAGACGAAGTTCCTGTTGCTGAGTCGCTCGCAGAAACCGAGCCCCGGTACGGGCTCGCGCAGGAACGGCGACACGCTCCAGTGCTCGCGCGCGTCGCCGCCGGGACCCGCCCAGGCAAGCTGGCCGCCATTGTCGTGTATGGCAACCGAGATGACATTGTCCAACGTCTCCTGGATCTGCCGGGCGAACAGGTTTAACGAACCGGTATCGAGATAGTTTTCTAGTTTTCTGGCGGGCACGCGGCTACCGTCTTCCTCAAGGGGACATATCGGTTATCGGCCGGAACCCCCGAATCCTGAGGCCAATTGTGGTCCTGCCAGGCGTACCGGCCTGCCGAGGCTGCGAACGGTCGAGCGATTGCGACCCTGCGATTTGGATTCATACAGGGCGTCGTCGGCGGCGCGAACCAGCTGCTCGCTCTGCTGCGTTTCATGAGGACGGGCGATGGCGGCGCCAACACTGGCAGTGACGACCTTGGCGAAATCCGAACCCTTGTGCTCGATCTCGAGCGCCGCGATATTGGTCACCAGTTCGTCCGCGTAATCGCGAACATACTGCTCCGTCGGGCCGTAGAGAACGATGACAAACTCCTCACCGCCGTAACGGGCGACCTGGTCCAGCGGTCGATGTATGGAGCTGGCCAGGCTGCCGGCTACCGCCTGGATTACTTCGTCGCCCGATGCGTGTCCGTAGCAGTCGTTGTAGAGCTTGAAAAAGTCGATGTCGGCCAACACGACCGCAATCGCCTGCTGTTCGCGGCGCGCCTGTTTCCAGGCGTTCTCGAAATGCTCATCGAAGCTGCGCCGGTTGTCCACGCCGGTCAGGCCATCTGTCCGGGCCAGTTTCTTCAGGAGCTTTTTCTTCTGGAACAGCTCACGCGCGTCCAGTTCGAACAGGAAACTGGCATACATCCCGATGAGGTTCGCAAACAGCAGGAACAGGGTGCCGTATGCCATCCTTGAGGCCGGCGCGTCGAACGCCAGGCCCACCGCGACAAAAGTCAGGAATAGCGGCCAGCCGGCAATCGTTGCCTGGCGAAAGCGCAGGCCCAGCACCAGGTACACGAAGAACGTCGTGAAAATCGTGCCCCAGACGACAAAAGGTGTGCCTGACCGGGCAGCAATAGCACCCACCACGACGGTGGCGGAGCCGACCACCGCTCCGGTCACCATGACCACATAGGGTAAGCGGGGATCCTCGGGGCGCGCCAGGGAAAAGGTGAACGCGATCGCCAGTACGCCGAGCATCGAGGTTGCACGCAGCTTGATGACAGGCACGGAGAATTCAGCGGGCATGAGCATCCAGTCGAAGATACAAACAGCCGTTACGAGAACAAACCCGATCAGCATGGCTATCTGCGCCATGGGTACCGTGCGCCGCTGGAAGTAGCGGCGGAATTCACGCTCCTCCTCCGATGCTCTGTCCGGGAGCAGGATCTTGCGTATCCAGACCTTTGGCTCGGTCTTTGAGTAATAGTTGATGTAGGGCATACACCGGCCTGAATGAAAATCCTCCCACCGGTATCGGCCGGAAACGCCGGCGCTTGAGTATTCGCCCCATGGACGGTGCCCTGCGGCCGTAGCGGGCCGGTCTCCCGCTGGAGTAGACTAATCAGGCGATGAGGACGCTACTCAAACCGCTCGGCCTGTTGCTGCTGGTATCGGCAGCGCAGGCAGATTCCGTGTCTGTCATAGAGCTGCAGCACCGTCCGGCGGAGGAAGTCATACCCATCGTTCAGCCGATGCTGGAGCCGGGTAACGCGATAACCGGCACCGGATTCAAACTGTTCCTGCAATCGTCGCCCGAGACCGCGGCGCGCGTGCGCAGCATAATCGACATGCTGGACACCCCTGCAAGAACACTGCAGGTATCGGTGTTCCAGGGAAGCGCAAGCACTCTGCGAGAATTCGCCGCCCGCGCCACGCTCCGGGCCGAAGGTGGAGGCGCCAGCTACGGCACGTCGGGCGGCAGCGTCAGTGTCGACGGCATTAGTACGCAACAGAGCCTGAGAGACAATCCAATCCACCAGGTACGAGTTACGGAAGGCAAGGAAGCGTACATAGAAACCGGCGAGCAAATCCCCTATTTCTACGGCGCCGCGTTTGCGGGTCGCCGGGCGGTCGCGGGCGCTGTCGAATACCGGGATGTGGTAACGGGGTTTTATGTGCTCCCGCGCATCCGCGGCGACAACGTGACGCTGGAGGTCAGCCCGTTCAAGAATTCACCGAGCGACACGGGCGGCGGCAACGTCGAGACCCAGGCGGCGGCTACCACGATTACCGGAAGTCTCGGGGAGTGGCTGCTTGTCGGTAGCGTCACCGAGCAGGTGGAGCGGTCGGAAACCGGTATCGGGACCACTTATTCAACCCGGGGGAAGGACGCCGCTGGCATCTGGATCAAGGCGGACCTGGTCGAGTAAGGACTCGCTACACCCCAGGCAACTACTGGACGCTCTGCGCGGTGGGCGGGACCGCTGCGGCGTCTTCCTCGGCTTCACGCACGGCCTCGTCGATCATCTCGCGCACCTCCGCCAGCGTCGGCGCCTCGGTGTCCACCTCGACGACATTATGGACGACTCGCGCGCGTGCCAGCGGGTCATCCGCCCGGCGCGCCTCGATTCGAAGCGGGACTCCTGCCGCAGCGCCGGCCGCCGCCTTGACCCGCGCAATCTCGCGGTCGGAAAAACCCCTGGGTAACTGCCCATTCCAGTGTTCGAGCAGCAGGTCCAGGCGATCCTGCGGATCGACCGTGTCGTCCTCGAGCGGGGCATGACCCTCGAAATGCAGTACGCCGTCTCGCTGGCCGAACAGGAAGGGCTCGTTGATGATCGTGACACCCTCGCCGATTTCGACAAGCTCATAGAGGTACTCGATGTTCTCCGGGTACAGCCGCACGCAACCGTGGCTGACCCGCATGCCGACTCCGTACGGCTGGTTAGTGCCGTGAATCAGGTAACCCGGCATGTCGAGCTTGAGGACGCGGTGCCCGAGCGGGTTATCTGGCCCGGGCGGCACGACGGACGGCAACGGGTCGCCGAGTTCTGCGTGTTCCTGCCGCACCGATAACGGCACGTACCAGTGCGGGTCCCTGGCCTTGGCGACGACCGAGGTCGCGCCGAGTGGCGTCTCCCAACCAACGCGGCCGATGCCGATCGGAAACGTCTTGACGAGAACGGGCCGGCCTTCTGCCACGGGTGGAAAATAGAACAGGCGTTTACTGGCGATGTTGAGGACGATGCCTTCGCGCGGCACGTCCGGGATTACGAATTGTGTCGGCAGGAGCACCGGCGTATTCGCGCCCGGCAACCAGGGGTTGACGTCCGGATTGGCGGCAACCAGCTCGTCATAGCCGAGGCCGTAGGCGCGCGCCAGGTCCGACAGCGTGTCGGTCTCGCGCGTGAACACGACCTGCGGCTCGCCGACAACCGACTGATCCGGCGATTCGAGCACAAAATGATTGCCAGGCAGCGGGTCTTCGACGGGCCGCTCGGCCAACGGCACGACGACCTCTACGCGGCCCTCATTGGGCGCCACTCCGAAAAAATCCTGTAGCGACGAACAGCCGCCAACGAAGGCCAGCGGCAGCAGCAATGCGAGCCGGGCTGTTATGGGGAATTACTCCTGGTAGCGGTTGAGCACCACCTCGGGAGTCGGGCAGTCGGGGATGCGTCCTTCGGCATGCGCCTGATTATACAACGGCAACACCTCGACCCACTGCGAGATCAGCGATTCGATCCGGTTGTCCGGCGACGGGTGAGTTGATGCGAATTCCGCCGGCCTCTCACCGCCCGATTGTTCTGCCATGTTCTGCCACAGCGGCACGGCGGCGCGCGGGTCGAAGCCGGCTTTGGCCATGTACTCCAGCCCGATGACGTCGGCCTCGGTTTCCTGGCTGCGCTTGTAGGGAAGCAGCAGTCCGTACATGGCGCCCTGATTGAGCATCTCATGGGCCGTGTATTGAGCCCCGTAGTTGCCGCCACCGAGCAGAACGGCCGCCACCTGGATGCCGATCTCCATGCCCTTGCCGCCCTGCAGCAGCTTGCGCTTGGTGTGTTCCGCCGTGACGTGGGCGATTTCGTGGCCGATGACCGCCGCCAGCTGGTGCTGGTCGCGCGCGGCGCGCATGATGCCCTCGAAGATCACGATCTTGCCGCCGGGCATGACGAACGCGTTGAGTTCGTTGGTCTCGAGGATCGCCATTTCCCAGTTCAGCTCGCTGTCGGGCGGCTCGAGGGACGTCACGACAGCATTGGCCACGCAGGCCACGTAGTCGATGATGTCCTGGTCGGTGGTGAGGGGGAACGTGGCCTTGTAGCGGGCGAACTCGCGCGCGGCCTCCGCCTCCATTTCGGCTTCAGATGCAGCCACCGCCACGGAAGATGCACCGAGCAGCGCGCCCGCCAGCAGTGTCGTGTGGACCATTGACCTGAATCGCCTGGTGTTCATCGTTCTTCCCCGGCTCTGCGCCGCAACCAACTTCCTTCAGTTTACGACAATTTTCAGGGCGGGCGGTTCCTAGCGCGGCAGCCGGGACTCGAACTTGTGGCGCCAGCGGGCGGCGTCCGCCTTCTCCAGCGCGCTGTCCACATTGGCCATCACCCGCTTCTGGAACGGCTGCTTGATGCGGTAGGTGACGGCGTACAGGTCCCGGTCGGCGACCCGCTCGGTCAGCAGCTCGTCACTGGTCCTGATCTCGTCGACCAGCCCGAGCTCGAGCGCGCGCGTGCCATACCAGTGCTCGCCCGTAGCGACCTTGTCGAGGTCCAGGTCGGGCCGGTACTCGCTGACGGCCGCCTTGAACAGGGTATGGACGTCCTCGAGTTCTTCCTTGAGCTTGGCGCGATCCTCGTCGGTGTTTTCGCCGAACATCGTCACGGTGCGCTTGTACTTGCCCGCAGTAATCTGCTCGAAGTCCACGCCATGGCTGTCCAGCATGCGGTTGAAATTGGGGATCTGCGCCAGCACACCGATCGAGCCGAGGATCGCAAACGGCGCTGCGTAGATTTTCGATGCGACGCAGGCCATCAGGTAACCGCCGCTCGCGGCCACCTTGTCCACGCAAACGATCAGCGGGATGCCTTTCTCACGAATGCGCACCAGTTGCGACGCGGCCAGGCCATGTTCGTGCACCATGCCGCCATGGTTCTCGAGACAGACGATGACCTCGTCGTCCGCACCGGCCACGTCGAGCACGGCGCTGACCTCCTCCCGCAGCGACGGCAACGCGCTGGCCTTGAGATCGCCCTTGAAATGGATCACGAAACTGCGCGGCTTGACCGACGGCTGCTTCGCCTCGGCCTTGTCGCGCTTCTTCTCTTCGCGGGCTTCCTTCTTGCGCTCGTCCTTGTTGAGCACGGCCTTGCGCAGAACGCCGGCCAGCTTCTTGTACTTCTTGTTGAGGTCTTCTACCTCGAGGCCTTCCTGGTGGGCCTTGCGGCTCGCGCCGGCCGCAACGGCAATAATCACGACAATGCCCAGCACGAAGGTCAGGACCTTGGCGAAGAACAGGCCGTAGTTGAAAAGGAACTCGCTCATACGGCCAGGCCGACGTTGTTCTTCTGCAGCACCTGCTCGGCACGATAACTGGAGCGCACCATGGCCCCGGCAACCACCTCGAGGAATCCCTTTTCGAGTCCCTCGATGCGGTACTGCTCGAACTCCTCGGGCGTGACGTATCGCTCGACGGCGAGGTGATTCGGTGTCGGCCGCAGGTACTGGCCCAGCGTCAGGATATCGACACCGGCATCGCGCAGGTCGTCCATCGTTTGCAGGATCTCGTTGTCGCGTTCGCCAAGGCCGAGCATGAGGCTGGTCTTGGTCAGCACGTCCGGTCGGTGTTGCTTGGCGTGGCGCAGAACCTCGATGGTCTGCTCGTAGCCGGCCCGCGGGTCCCGCACCGGGTGCGTAAGCCGGTGCACGGTCTCGACGTTCTGCGCGAACACTTCAAGGCCCGAATCGACGACCGTCTCGATATGCGCCTCGACGCCGTCGAAGTCGGGCGTCAGGGCTTCCACGGCCGTGTCCGGGTTCTGGCGTTTGATCTCGCGCACGCAGGCCGCGTAATGCGCCGCGCCCCCGTCGTCGAGGTCGTCCCGGTCGACCGATGTAATGACCACGTATTGCAGTCCCATCAGAGCGACCGCACGGCCAGTGTTCGCGGGCTCTTCGGGGTCGAGCCAGCCCTTGGGATTGCCGGTGTCCACGGCGCAGAATCGGCACGCCCGCGTGCAGACCGAGCCCAGGACCATGATCGTTGCGGTACCGGCATTCCAGCACTCGCCGATGTTCGGGCACATGCTCTCTTCGCACACCGTGCTGAGCCGGTGCTCGTTGACGATCTGGTTGACGGCCGAATACCCCTTGCCCGTTGGCATCTTGGCCCGCAACCATTTGGGCTTCTGGCCCCTGACCAGGGGTTCCGCATCGCGGCGCGTCTTGACGCCGTTCTTGATGGCCGAGAATCCCTCCTCGGTCTGGTACTTGGTGCCACTCTGGACAATCGGGATACCGCGAAAACGCTTGTCGGTGCTCATCTCACTACTGAATACGGGCGGGCGGCCGAGCATTGTAGCGCAAAAAAAAATCCCGGCCGAGGCCGGGAGAGTCAGGGGGAATCGATGTCGCGCCAGAAGTGTTCAGTGCAATCGCGACCAGCTCACGAGCTTCACCGCATTGCGGCGCAGGTCGAAATTGCGTGCAAGTATTGCCTCGATGTCACGCGAGTCCGTATTCGAATCCATCGGTTGACTCAATTCGATCACACCGCTGAACTCGTTACCGCCGCGATACTGCGCGTCGGTCAGGATGAACTGTGTGTAGTACTTCGCGGACATGCTTCAGAGACTACTCGGCGGCCTCCGCGGCATCTGTGATGGAGGCCACAAATTTCGACTTTGCATAATCCGGACCACAGAAATGCTGCGCCGCAGCAACTTTCGGCTCGCGCATCTAACTGTACGAGCGTAAAATTCCGGCAATTCGGGGACGCGGCGCACAGATTTGGCGCCGTGGCATATGTAATATCCGACCGTAACTGCCTATCGCTTGGGCGGTTTCTGTCAGAATCACTGCAGGAACGGGATACATGACCGACCACAAACCCATCGTTCGCTGGGTATTGATCGCAGCGCTGTTGCTGGCCTCGGCCGGCGCGATCGCCCAGGACACCGAACTTCGCAAGACGTTTTTCAAGGAAGCGGACGCCGCCAAGGCGGCCGCGGACGCCGCCGACGCCCAGCTACTCGCCCCGCGCAGCTACTCGCGCGGCATGGACGAGTACCGGGACGCCGAGATGGCCCTCGAGCGCGGCCGCAACATCGAGACGGTGCGCTCGAACGCCGCCGACGCCGCGCGTCACTTCAAGACAGCGACAACTGCCGCCGAGCTCGCCTCGACGGCGCTCGCACAGGTCATGAAGAGCCGCCAGGACGCGGCCAATGCCAAGGCGCCGCAGCTGGCCCCGGAAATCTGGGCCGAGGCGCAGCGCAAGTTCGGCGATGCGATTCGCCTGCTCGAGCGGGGCGATCTCAAGGGTTCGAAGCGGCGTGACATCGAGGCCACCAGCCTGTACCGCGACGCCGAACTCGTTGCGATCAAGGCGCAGTACCTCAGCGAAACCCGGCAGCTGCTCGCGCAGGCCGACCGGGCACGCGTGGGACGGTACGCCCCGATCACGCTGGGCAAGGCCAAGCAGCTGCTGGCCGACGCCGAGCGCGAACTGAACGAAAACCGCTACGACACCGACCTGCCGCGCAGCCTGGCGCGGCAGGCGAATTACGAGGCCAAGCATGCGATCTACCTGTCGGAAATCGTGCGCAAGGTCCGCGATCGCGACATGACCGCCGAGGAACTCGTTCTGCAGTGGGAAAAACCGATGCGGGATATTGCCGGAGCCGCCGACGTCGTGCCCGACATGGAAGACGGCCCGGACCGGCTGGCGCTGGAACTGGTCGCTTACATCGAGAACATGAACAACGAAAACCAGGCGCTCGGCCAGGAAAACGCCGAAAACGAAATGCGCCTGGCTGAAATGGCCGAGGAAATGGCGGCGCTGGACGAGCGTCTCGGCGGCGCCACGGCCGAACGCGCAGCGCTGATCCAGCGACTCGAGGCGCAGGCCCGGGTCAAGGAGCAGTTCGAGCAGGTCGAGAAGATGTTTCTGCCGTCCGAAGCCCGCGTTTTTCGTGAGGGTGACAACATCATCCTGCGCCTGACGGGCCTGACCTTCGACAGTGGCAAGGCGCAGATCAAGCCGGAGAGCTTCGACCTGCTTGCCAAGGTCGAGAAGGCCATCGACGTCTTCCCGCGCAGCGAGCTGATCATCGAGGGCCATACCGATTCGTTCGGCGGTGACGATCTCAACCAGAAGCTGTCCCAGGAGCGCGCCGAGTCGGTCCAGCAGTACATGATCAACGCGATGCGCAT
>JASJBB010000143.1 GCA_030066735.1 Woeseiaceae bacterium | reverse complement strand
CCTTGCCTTTGCCCTTATCCTGTTTTTTCTCGACGAGCAGCACCATGGTGTCCATCCTGACGCCATCGGCCGCGGCGGCGGCTTTGCCTTCGTCTGACTGCAGCATGGCCATGAACTTGTCCATGTCGGCTACCGAAACGACAAGGCCGGTCAGGTTCGGGTTGTTCGCATCCTGGAACGTGTGCACCATCTTTGCGCCGTTTTCCTTGAACAGCTTGTGACGGCTGTCCGGGCCGCTCCATGCAGCCAGCCAGTGGTCGGCGTCTTCGACCTCGTGAGTGATCATCACGTGCGTCATTCTCATGCCGTCTTTCTTGTCTTTGTGGCCGTCCGCGGGCAGCTGGCTGAAGGCGAAAATGGCAACGACCAGGATCGTGAGTGTTGTTATGGCTTTCATGGCGAGGTCCCTCCGAAAAAGTCCCGTCATCCTACCAGACGCCGCGTTGGCCTATACTCTGGGTAGAGGATCGGGAGAGAGTCATGGGAAGCACATTCCAGGAAATCGAGATTGCCGCGCCGGCCGACAAAGTCTGGCAGACGATCCGGGATTTTCACGATGTGAGCTGGGCGCCGAACGTGGTCACCAGCGTCGATGTCGTGGGGGACAAGTCCGGCGACCAGAAGGGCGCCGGCCGCGTTCTCAACGGCGTGTTCCACGAGACCCTGCGCATGCTCGACGATGTCTCCAAGACGTTCACGTACAGCATCGACGAGGGCCCGGGTCCGCTGTCCGACGGCCAGATGAAAAACTATGTCGGGCGTGTCGTGGTCGAGCACATCGCCGGCGGCACGCGCGTCGAATGGACCTCGAACTGGCAAGAGAATGACGAGGCCATCTACGAGTTCTGCCACCCGATCTACGTGGCGCTGCTCGATGATTTGAAAGCGAGCCTGGAGGGATGATCCACGCCGCGATTTCGGTTCGCTGACTTGGACGCCTATCTCGCGGCCGCCGTCGAGGAGGCTCGAAAAGGCGAAGCGGCAGGTGGAATCCCGATCGGTTCGGTGCTGGTCGTCGACGGCGAGATCATTGCGCGCGGTCGCAACCAGCGCGTCCAGCAGGGCAGCGCCATTCGCCACGCCGAGATGGACTGCCTGGAGAACGCGGGCCGGTTGAGTGCGCAAACTTACCGCAACGCTACGCTCTACTCGACGTTATCGCCGTGCGACATGTGCAGCGGCGCCATCCTGCTGTATGGCATACCGCGCGTCGTAGTGGGCGAGAACGAGACGTTCCGGGGGCCGGAGGATTACCTGCGCGAACGTAAGGTGCAGGTCGACGTCGTGAACAATGCGGATTGCATTCGCATGATGCGCGATTTCATACTGCGGAATCCCGGGCTCTGGAATGAGGACATCGGGGAATAACAAGGGACTGACTCGTCATGCCGACCAACTACGTTCTGATCGACTTCGAAAACGTTCACCCCAAGAATCTCGAGCTGCTGCTCGAGCACCCGTTCAAGGTGTTCGTGTTCGTTGGCGAGAACCAGGCGCGAATTCCGTTCGACCTTGCCGACTCGATGCAATTGCTCGGCAAAGATGCGAAGTACATCAAGATCGCGGGCACCGGCCAGAACGCGCTCGACTTTCATATCGCGTACTACGTCGGCGAGCTGGCCGCGGCCGAGCCCGACGCGTATTTTCATATCATCAGCAAGGACAAGGGCTTCGACCCGCTGATCCGGCACCTCAAGGAACGCAGGATCCGGGTGCAGCGCGAGCAGGACCTCGGCGAAATTCCGCTGCTGCAGCTGTCTGAAAAGTCCAGCGTCGATGAGCAGATCGCGGCTATCGTCAAGAACCTGGGCGGGCGCGGGCAGTCACGGCCGCGCAAAGTCAAAACGCTGCAAAACACGATCAACTCGCTGTTCGCGACGAAGCTCGACCAGAAAGAGCTGAACGAAATCGTCAACGAAATGAAGCGGCGCAAACTGATCGTCGTCCGGCAGAACAACGTCAGCTACAAGTTACCGCACTAGCTAGTGCGCCGGCCGGTACGGGTTCGGCGCCAGGTGTTGCTCGAAGTCCTCGATCAGTCGCTGCGCTTCGCGCACCCAGGTGCAGGCTTCGCACGTGCACAGCGTCTCGTCGTGATGCAACTCGCTGTGCAGCGACTCGACCAGCTTGACGCCGTAGCGCAGTGATGCGTTGATCGTGTGGGTGGGCTTGTCGGCGAAGTCGGCGAACTCGTCGAGGCAGTTCATCCAGTGGCATTCGCGGTTGATGTCGCATTGCCGGCAGCGTTCACTGGTCGCCTCGAACAGGCTGTCGTGCGGGCAGTCCCTGCCGTCGATGATGTTCCTGACCAGCAACCGGGGGTAACTCAGGGCCTCGATCATTTGCCGTCGCATCGGCGTCTCCTGCGTCTGCAATGACCTCACGTTAAGCACGGGCAGGCGTGCTGTCTATCGTGTGTTTCGCCTATGCATCCCGCGTGGCGCACTCCTTCTCCCGGCATTGTCCGTTGCAGCCGCCGCAGCGGTTGCCGCGCTCGGCGGCCTCGGGGTCGGCCTTGGCCAGCCACAGCTGGAAGACCGCCCAGGAAGCGCACAGGCCGATGAAGGCAAGCAGTGGCGCGAGGTAGGTCGTCATGTCGAACTGAATAACCCCGCGAATCCCATGAAGGCCATGGACAGGATGCCGGCGATGATCAGGTTCATGGCGGTGCCCTTGATCAGCGCCGGGACGTCCGACAACTCGGACTCTTCGCGCAGGCCGGCCAGCAGGACCAGCGCCAGCGTAAAACCGATGCCGGCCCCGAGCGCATAGACGATGCCTTCCCAGAAGCCGTAGCCGCGGTTCGTTGCAAAGATCGCGAGTCCGAGAATCGCGCAGTTGGTCGTGATCAGCGGCAGGAAGATACCCATCGCCCGGAACAGCGCCGGGCTCAGCTTCTTGATGAGCATCTCGATGAACTGCACGGTGCTGGCGATAACCACGATGAAGCTGATCAGCCGCAGGTAGGGCGCGTGCACGAGGATGTAGGTATTGAGCAGCCAGGCGCACACGGCCGTGACGAGCATGACGAACGTCGTCGCCAGCCCCAGCCTCGCCGACGTCTCCAGCGAGTTGGAGACGCCGAGGAACGGGCACAGCCCGAGGAAGTAGGTCAACACGAAATTGTTGACGAGCAGCGCGCTGACGAAAATCCAGAGCAGATTGTCCATCAGCCCTCGCTCCTCTGCGCCGCCGCGACATCTTCGAGGAACTCGTCCTTCTTGGTCTTGAACCAGTTGAAGAACAGCAGGATGACGCCGAGGGTCAGGAATCCGCCGGGCGGCAGGATCATGATGACCCAGGGCTCGAAGTTGGCGCCGAACAGATTGAAGCCGAACAGCGCGCCGTCACCGAGGATTTCCCGAACGGCCCCCAGCGAGAACAGCGCCAGCAGGAAGCCGCTTGCCATGCCCAGGGCGTCCATCACGGCCAGTTTCGTCGGGTAGCGTGACGCGAACGCTTCCTGCCGGCCAAGGATCAGGCAGTTTGCGACGATCAGCGGAATGAATGCGCCCAGTTCCTTGTGCACCTTGGGCACGAGTGCCAGCAGCGTGTAGTCGGCGATCGTCACGAAGGTCGCGATGATGATGATGAAGCAGGAGATGCGCACTTGCTTCGGGATCAGGTGGCGGAACGTCGATACGAGGAAACTCGATCCCACGAGCACGAAGAACGTGGCCATGCCCATGGCCACGGCATTGATCGCCGAGTTGGTGACCGCGAGCATCGGGCACATGCCGAGCACCTGCGCGAACACCGGGTTATCGCGCCAGATGCCCTTGAGGAATTCTTCGCGAGAGAGGTTTTCTTTCATTGTGCCCCCTCGTCGACGGGCGAATCAGGCGCTTCCAGCATCGGTTCAGATCCTGGGGCCGGCAGGCGCTCCGACCATTCGGTGTGGGCCTCGTTGATGATGCG
The DNA here is from genome assembly GCA_030066735.1 of Woeseiaceae bacterium. Taxonomy (GTDB): domain Bacteria; phylum Pseudomonadota; class Gammaproteobacteria; order Steroidobacterales; family Woeseiaceae; genus UBA1847. The sequence goes on along the minus strand of JASJBB010000143.1, from coordinate 2,979 downwards.
GACGACGGCCTTGGCCGAGATCGTGGCGCCCGTAATCGCATCGACCTGGTTGGGCCCGGTCTTGGTGCCTTTCTTGACGGCGACAATCTCGGGATCCACCCGGAGCGCACTGAACTCGGCAACGAAGTCGGCATCCTTGTAGATCTTGTCTCCAAGGCCGGGCGTTTCGCGACTCTCGAGAATCTCCATGCCGACCACTTCCCGGTCGCCGGGCCTGTAGCCGTAGAGCAGCGCGATCGTGTCCTGGAAGCCGGGACCCGCGGCCGGCACGGCGTAGCCGACAAACTCGCCCTGCGCGTCGTGACCGCCATAGATGACGGGCTCATCCTTGGCCGGCTCGGCTACGACAACGAGTTCGCCGTCGCGGTGCACGAGCGCCTGCATCTGGGTGACCCCGGGGAGCACCTTGAGCACGGCTTCGCGCAGCTCGCGCGCTTTGTTGGCCGTGATCGTCGGCAGCGTCGTCTCGTAGATGCCGATGATGGCAATGCCCGAGAGCAGGCCGGCGATCGCTAACGTCAGCACGAGCCGCAGCGAGCTGGGGTTTGCCGTGGCAGCCGGCGCGTTCATGGCGATTCGATTCCGCGGCCGAAGACCCTCGGCTGGGTGTAGCGGTCGATCAACGGAGTCGCGGCATTCATCAGCAGGATGGCGTACATCACACCCTCGGGCAGGCCGCCGAAAACGCGAATCAGCATCACGAGCACGCCGACCCCGATGCCGAAGATCCAGGCGCCGCGAGGCGTGACGGGGGACGTGACGGGATCGGTGGCCATGTAGATTGCGCCGAGCAGCAGGCCGCCCGAGAACACCGAGAACCACGGCGTCGGGAAGCGCTCGGCGTCGAACAGCCCCAGGCAGGCGGAGAACAGGATCACGGTCGCGAGGATGCTGACGGGAATGCGCCAGTCGAGGTCACGGCGCGCCCAGAGGTAGACGCCGCCAAGCAGCAGTGCGACGCCGCTGGTTTCCCCAAGCGAGCCGTTGATCTTGCCGAAGGCCAGTTCGTTCAGCGGCGTCACGACCTGCTCGAACTTCATCAGGCCAAGCGGTGTCGCCGACGTCATCGCGTCGACGGACACCTGCATGAACGGCAGCGCGAGGTTGCCCGGATAGATGGCGAAGAACCCGGCGTCGCCTGTCGCTGGCACCCAGGTCGTCATCGCGATCGGGAACGTCGCCTGCAGGAACGCGCGGCCCAGAAGGGCGGGGTTGAACAGGTTGTGACCGAGTCCGCCCCATATGACCTTGCCCAGGCAAATGCCGACGAAGCCGCCGAGGAAGGCCATCCACAGCGGCAAGCCGGGCGGCAATGTGAGACCGAGCAGCAGGCCGGTGACGATCCCGCTCGAGTCGCGCAGCGATTCCCCACGGGCTTCCTTGTTTGCAAACAGCCATTCCGCGAGCACGGCGCCGGCAATGCTCGATGCGAGCACCAGCACGGCGCTGATGCCGAAGAACCACAGCGACGCGGCCGTGGCCGGCAACAGCGCCCACACGACGTCGCGCATTGCGCTGGGTGTCGTCATGCCCTGGCGCAGCAGCGGCGCGTGGAACAGCAGCAGATCGGGATCGCGCTTTTTCACGCGTCGCTCTCCCGGCGATGCATCAGGTCGTCCTTGGCCGTGCGAATGAGCTGCACGATCGGGATGTTCGACGGGCAGGCGAACGTGCAGCTACCGCATTCGACGCAGTCGAACACGTTGAGCGCTTTCATCTCGTCGAACATGCGCGAGCGCGACAGCCGGGCGAGCCGCGACGGATTCAGGAAGTACGGGCAGGCCTCGAGGCAGCGCCCGCAGGAAATGCAGGGGTACTCCTTCTGCCGGGCGGTCTCCTTCTCGGTAAAGACCAGCACGCCGGAGCAGCCCTTCAAAACCGGTACGTCGAGGCTGGCGATCGGGCGGCCCATCATCGGACCTCCCATGATGATCTCGCGGCTGCCGGGCCGGAGTCCGCCGCAGAATTTCACGACGTCGCGCACCGGCGTGCCCAGCGGCACGACCAGGTTGGCGGGGTAGGTCACGCCCGGGCCGGCAACCGTCACGACGCGCTCGATGAGTGGCATGCCGCGGGCGAAATAGTCGGCAATTGCGACGATCGTGCCGACATTGTTCACGTTCACGCCGACATCTCGCGGCAACTGCCCGGCCGGCACTTCTTTGCCGAAGACGCTCTTGATCATCATTTTTTCGGCGCCTTGCGGGTATTTCACCTTCAGCGGCACAATCCGCACCGGCGCCCCTGGCGTAATGTGCCGGCGCAGCACGTCGATGGCGTCGGGCTTGTTCATCTCCACGCCAATGACGGTTTCCTCGGCGCCGAGCTTCTGCCGCATGATCTCGGCGCCCTCGAGCAAAGCCTCGGGCCGCTCGAGCATGAGGCGGTGGTCGGTGGTCAGGTAGGGCTCGCACTCGGCGCCGTTGACCAGCAGGTGCCGGATGCGCACGCCGTCGGGCACCGACAGTTTGACGTGCGCCGGGAAGGCGGCGCCGCCCATGCCGACAATGCCCGCCATCTGCACGGCCGTGATGAACTCGTCAAGCGACATCGACTGCCAGTCCACGGTTGCGCCGGCGTCGATCGCCTGGGTTGCGAACGCGTCCGCCTCGATCGCGATGGCCGGCGCAAACCGCCCGTCGACGCCGCGATGGTTGCCAACGTCCTTGACGATGCCCGTCACCGGGCTGTGCAGGGCCGTCGAGACGAATCCGCCAGGCTCGGCGATGAGCTGGCCGCGTTCGACACGCTGACCCTTCTCGACCACGGGTCTGGCCGGCACGCCGAGATGCTGGCCCAGCGGCATCACGTAGTCCCTGCCGAAAGGCACGCGCTGGATGGGCAGGTCGGCCGTCTGCTGCTTGTGGTGCGCCGGGTGCACCCCGTGTTCGAACCCGCGACGCAGCAATCCGAGCGCTTTCATCGCGGTCAGTTCCTCTTCCGCGTCGCCAGCTGCAGCAAGCGGCTACGGATGTTGCG
>JASJBB010000142.1 GCA_030066735.1 Woeseiaceae bacterium | reverse complement strand
TGTAGCACTGTCAAAGGGATGGAGCTTGATATTCGAGCAGAATCTGGAACTACGCTGAAGAGCCGCATGACCGGCGAGGTGATCTACACGCCGCCCGAGGGCCAGAAGCTACTGCAGCAAAAACTCGATAACTGGGCCGATTTCATGCAGAACTGCGTGGAAGTCGATCCGCTGGTCCGCATGGCGGTGCAGCACTACCAGTTCGAGGCGATCCACCCGTTTTCCGATGGCAACGGCCGCACGGGACGCATCCTCAACATCCTGTTCCTGCTCGAGCACGGGCTGCTGAACTCACCCATCCTGTACCTGAGCCGTTTCATTATCCAGAACAAGGCGGACTACTACCGCCTGCTCAAAGGCGTGACTAACGAGCAGGCGTGGTCAGACTGGATCATGTTCATCCTGGCGGGCGTCGAGGACACCTGCAACTGGACCACCGAGAAGATCAAGGCCATCCGCGAACTCATGGAGCACACGGCCGAGCATACGCAGACCAGCCTGCCCAAGATCTACACGTGGGAACTGGTCGAACTGCTGTTCAAGCAACCGTACTGCCGCATCAACAATCTCGTCGACGCCGGCATCGCCAAGCGCCAGACCGCCTCGGTGTACCTGAAGCAACTCTGCGACATCGGCATTCTCAAGGAGGTCAAGTCCGGCCGCGAGAATATCTTCGTGCACCCCAAGTACATCGAGCTGCTGACCGGCGAAGAAAACGTCTGGGTGTACTACGCCGGCGTGGACACGGTGCAGAAGGCGTCCGGGGAAGACTGAGCGGGCATTGCCTGCCCTTCCCGGCCGCGATTAGAATCGGCGGCGTGCAGCGCGGAGTGACTGTTTGAACATTAGTCGGTACACCCTTTACCAGGTCTTCAAGTACACCCTTTACCTGTTCCTGGCGATGAACGTCTACTGGTTCTACCGCGAGGAAAGCGCCGCGAATGTTCTGCTCTACCCCGACGGGGTCAGACTTCGCGACATCATCGACGCCTTTGCAGCCACCGTCGATACGGCGGCATGGGTCGTCCTGCTGCTGATGTTCGAACTCGAGACCTACATTCTCGACGACCGTCATTTCACACGCCCGGTAACGTGGACGCTGCATTCGCTGCGCGCCATCTGCTACGGGTTTATCGCCTACGCGGTGCTCGGCTATGTCGGCAACCTGCAGTCGGTCCTCGATGTGAGCACCATGGCCGGGGTCAGCGATCTTTGCACCCTCGTCAGCGACGGCTGGTCGTACTCACATGACCTCGAGGAGTACACGCTGCTGACGGCCGCCAACTGCGGCTCATTCTCGACGGCGACGACGTTCCTGGAATTCGCCGACGCGAAAGCGGTCGTCGACCAGGCAGGGCACGACGCCATCGTTCGGCTGGCGTGGGTCGACGTGATCAATGCTGTCGTCTGGCTGGCAGTCGTGCTGATCCTCGAGATCGATGTCCGGCTGCAGGAAAAAGGTCTCTACGAGGGCCTGGTATACCGGGCCAGCAACGCTATCAAGATCGTGTTGTACTCGATCCTGTTCGCCGCCGCCGTCTACTGGGGCTTCTACGGTGACTTTGTCGACTTCTGGGACGCGTTCCTGTGGCTGCTTGCGTTCTTCTTCATCGAAATGAATGTCGTCGAGTGGCGCCACGAAACGCACCAGGAACGGGCGGCGGCCTCAGGGTAGGACCTCGAGCCTGTCGTTATCGCCGGCCGCCGCGGCGAGCGCCGGATCGCGCACCTTGAGGTAGGTCATCCCGTTGGCCGCATCGAGTGACATCAGGAACGGATGCCAGCGGTCATTCTCGTCGCGCCGGTAGAACCCCGACACTTCCCAGCCATCGCCCGCGCGGTAGACGTAGACCTTGCCGACCTTGCGATCCGGGGCGAGCGGGTCCACGACCTCGACCTCGCCGGCGCCGACAGCGCCCTGCAGCTGCTCCCTTGCGGCGGCTACAGCCGCTTCCTGCTGCTGGCGTTCGAGACGCGGCGCCGGATTGGTAATCCACTGGTGGGACAGAAACGCCACCAGCAGCCCGACACCGAATGCGAATACCAGCCCACCGATGCGATGGTTGAACGCCATTGATCTTCTCCTAGTCGATGCCGATGATCTTGTGCGTTTGCAGGCTCAGCTGCCACTGCGGGTGCGCGAGGCAATAAGCGATCGCCTGCTCGGTGTTGGCATCCCTGCGTTCGTCGTCCAGCGGCTGCAGGAAGAACTGGTCGAAAGCGAGCTGCTCGAAATGCTCGGGCTGCGCCGCCTCTTCGACCTGCGGATAGACCAGCTTCAGCTCGTCGCCGCTTTTCTGCGCCAGCGGAGCATTGCCCTTGGGGCTGACGCACAGCCAGTCGATGCCGGCGGGCGCCGCCAGCGTACCGTTGCTCTCGACACCCACCTCGAAGCCACGCTCGTGCAACGCGTTGATTGCGCTCTCATCGAGCTGCAGCAACGGCTCGCCGCCGGTGCACACGACATACGGCTGCCCACCGCCCGGCCAGTGCGCCGCGACCGCCTCGGCCAGTTCCGTCGCTGTCTCGAACTTGCCGCCGCCGGGACCGTCGGTGCCGACGAACTCGGTATCGCAAAAACGGCACACGGCTTCCGCGCGGTGTTGCTCCCGCCCCGACCAGAGGTTGCAGCCCGCGAAACGCACAAACACGGACGGGCGCCCGGTGCGCGCGCCTTCGCCCTGCAGCGTGAAATAGATTTCCTTCACCGAGTACGTCATGCGTTGGCGAGCAGCGGGTCTTCGATGCCGGCCTCCTGGAAACCCTTCGCCCGGAGCACGCAGGCCGGGCACTCACCACAGGGCGGCCGCTCGCCGTTGTAGCAGGTATGTGTCAGCGCCATGGCATCCAGGCCGCCGAGGTCGCGCGCCAGTTCAACCGTCTCTTTCTTGGACCGGTGCATCAGCGGCGTGTGGATCTGCACGCCACTTTCCATGCCGAGCCGCAGCGCCTGTTGCAGCGCGGCGATCGTCGCTTCGCGGCAATCCGGGTAACCGCTGTAGTCGGTCTGCGCCACGCCGGTCACGAGGTGTTCGGCCCCGAGCTGCCATGCCAGCGCAGCCGCGTAGGTCAGAAAGATCAAGTTGCGGCCTGGCACAAACGTGTTCGGCAGGCCGGTCGAGGCATCGATATCGGCTGCGACGGCGATGTCGGAGTCCGTCAGGGCATCGCCGCCCAGTGCGGCGAACGTGTCGATAGGCAGGCAGCGGTGCGCGACGCCGGCGTGCTTCGCGATGGTCGCGGCGCATTCCAGCTCGATGCGATGCCGTTGACCGTAATCGAACGACAGCGTCGTGACGTTGCCGCGGCCGAACCGGTCGATAGCCCAGTACAGGCAGGTTGTAGAATCCTGCCCGCCCGAGAGCAGCACCAGCGCCCGGTTTTCCGGGGAACTCATTGCTCCCTGGCCTTGCGCCACTCAATCATCGCTTTTTCGTAGTCGTTGTAATCGGGACCGGCATGCGTGACCAGATAGTCCTTCACGAGATCGTCCGACACCTGCCAGAGACGCTCGGCCATTGCTTCATTGTGAAGATGTCCGTCTGCCACCGTAACGGCATTGCAGTCTTCGAAATACCGGCCACTCGTTGCGCCCAGCTGCGGCGCCGTGGCCACGTAGCACTGGGTCGCCGCCCCCTGCTCCACGGACTTGGTGCCGCCCAGCGCTGCAAACATTGCAAAACCGGTTTGCAGGAAACCGCTCATGTGGCGGTCGATCTCGGTGTTGATCACGCCGGGATGCAGCGCGTTGGCGGTAATGCGGGTACCGCGCAGCAGCTTGCCGAGTTGCAGTGCGAACAACGCGTTGGCGAGCTTGGAATGCCCGTAAGCGCGGCGGTCGCTGTAATCACGGTTAGCGTCGAGATTATCGAACTCGATGCCGGCCTCCGGGGCGCGGCGGTAGGCGGCCCGGCTCGAGACGACGACAATGCGGCCCTGGTCGGCCATGTACAATCGTCCCAACAGGCGGTTGACGAGCACGTGGTGGCCAAGGTGATTGATGGCAAAATGTTTCTCGACGCCATTGACGAGTTGCGGCTCGCCGCTGCCGCCAAGGTAACCCGCATTGCAGACCAGGATGTCGGGCGGCGCGTTGATCGAGCGAATCGCATCGGCACAGGCGACGACCGAATCGAGATCGGCCAGGTCCATCTGCAGCGGCGAGGTGACGCCGATGACCTCGCGGCACGCCGCCTCGGCGCGCGCGATCGACCGGCTCGTGCCAACCACGTGCGCGCCGCGCAGCGCCAGCACGCGCATCGTTTCGAAACCGATACCGGACGTGCAGCCTGTGACCACAGCCATCTTGCCGCTGAGGTCGATTCCCTCAGTGACGTCCTCGGCCGTTGAATCCTCGTCAAATCGGCTGCTCGGAACGCCGGGCGTGGGCACCTTGTCGACACCCCCGCATCCCGCCAGTGACGCTGCCGCCAGGCTCGCCCCGGACAATTGCAAAAAGCGCCGCCGGTCAGTCATCGAACAAGGCGTCCAGCGCAGCGCGCGCCTGGTCTTCATCGGATTTGCGGTCGGCATCGAACGCCGTCTGGCTCGGCTTGTACCAGTCACAGAAATTGAGACGGTCCTTGTCCGTGACGTCTTCGGCTCCGTCTTCCCGGCATTGCCGCGGCACCGAACGGTCGTAATGCACGCACATTTTGCAGACGTGCAGGTAGTTCTGGCATGCCGGACACTCGTCCTGCCGCGAAAACGGCAGCGACAATGCCTCGAGGGAGGCGCCGCAACGGTAGCATTGAATGTTATGGGCCATGACGCGAAGTATAGCCTGTCAAGGTAAACTAGAAATCACAAGATATAAATGTCTTAATTTATTGCTTTTATTAGTAAAACTTTAGCCCCTCGAACGTGTCCGGCGCGAAGGTCATTGAGCGCCTGGTTGGCGTCCTCGAGCCTGTACGTCTGCACGCTGACTCGCAGCGGCACCTGCGCCGCAACGGGCAGGAATTCGGCGATGTCGCGTGCCGTAACGTTGGCGACCGACTTGATCTCCTTTTCCTGCCAGAGATGTTCCTCGTAGCGAATCGACGCCATCTGCTCGCGGTCGCGATGCTCCTTGCGAATGGCGTTGATGACCAGCCGGCCGCCCGGCCGCAGCGCCTGCAGCGCGGCCAGGACCGGTGTCCAGGCCGGTGTCGTATCGATAATTGCGTGCGGCCGTCGTGGCGGCTGGTCTGCCGTGTCGCCGCTCCAGTCGGCGCCCAGTTCCAGCGCAAATGCCCGCTCCTTCTCGCTCCGCGCGAAGACGTACACGGGGCTGTCGGGATACAGGTGCTTCGCCAGCTGCAGCACGAGGTGACCCGAGCCCCCGAACCCCGTCAAACCGAGCACCTGCCCGTTGTCGATAGCGGCAAGGCGCAGCGACCGGTATCCGACCCCGCCAGCGCACAGCAACGGGGCCGCCTCGGCGTCTTGGAAGACCTCGGGAATTGGATAGGCATAGCGCTCCGGCACCACCATGTACTCGGCGTACCCGCCATCGGCATCGCGCCCAGTCGCCTGGAAATCGGGTGAAATGTTCTCATCGCTACTGCCGTCCGACGAGTGAATCCAGCCGACGCCGACACGCGTACCGATCGCATGCCGGGTGCAACCGTCGCCGACTTCGACCACCCGCCCGACCGCTTCGTGGCCCGGGATGACGGGCAATGCCGGCGGCGGCGTGCGGCCTTCGATTTCGTCGAGCTCGGTGTGACAAACGCCGCAGGCGCTGATCTCGATCAGCACCTCGCCTTGGCCCGGCGTCGGCGCCGGTACGTCCGCCAGGACCAGCGGCGTCGGGTTGTCATCCATGCTGGCAGTGGCGCTAAGCAACATCGCTCGCAAGACTGTGGCCCTCCTGCGCCTGTCTGCTGACAATATGGTGCCGCGGCCGTGAATCTGCAACATTCGTTGGCGCTCGCTCGCTGGCGTTAATTGAGCGCTGGGACTAAACTGCCCGCATTCAAACAGGGGGCTCACGCCATGAATGCAATCCGATCATTCAAGTTCGTTTTCCCGACGCTGCTTTTGTTCTCCGCCGGAACGGCCGTCGCGCAGGACACGGCGGACGATGCCGCTGACGTCATCCTGATCATCGAGGAACAGTGGGAAGCCGAGCAGAACGGCGAAAAGGACTGGCTCGACGAGATGCTGCATTCCAGCTTCTCGGGTTGGCAGAAGAACGCGCCTGCCCCACGATCGAAATCGTCCACCAAGCTCTGGGACCGCTTCGCCGATACGCAGGGCCAGATGCTGGAGCATGAGCTGTACTTCCAGAACATCGTCGTCGAAGGGGACCTGGCGGTCGCCCACTATTTTTATTCGAGCGCGTATGAAGACAGCGACGACAAGGTCGAGGTGTCCAACGGACGCTACACGGACGTTCTGATACGCACCGAAGAAGGCTGGAAGTTCATCGCCTGGCACGGTGGCGACGACGAGTAAGGTACGGGCTTAGCGGCGTTTTTTGTTCTTGAGGAACGCCCTGCGGCGAGGCGTAACGCCACGCTCGACTTTCAGGGGCTTGGCGGCTCCGGGCTTGTCGTAAGGGTTGTAACTCGTATCGTCAGGTTCGAGAGCAAGATCGGCCGCGAGGATCTCGACCGTGCCGGTCGTGTCCTTCTGCGCCTGCGCGCGTCGCCGGGCCTCGATTTCGGCCAGTAAGGTCTGTCTACCGCTCATTTGTTCTTTTTCCTTATGGGCCCATCTTAACGCTGTTGACCCCGTGCAGGAAGGAAAGGTTCCATAAGCCGGAAACTGGCCGAAAGTTAAGCGTCCGTTCAGTTTGCAGGCGCTATTCTTGCTTCCAGGATCGGAAAACCCGTCGCCGATTGACGGCTCCGGAGGCACCATGAACAGACAAATCATCATTCGCGGTTTTAAAGGCCTGTGGCCCGTGTTGCTGCTGGCAGCCTGGCCTGGCGCCGCCAACGCCCAGGTAGCGGTTCCCGACATCGAGGAAATTCACGAGCTGCCGGCAAT
>JASJBB010000141.1 GCA_030066735.1 Woeseiaceae bacterium | reverse complement strand
GCTCGTGATACGGACGGCCTGGACCTCGACATCGAGACCCGCGAGCGCGAGGCCGAGCCCAAGTCCCGCTACCGTGCCCATCGTGCCGTTGGCGACATAGAGTCGGCGCGGATGCTGAGAACCGCTAGCGGCTAAATCCTGCGCCAGCTCGAGTGCGGCGTCGATGAAACCCACGGCACCGAGCCACGAGGAACCGCCCGCCGGTACCACCCAGGTTCGCTGGGCCCGAAACGTCCGCCTGAGCGTCGCGATGCGCTGGCGACGATCCCCGCCGTAGCGCACGATGCGCGTACCGTTGGCGACGTGCGCGGAGAGCGCTTCGCGTACGTGTTCCGTCGACGACTGGTGGCCCAGTAGACAGATCGCTTCGAAACCGAGCGCGCGTGCATACAGTGCCGTCGCGAGTGCATGGTGAGACCCTACGGCCCCGAAGGTCGCGATCGCCTGCGCGCGTCTCTGTTGTGCCCGGGCAAGGATGTAGGCGAGCTTGCGCACCTTGTTACCGCCATACAGCGATCCGCTCGCCTCATCGTGCTTGATCCAAATCTCGGCGGCAGTGTTGCCGATCGTGATCTCGTGGCGCGTCAGTGGCGTCGGCGCATTGACGAGATCCGCAACCGGAAGCGAGCTGCCGATACCGGGACAATGCTGGCCGAGGAAGTTTGTCATCGTCGTGGTGACCTGCCGTGGATGACGCGATTATGCGCGATTATGCATGAGCGTCGACCCGCCGGATCATCCGGATGGTGCAAGCGGAACAAAGGCCGATTAGAATATGGCAACGGACTCTGACTGACGCGGAGATAGTTTTGTCAGATGCTCTCGGCCGTGGGATAACGGTCACTGAAATTGCGGCGATGGATCAGCCTGTCGACGTCACCCCTGAAACGACCGCGGCTTTCGTCGGTCGCACGCTCCGCGGCCCCCTGAACACTCCGGTACTGGTCAAGAACGTCGGCGAGTTTCGACGGCGTTTCGGCGACAGCTGGCCGGAATCCGGGATGGGTCCCGCTGTACACGACTTCTTCGAGCACGGCGGCACTCGGCTTTACATCGTCAGGGTCGCCAACAACGCGCGCGGCGCCATGATCTGTCTCCCGGCAGAGGGCAGCGCGCTCGTCCTGCGCGCCGTCGAGCCGGGCTCGGCCGAGACGCTGCGCGCCGCAGTGGACTACGACGGCGTCGAGTCCGACGACTTGTTCAACCTGACCCTGCAGCGCGTCGACAGCAACACAGGGCATGTGCTCGACCAGGAGTACTTCCAGCGCGTCAGCTATCTCAAGGACTCGGAGCAGTACGTGGTCGACGCGCTGCTGACGTCCGACATGGCGCGCGTCGAAAGCCCCTTGCCGACGCACCGGCCCGAATCGACCGTAGGCCTCGAACACGGCATCGGCGTCGAGTACGTCGAGGCATCCCAGGCCGGGGCGGATGGCAACGCGCTGTCGGACTACGATCTCGTCGGCTCGCGAGCCGCGAGCACCGGCATCTTCGCACTGGATAACGTCGAGCGCTTCGACGTCCTGTACCTGCCGCCCGTCGCAGACGGGGTCGACGCCGGTCCGACCGCTGCACTCGCTGCCGAACTCTACTGCCGGCAGCGCGGTGCGCTGCTCATCACGGACCCGCGGCCTGAGTGGGAGGACGCCGAGGAAGCGGTCGCGGGCTTGCGGGGACTCGGCTACGCCAGTCCGTACATGCTCGGCTATTTCCCGCGAATCAGGGACTCGCGCCATCCGGACTCGCCGCCGCGGCCTGCCGGCGGCGCCATTGCCGGCCTGCTGGCGAAGCTGGACGCGCTGCACGGGCCGTGGGAAACGCTGGACCAGCAGGGACTCGGTCTCAAGCGACATTATCGACCGGCGATCAGCCTGGACGAGGAGGACCAGGTGCTTCTCGAGCGCTCGGGGCTGAACAGTCTCGTCGTCGACGGCACCCACCGCCTGCGCGTCAGCGGCGACCGGACGCTCGCGCGCGGTACGGAGCCGCACCGCCGACAGACCAAGCTGCCGGTACAGCGCCTGTGTCTTGCCCTCAATCACGCGATCGATGCCGCAACGCGCTGGGCCGTGTTCGAGCGGCCCGGCCCCAGGCTCGCCGAACTCGTCCAGGCGCAGGTCAGCGCAAGTTTCATTGCGCTGTTCGAGCACGGCGCGCTGGCCGACGCTAATTTCGATGTGGCGTGCAACGTCGAGCGCGCTGCCGGCAACGGACCGCATGCCATCGAGCTGTTGCTCTCATTCACCCCCGCCGGTTGCCGCTATCCGCTGAGCTTCACGCTGCACCAGACCGTAGCGGGATGCCGGGTCACGAGCACGGCGTTCGCCCCGGTTCATCGTGAACCGCGACCACTGACGCCCCCGCTCGTTACGCCAACGGCTTTCGCGTGACGGGAAGCGGCCCTTAGTAGCGGATCGGTCTACGCCTCAGCGACGCTTGTCCTGAAGGAACTCCCAGGCGACGGCCGCGCTCTCGATGTCGCGATTTTGGGCGCCGCTGGAAAAGAAGACCAGGCTGGGCATCGTATGACCACCGCCGAAGACCGTCAGCCACGACACAGCGGCACCGCCCGCACCTCCAACATAGTCGGCGCCGACAACCGTAGAATCGTCGGTGGGGTCGATATCGGGATACACGACGGGCAGCAGGGGCTGGCTCGTTGCATTGCGTGCGCGCCAGAACTCCCGCGTGTCGAGCGACGACGCTACCTCGCCGCCGTTGCCGAGCGCCACCGTGCCACCATTGAAGGGCATCAACACATCGGCCGTGCCGTTGCAGATAAACACCGAGACCGGCGCCGGACTTGCTTCCCTCACCGCCGCTTCGCACGACGGGTCCAGGTTGACCGGGTTGTTCGCGATAAACGCTGCGATGCCGGCAATTCGATCGCCGAGTTCAAGTGCGGCGCGGTAGCTCATCATACCGCCGTTGGACGCACCCGCCACGTAGATACGATCCGCGTTGATGACGAATGACGGCTCGTTCAACGCCCAGTCGATCAGAGCGGCGATGAATGCTACATCGTCAGCGCTCGATCCCGATACCTGATCACTGCGGCAGTCATTCCAGCTGGCGGATACGGCATTCGGATCGCCGTCCGCGCCGGTGCCGTTTGGCACAACCAGCAATATGGCTTCGGACTCAGCCACGCTTCGCCAACCGGACGACCCCGTCGTTCCATCGATCAAACTGGTCTTGTTCCGGGTGCCGCCGTGCAGCAGGATAACGACAGGGGCATCCTCAGGCAGCGCTGGCGGCACGTAGTAGTCGAAGTATCGTGTTGTACCGGACACTGACAAGGTGTTGTCCGAACGCAGGCCCGGCGCCGGAGGAGTGTACGCAGCGGGCGGGCCTTGCAGCACCGACGTATCCGAACCGGATGAGGAACAGCCTGTCGACGCTAGTCCCAGCAAGCCAAGCGTGAGTAGCGCCAGGCCTCTCTGACAACGAAGGTCTTTCACAAACCTGTGCCGCTCAAACAGAATTGCCAATTGAGAGTTACTCCAATCGCTGAATTCAGCTAGGAGAAGCCAGTATAGCTGGCGCTCGACCAATGCGGCGCAGACAAACACCAGCGACCGGCGGCTGCAACGGGTCTTCAGCGTACACCTTACCCGAGTTCCTTCGGGTGCCCCCTGTCCGCGTGAAGCGGCCGCTGGCAGTGTGCCCTTTGGCTAAAGGCAACGAACATCGCGTGATCCCAGTCGATGTATGTTCCGGCGTCCCATTTAGCGGCACAGGCGTCGCTATTGAGCCGGTACTTTTCGAAGCGGCGGTACATCCAGGCGAGTGATTCTTCGATGGACACAGGATGCGGTCGTTCATATTCCTCTATCCGCCGCTGCCGCTGGTCCACGAAGTAGATCTCGCCGCTCTCGGACTGGCGACAGTCGAAGCCTCCCTCGTGGACGAGCCGGTGGTGGTGCCGGCACAGTAAAACGAGGTTGTCGAGTCGGGTTTCGCCGCCGTTACACCAGTGTTCGATGTGGTGACCGTCGCAAAAACGATGGCTCGTACAGCCGGGGAAGCGGCAACCGCCGTCCCGGGCGATGAGGGCACGGCGCATCGGCGGTGGAATGGTCCTCGATCGCCGACCGATGTTGAGGGGTTCGCCGAATTGGTCCTCTTCGATCGTCGTAAGGCTGCAATCACAAGCAATTCTTTCCGACGTTTCCGCGGAAACGTGAGGCCCGTTCTCGAGGTGCCCTGCTGACCGCGTCGCATCGTACCCAGAAGGCACGCTGTCCGCCTTAACGTGGACCACGACCTGGTAACGATCGGCCGTCGAACCCGCGTTCTCGGGGTGGTTCAGGTAGGTCTCTGCAATCTCGCACAGCGCATCGGCCCGGCGCGCGGCGACGGGCTCTCGCTCCTGTGTGTCCTCCTTCGAAGAAAAGTCCTCCTGCTCCATCGCCCGCTCGAGTGCCTTGACCACCAATTCGCCTTGCTCGGCCGGGAGCCGGGCCTTGATGACCAGGCAGCCGTCACCGTCGTAGTAGTAGTCCACTTCACGCTGCTCATGCAGGTCTTGTGCGAACCCCGGCTCCTGGAGTTTCTCGATACGCCGGTAGTGCGAGACGAAGCGCTCGACGTGACTCGCCGTACCGTGATGGGCAATGTTGAGCAGCAGATCTTCGTTGTCGGGCGTAGCCACCCGGGTCATGGCCCGCACCTTCGAGAAGCTCAAGGTACCTTCAGTAAACCCCGCCCGGATCTTCGGCAGCTCAACCAGCGCGTGCGCCATGCGCAGCCGCTCCCGCGCGGCGTTGAAGCCGATGCCGCACTTGAAGTTCAGCCAGTGGGCGCAAGACGTGAAGCCCAGGTCTTCCCAGTAGCGCTGTGAGTCGAACTCTCGCAGAAGCTCCAGGAACTCGGCCTGGGCGACGTTGAGGTAGGCATTCAGTTCGGCGATGCGTTTACCGAGTTGCTCGCCCTCGGACAGGTCGGATTGAGTCTCGAACGGAATGACGGCGGCCATGATTCCCTCTCTGGATACACACTGTTTTAATATACAGTATTATAACCCTAAGTCACTGAATAAGCGAGGAAAAAAGTAGACAAACGATGTGTTTTCGATGCGAAAATGCCACACGAACGAGGGCCTATCCGACGCGAAGCTGGGGATCGTTCCGGGCCAAACGCTTCCGTCGGTCTTCGGGCGTGGGCGCCGGTCGCCCGCGAGCGCGGGCTCCAACAGTAAATTGTCGGAGCCCCGAAGTCGGGATCAACGACTTATGTCAAACCATCGAGCTGTCCTGAAGAATCCAGCGGTTAAAAGCCGCAAAGGCGAGCGCTCCGTGTCAACGCAATCGCCACCTGCTGCGTTATGCTGATATGGGAAGACCGCCTGGGGTGAAGCCGGGCTGCGTCTATGGGCAGGACGCCCGGGAGAGACAGGCATGAACAGACGATGGTTTTCGATTCTGGCCAGCGCGATGCTGGCGCTTGCCGGCTGCGGTGGTGGCAGCAGCAGCCCGGCGGTGCCGCCCCCACCCTTGCCCCCGCCGCCGCCACCCGTGAGCAAGGCCGAGGCCTATCAGCTCCTGAACCAGTCGACGTTTGGCGCAACCGAGGCCGCGGCGGACCGGGTCATCGCACTGGGCGTGGAGGCCTGGATAGAGGATCAGCTCGATAAGCCGGCATCGCTGCAGCTGCCGTTTCTGCAGTCCTTGCCACCACCGCAGCCCATCGGCCAGCTCAACGTCGACCGGGTCGATATCTGGTTCAGGAATGCCCTGAACGGTGAGGACCAGCTGCGCCAACGCGTGGCTTTCGCGCTCTCCGAGATCATGGTCGTCTCGCAGGTTGGCGCGCTGAACAACTACCCGTATGCACTCGCAAGCTACTACGACCTGCTGGCCCGCAATGCCTTTGGTAATTTCCGCGAGCTGATCGAAGAAGTCACGCTGCATCCGGCAATGGGCATCTACCTCAGCATGCTCGGTAACGAGAAGCCGAACCCGGTACTGAACATTCGCCCCGACGAGAACTACGCGCGCGAACTCATGCAGCTGTTCTCGATTGGCCTCGTGGAACTCGAGGCCGACGGTTCCATCGCGACAGACGGCATGGGTGCGCCGATCCCGACCTACGACCAGGCCGTGATCGAAGGATTCGCCCACGTGTTCACGGGCTGGCACTTCGCGGGTGCGCGTAGCTTCAACGCTGCGCGGCCGACCCGCCAGAACCAGGTCGTGCCGATGCAGCTGTATCCCGATTTTCACGATACCGGTTCCAAGCAGCTACTCGGCGGGGTAACGCTGCCCGCGGGTCAGTCCGGGACCCAGGATCTTGCCGATGCGCTGGACACTGTCTTCAACCACCCGAACGTCGGCCCCTTCATCGCGATACGGCTCATCCAGCGCCTCGTGACGAGCAATCCGTCGCCGGCTTACGTCGAGCGCGTGGCGGCCGTTTTCGACAACAACGGCAGCGGCGTGCGCGGGGACCTGCGTGCCGTCGTCAAGGCGATCCTGACCGACCCGGAAGCACGCCCCGACCTGCCGATGGAGATCGATGGCAAGATCAAGGAGCCCCTGCTGCGGCTGACGCAGCTCTGGCGAGTCTACGACGCGCAAGCCAATGACGGTCGCTACGCGGTCTTCCCGCAGTTCTTCTTCGGCCAGGGCCCGCTGCAGTCACCGTCCGTGTTCAACTTCTTCAGTCCCTTCTATGCGCCACCCGGTGAAATCCGGGACTCGTCCCTGGTTGCGCCAGAGCTGCAGATTGCGACCGAGTTCCAGAACACGATGGTGACCAACTATTTCTTCTTCCAGGTCTTTGCACTGCATTCCGCCGCTGAAAATCTCGATGACGACGACGTCTATATCAATTTCGAGGAAGAAATCGGCCTTGCTGCCGACGTCGATGCGCTTATCGATCGCGTCGACGACAAGCTGCTCGCCGGAACGATGTCGGCCACCTTGCGAAGCGAGATAGCCGGCATGCTCGAGCGCGTGCCGGACGGGGACCCCGTACTACGCTCGGCCGAGACGATCTATCTGGTCGTGACATCACCCGAGTTCGCCTACCAGCGCTAGGTCGAGGAGACGGACATGATTCATCGAGACAACAAACGCTCCCTC
>JASJBB010000033.1 GCA_030066735.1 Woeseiaceae bacterium | reverse complement strand
GACGACGTGGCCTCGTCGAGGATCAGAACCGGGGCGTCCTTGAGCAAGGCGCGGCCGATCGCAATGCGCTGCCGCTGCCCGCCAGACAGCAACACGCCGCGATCGCCGACCATCGTCTGCAGTCCGTCGGGCATGTCCCTGGCGAAATCGAGCACGTGCGCAGCCTCTGCGGCCCGCAACAATTCGTCTTCGGAGTGCCCCCGCAACTCGCCGTAGGCCAGGTTGTGCGCGATGGTGTCGTTAAACAGCACAACGTCCTGGCTGACCAGGCTGATATTGTCGCGCAGGCTCTTCAACGTGTAGTCGCCAATCGGCTTGCCGTCGAGCAGTATGGTCCCGCTGTCGACATCATAGAAACGCGGCAGCAGTGAAGCGAGCGTCGACTTGCCGCTGCCCGAATGCCCGACGATCGCAAGCGATTCCCCCGCGGCAACCGAGAGGCTGACGTCTTCGAGAACGGGCGACGCGTCGTCGCCGTATGCAAAACCGACGTTGCGAAACTCGACGTCCCCTTTCGCCCTGCCCGCGTCGATCGTGCCGGTGTCGGTCTCGTCGTCTTCGTCCATGACGCTGAACAGGCTGTCGGCTCCGGCGACACCGCGCTGCAACGTGGCATTGACATTGGTGATACGGCGAATCGGCTGCAGCATCAGCATCATTGCGCCGAAGAACGAGATGAACTGTCCCGCCGTCAGGTCATCGTTCAGCGCCTCGACGCTGGCGAAGTAAATTACGCCCGCAACACCAATGCCGAAGATCGTCTGCACGACCGCCACGCCCAGCGCGCGAACGTTGATCAGTTTCAGGTTTTGTTTCTTGTTGCGGGAGTCGACTTCATCGAGGCGGTCCCGTTCATACTCGTAGCCACCGAAGATCTTGACGACACGGTTGCCGCGTACGATCTCGTCGGTCACCTGGGTGACCTCGCCAACGGTGTCCTGGATCCGGCCGCTGTAGCGACGAAATGCGAGGCCGAGGATACGAACCAGCATCGCAACGATCGGGAACAGGATCGCCACGAAGATCGTGAGCTTGGGGCTCTGGATGATCATCACGGCGAACGCGGCAACGACGGTCAGCACGTCGCGGATCAGGATGGTCACGACGCTCGTGACCGATTCAGCCACCATCTCGACGTTGTACGTGAGGCGTGACAGCAGCGGTCCGGCGCTTTGCTGGTCGAAGTAACGGGTCGGCAACGTCAGGAACTTCCGAAACACGCCGCGCCGCAGCGAGCTGATGACGCTGCGGCCGATGTAGCCGAGAGACGCCTCGGTCGCGAAACCCGACAACCCTCGCGCCGCGAGGATCGCCGCGAAAGCGATCGGAATCCAGCGGTGGGTTTCGAGGTTTTGTTCGACGAGCGCCTCGTCGGTAAGCGGGCGCAGCAGGTAGACCAGGCTGCCCTCGACAGCTGCCGTTGCCGCCATGCCCAGTATTGCAATCAGTCCGACGAGCTTGTGCGGCGTAACGTATTGCCACAGTCGTCGATAGACGGCGCCGGCGTTGGGAAGCGGATCTTTACTCACGGCGCTACTGCGATTCCGGAGAGTCGACGGTCGCGATACTGATACGCGTAAAGCCGAGCCGACCGGCCACGTCCATCGCGGTTACCACGTCCTGGTGCCTGGCGTTGGCATCCGCGCTGATGGTCAGCGGCAATGTGTTATCGCCGCCGGACACCTTTTGCAACGCATTGCGAATCGTCTCCGGCCGGGTGTTGATGAGCTCACGACCGTTGACCAGGACACCGCCCGTTTCCATGATCATGATGTCGATCTGCTCGGGAACTTCCTCGACCACGGCGGAACTCTCGGCCTCGGGCAGGCTGATCGAGATCTGCGACTGCTTGACGAAACTCGTCGATACCATAAAGAAGATCAGCAGCAGCAACACGACGTCGATCAACGAGGTCAGGTTGACCTCGGGCTGCGTGCGCGGCCGCAGGCTCAGTTTCATGCGTCAGACCTTGTCCTGGCGACGATGCAGCGCCTCGACGAGCTTGATCGCCTCTTTTTCCATGTCGACCACGAGCGTGTCCACGCGGTTGCGGAAGTAGCGGTAGCCAATCAACGCCGGAATGGCGACGGTCAGGCCCGCAGCCGTCGTAATCAGTGCTTCTGCGATGCCGCCGGCCAGCACGGTCGGGTTGCCAACGCCGTGCGTCGTGATCGCCGTGAACACCTTGACCATGCCGATGACGGTGCCGAGCAAGCCGAGCAGCGGGGATATGGCGGCAATGGTGCCCAGGGTCTCCAGGTAGCGCTCGAGCTCGTGCACGACGTGCCTTCCCGTGTCCTCGATACTGTCTTTCATGACCGATCGCTCACGATCGCGGTTGATCAGCCCGGCCGCGAGGATCTGGCCGAGCGCCGAGCCCTGGTGCAGCGTCTGGATTTGTTTCTGGTCGAGCTGGTCCTTCTTGACCCAGCCCCAGACCTTGCTGGTCAGATCCTCGGGGATGACGCGCTTCTGCTGCAGGGTCCAGAAGCGTTCGAGGATGATCCCCATGGCGATGATGGCGCAGAGGATGATGGGCGCCATCAGCCAGCCGCCGGATTTGACTATCTCTACCATTCAGTCTGACTCAGAGGAAAAATGGAATATATCAGGAAGCGACGAGCTTATTCATGCCAGATTCGACGTTGGTTGTCCCGCTGCGATGTCACCGGCCCGATGCTCTCGTGTTGACAGACCGTGAATTGAATCGCGCCTGAATCGGCCGTCGATTCAACCCGCGCGCCGCGAGCCTGCCAGCGGGTAACGACCTCGCTGTCCGGGAGTCCCCAGCGATTGCCGAATCCTGCCGGAACGACGAGCAGGGCCGGCTGCAGCGCTGCCACGAACCCCGGGCTCGACGATGTCGCGCTGCCATGATGCGGGGCAATGACCGCTGTGACCGGCCGCAAAGCGCCGTTACGCAGCAGAGTTTGCTCGGACTTGCGCTCGATATCCCCGGGCAACAGAACGGCATGCTGGCCGGCGCTGACTTGCAGCACGCACGAGGCATCGTTGCCCGCAAGGCCGGCCGCGGCGGGCGGGTGCAGGAACTCGAAGCGGACGTCGCCCGACACCCAGGCATCTCCCGCGACGCACTTCCGTTCCGCCACCGTCGTACCGAGCGGCTCTCCGGCCAACACCATCGTGACCGGCATCGCGCTCAGGATAGTCTCGAGGCCACCCGCGTGGTCGAGGTCAGAATGCGACACGACGACCTGATCGAGCGCGCGAATTCCGCGGCTGGCAAGAAACGGCAGCACGGTGGATTCTGCTGCGTTGCCGCCGCCTCGGTACGAGGGCCCCGTGTCGTACAGCAGGACGGATTCGCTGGTTTCGACGACAGCGGACAGGCCCTGCCCCACGTCGAGTACGGAGATTGCCGCGCAGCCCGATTCGGGACGGGCCGGCAGCCAGGCGATGATGGCCGCTGCCGCGAGCCACGCGCATGCCCGGCACGGCCATCCCGGCGGCAGGACTACCCAGGCAACGGGTATCAGCAACCATAGCCGTGACCAGCCCTCGAACGACGCCACGGTTGTGTTGGCCAGTGGCATGCCCGCCGCGTAGCCGATCATGACCTCGACGAGTTCCAGGCCGGCTGTCGCCGCCCAAAGCAGGCCGTCGCCAGCCGGTTGCAGCTTGCCATCCAGCAGAACCCCCGCCAGCGCGCAGGGCACCGTCACGGCGGCGAATACCGGCACCGCCAGCAGATTGACCAACGGCGCCGCGATTGCGACCCGGTCGAACGACATCACGGTCAGTGGCATCAAACCCAGCAGCAGAGCGAACTGCATGGCCGACAACTGGCGCAGATAGGAAAACCGGCGGCGATGCGCCCGTCGCGACGCCAGCCAGACCAGCACCCAGACCGCCGCGAACGACAGCTTGAAGCCCGGCGCCATGGTCGACAGCGGATCGCATGCCGCGAGGGTCGCAGCCGCAATAGCCAGTATGGCGAGCGGCCGCAGCGGCCTTCCTGCAAGGTTGGCGAGCGCGGCGATGCCAATCATCAGGGCTGCCCGCCGCGCGGGAATTGCCATGCCGGACAACGTCGCGTACGCCAGGGCGCAGCCCAATGCGGTGACGACAGCCGTGCGATGATGGCAGGCGCGCCGGGAGACCAGCAACGACAGCGCCAGGCCAATCACGTAGCCGGCGGCCGCGACCATGCCCACGTGCAGGCCGGAGATTGCCATGAGGTGGCTGGTCCCGGTGCGGGCATAACGTTCCCACTGCCCGGCACTCAGCAGATGGCGTGCTCCGACCGTGATCGCCGCCAGCACGGCCGAGCGCTGCGGTGCGAGGTCGCTCCGGACGAGCCGGTCAACGATGGCCTGCCGCAGAAGGTCGACGCGGCCGAGTTCATTCGAGCGCAGCAAGAGGTTGCGCTGGCCAGCGACGACGTACGCGGTCGCAGCGATGCGCTCGCGAAACAACCAGCCCTCATAGTCGAAGCCGCCCGGGTTGCTGCTGCCGCGGGGTCGTCGCAACCGCAGTTCCAGTCGCCAGACGTCGCCGAGGCGCACGACCTGGCCCGGTTCGAACCAGCTGACCCGGATCGTCGACGGCACCCACGGGTTGGCGCCCACCTGTGCAACGAAACTGACGGTAGGACCGTTGCGCCGCGGGAACTCAGCTACCCGTGCCTCGACGACAATGCTGTCGCCGACATACGGTGCCGCGATGCGTGCGTCGATGATCCGATCCGCCGCCAGCAGGAAGAGCAGGTACCCGGCGGCCAGGCAGACGACCGGCAGCAACCTCCCGGTGATAATTCCGGCAATTGCCGCGAACACGGCGGGCAGAATCAGGTCTGAGTGAGACGCAAAGCTGCTAAGCTGCGGCGCGTAAATGCCTGCCAGCAGGTACAGGCAGGCTTTTTTCATCGAACATCCCGGTCTGGCCCGAGGTCAATCCCAACGGAACGCGTGGCGAATGCCAAGACGATTTTTCAAGCGATTTGCCTTCAAACGGCACGAACTGGCAGAACGCTGGTTCATGGCGCCGTTCAGGCACATGCTCCATGATCACCGGCTGTGGGGTATCCGCCGCAAGACCGTGGTGCCTGCCTTCTCGCTGGGACTGGCAATCGCCTTCATGCCGTTCCCGGGCCACGCGGTGCTGGCGGCACTGCTGGCGCTGTTGCTGCGCGTCAACATTCCGGTCGCGGCGCTGTCGACGTTCGTCAGCAATCCGTTGACGATGGGGCCGATGTTTCTCGGCGCCTACCTGCTCGGCGCGGCGCTGCTCGGCATCGACGCCGAGCCGATCACGTTCGAGATGTCGTGGCGTTGGGTCAACGAGGTCTTCGTGGAAATCTGGCTGCCGCTGATGCTGGGCTGCACGTTGCTCGGCGCGGCCGCCGCGGTCATCGGGTACATCGCGCTCGACGGGCTCTGGCGATACTCGCTACACGATTACAAGACTCGAAAACGCAACGGCCGGGTGGAGTAGTCACCAGGCCTCCCCTCACACACCTTGGCGGTTACGCAGCCGCCCGTCTTCGAGTACGAGCACTCGGTCCATTCGATTCGCGATCGACTGGTCGTGCGTGACGATGACGAGGCTCGTTTTCAATTCCTGGTTCAGTTCCAGCATCAGGCTGAGCACGTGCTCGCCGTTGCCCGCGTCGAGGTTGCCGGTCGGCTCGTCGGCCAGCACGAGCTGCGGCCGTGTGATCAGCGCCCGCGCAACCGCGGCCCGCTGGCGCTCTCCGCCCGACAACTCGCCGGGCTTGTGATCCAGTCGCTCGCCGAGGCCAACGCGCGCCAGTAACCCGGCCGCCGTGTCGAGTGCCGCCGGCTTGGGTTCGCCACGAATCAGCAGCGGCATCGCCACGTTTTCCGCCGCCGTGAATTCGGGCAACAGGTGATGAAACTGGTAGACGAAGCCGATGTAGCGGTTACGCAGCTCGGCCCGCGACACTTCGTTGCCGCCATGCATCGCTTTGCCGTCAACGAATACTTCGCCGGCGGACGGATCGTCGAGTCCGCCGAGAATTTGCAGCAACGTCGTCTTGCCCGATCCCGACGCGCCGATGATGGCGACCCGCTCGGCCGCGGCAATATCGAGATCGACGCCGCTGAGTACCTCGAGTTCCGAGCTGCCCTCCCGGAAGCGCCGCGCGACGCCGCGGCAACTCAGGACGCTGGCCGCCCGCTCAGTCATAGCGCAACGCCTCGGCAGGTGCTGTCCGCGACGCCAGCCACGAGGGATAAACGGTAGATGCCAGCGACAGGATCAATGCGATCGAGCCGATCAGCGCGACGTCGCCCAGCCGCAGTTCCGACGGCAGGTCGCTGATGAAGTAGACGTCGGCGGCAAGAAACTTGATGCCGAACAGCGATTCGAGGCTTGCCACAAGGGTCTCCAGGTTGAGCGCAAGCAGGATACCAAACAGCACGCCTGCTGCAGTACCGATGACGCCGATGACGCTGCCCTGCGTCACGAAGATCCTGAGGATGCTGCCGGGTCGCGCGCCGATGGTCCGCAAGATGGCGATGTCCGCCTGCTTGTCCCGGACGACCATGACCAGCGTCGATACGATATTGAACGCGGCGACGGCAACCACGAGCAGCAGGATCACGAACAGGATCGACTTGGTGATCTGGATGGAACGGAAGAAATTGACGTGCCGCCGCGTCCAGTCGCCGACGAGCAGCACCTGGCCTGTCGCCCTGGCGACCTCGCGGACCACGTCGGGCGCCGCAAAGATATCGGTGACGGCGAGACGCACGCCGGTCACGGCATCGCGCATTCGGTAAAGCTTCTGCGCGTCCCTCACGTTGATGAATGCCAACCTGCGGTCGTACTCGAACATGCCGACGCGGTAGATGCCCGTCACCGTGAAGCGCTTGGTCCGCGGCATGACACCGGCCGGCGTCACGATACCGTGGGCCAGCGTCACGGTAACCTTGCCGCCCACACCGACCCGCAGCGCACTGGCGAGCTCGGAACCGATGACAACGTTGAACTCACCGGGGGCCAGGCTGTCGAGGCCGCCCTCCCGCATCGTCCCGCCGATACCGGAGACATTGTCTTCGGCGGCCGGGTCGATGCCGCGCAGTTCCACCCCGCTCAGCTGCTGGTCGAAGACGAGCAACGCCTGGCCGCTCACGTAGGGCGCCGACGCGCGGACGCGCGGGTTGCCGGCGGCCGCATCGCTGATGAGCTGCCAGTCGTCGATCTGGCCTTCGAGTCCTTCGATATTGGCGTGAGCCGTCATCGCCAGCAGGCGCTCCTGCAGTTCGCGCTCGAAGCCGTTCACGACCGACAGCACGAGAATCAGCACGGTCACTGCGATGGCAATGCCGAGCATCGATATCGCGGAGATCAGCGAGACGAAGCTGTTGCTGCTGCGGGACCTTACGTAGCGGCCGCCGATCCAGGATTCGAAGCGCGCAGCCATGGCCTACTCGTACCGCAACGCGGCCGCCGGGTTGACCAGCGCAGCGCGCCTCGCCGGGTACAGCGTCGCCAGCGACGTCAGCAGGAATGCGGCGACGGCAATCGTCACGACGTCGGCCGTTTCGAGTTCGGACGGGATTCGCGTCACGTAGTACACGTCGCCAGGCATTATCTGGAAACCGAACCAGCGTTCGAGTACGGGTGCGATATCCGGTGCATAAATGGCCAGAACGACGCCGAGCAGAACGCCCAGGATCACGCCTGCCCAGCCAATGACCGCACCCTGCACAAAGAAGACGCGTACCACACCGCCCGCTTTCATGCCGAGCGTGCGCAGCACGGCAATGTCGTTGGTTTTGTCGGTGACCACCATGACCAGGCTCGCCACGATATTGAAAGCGGCGACGCCAATTATCAGTGACAGGATCAGCGACATCATCATCTTCTCGAGCCGGATGGCGCGGAAGTAACTCGCGTTCTCCACAGTCCAGTCGCTGGTGACGATATCGTCACCAAGGCTGGACAGCAGGCTGGCGGATACGGCCGGCGCCGCCATGACGTCGTCGCTGCGAAATCGAATGGCCGTCATGCGGTCACCGATGCCCAGCACGTCGGCGGCATCGCGGGCGCTCGTCAGCGCCAGCACGCTGTCATGTTCCTGCAGACCCGCCTCGAACACGCCGCTGAGCACGAAACGCTCCAGGCGTGGCTCGAGGGATCCGTCACCCGTGGGCCGCGGGATCAGCAGCACGACGCCGTCCCCGAGGCGCACACCAAGGTCATAGGCGAGCAACCTGCCGAGGATGATGTTGCGGCTGCCCGGCTGCAAGCTGTCGAGCGACCCTTCCAGCAGGTTGATGACGTCGCCGGACATCGCGGTCTCGAACTCCGGCACGACGCCATGGACCATGACGGGCTCCAGGTCGCGCCCGGACTGGATCATGCCCTCCATCTGCACGAAAGGCGCCGCGGCCGCCACACCCGGCTCTGCCGCAACGGTCTCTTGCAGGGTGCGCCAGTCATCCGTGACACCGCCGGCGCCGGCGGCATAGCCATGCGTCGACATGCTCAGCAGGCGGTTGCGCAGTTCGCCCTCGAAGCCGTTCATTACCGACAGGATCACGATCAGTGCAGCGACGCCGAGCGCTATGCCGAGCAGCGAAATCAGCGTGATGAACGACACAAAGCGCGTGCGGCGCTTCGCCCGCAGGTAGCGAAGCCCGACAAAGAGTTCGACGGGGCTGATCATCGCCACGCATTAAACCACATTAGAATCGTGACGTGATTCACAAAAATGAAATCAGGGCAAAAACCTTTGAAATCATATGTTTTTCGCCTGCACTTTGAGTGATATAGTCGATTGCGAACTGAGGAGAAACTCTCATGGCGAAGTTGCGGATTCTGGCTGTTCTTGCCCTGGCCCTTGGCGCATTCGGCACCGCCGGCGCGCAGAACCTGGATATGGAAGGCGCGGCCCCTGTGTCGAGCGGCATGACGCCGGCGCGTGGCATGACGGCCGCCAGCGTCGAATCGAAATTCGGCGCTCCCGACGCCAAGGTGGCGCCGGTAGGCGATCCGCCGATATCGCGCTGGGAGTACGCCAACTTCGTGGTGTTCTTCGAGTACGACCGCGTCATCCACGCCGTCGTCAAGCGCAAGCAGTCCAGTTAGGCATTCCCGAAAGACGCCCGGGCAGGCAACTGCCCGGGCGTTTTTTTATGTGATAATCCCGGCCCGCGAAACCGACGACCAAGTTTGTGGCCCGACCTCCTTTCCTGATCAGCGAAACACCGATATTGCCGCAGCCCGGGCAGGCCGCCGGCTGGGGACGGTTGATTGGCGCCAGCGGACCGCTGGCCGTTGCCGAGTTCGCCGCCGCGATCGAGCGCCCCGTCGTCGTACTGGCGGACGATCCGCGACACGCCGACCAGTTCGAGGCCGGCGTGCGTTTTTTCGGCGGCGATGCGCTCGATGTCCGCCACTTCGTCGAGTGGGAAACGCTGCCCTGGGACAACTTCTCACCGCATCAGGACATCGTCTCGGAGCGGCTCTCGGTCCTGGCGACAGCAGCCGGCATGCGAGCCGGTGTCATCGTCGCGCCGGCAACGGTGTTGTTGCAGAAGCTGCCGCCCGTCGACTATGTTGCCGCGCGCTCGCTGGCGCTGCGCACGGGCCAGGAACTGCCGCGTGATGCGTTTATCGACTCCCTGGCGGCGGCTGGCTACCTGCGAGTGCCCCAGGTCAGCGAGCATGGCGAGTTCGCGGTTCGTGGCTCGTTGATCGATGTGTTCCCGATGGGCTCCCAGCGGCCCGTTCGCATCGACTTCTTCGACGATGAAATCGAGTCGTTGCGGTACTTTTTTGCCGAGACCCAGCTTTCGGGCGACGTTGTCGAGACGGTCGACGTGCTGCCGGCCCGGGAAGTGCCGCTCGATGCGGAGGCCATCAGCCTGTTCCGCGAGAACTACCGCGAGCGCTTCGAAGGCCAGCCCGGCCAGTCCCGCGTGTATCGGGAGGTGTCGGACGGCATTGCACACGGTGGCATCGAGTACTACCTGCCGCTGTTCTTCGAGACAACCGCTACGCTGCTCGACTATCTGCCCGAAGACTGCGTCGTGTTGGCGCCGCACGGGCTCGATAGCATGCTGGAAAACACCTGGACGGAAATCGAAGAGCGCTATGAGCTCTGCAGCCTCGACCGGGAGCGCCCGATACTGACCGCCGGCGAAACGTTCAATGCCCCGGCCGAAATGCTGGAGCGGCTCGAGGGCATGCGGCGGGTACTCATGTCATCCCGGTCGCTGGCCGACGGCGGCGCCACGGTCAACTACCCCACGCGGCTGCCTCCGGCGCTGAAGATCGAGGCGCGTTACGACGACCCCGCCGGGGCGCTCATGTCGTTCCTCGAGGATTTCGACGGACGGGTGCTGTTCACGAGCGACTCGGCCGGCCGGCGCGAGCAGATCTACGAGCTGCTCAACGGCCGCGGCCTCGATCTCGAGCGTGCCGACGGCTGGGCCGGGTTTGCCGACAGCGACCAGCGCGTCGGCGTCGCGATTGCGCCGCTCGAGAATGGCGTGGTGCTGCCGGAAGCCGGGCTCGCTATCGTCAGCGAGCAGCAGCTGTTCGGCGAGCGGGTCCGCCAGCGCACGCGCCGCCGCCGCACGGAACGCGACCCCGAAACCATCATTCGTCAGCTGAACGACCTCGAAGCGGGCTCGCCCGTCGTGCACGCCGAGTACGGCGTCGGGCGCTACCAGGGGCTGACAACGCTCGATGCGGGCGGCATCTCGGCCGAGTTCCTGGAGCTGCACTACGCCGACGGCGACAAGTTGTACGTGCCCGTCCACGCCCTCGAACTCATTTCCCGTTACACGGGCGCCGCGCCGGAGAACGCTCCGCTGCATCGCCTGGGCAGTGACCAGTGGGCGAAGGCGCGGAAACGCGCCATCAGCAAGATCCGGGACGTCGCCGCCGAATTGCTCGACGTCTACGCGCGCCGGGCGGCGCGGCCCGGTCATCGCTTCCGCTGGGCCGAAAGCGACTACCGTGCGTTCGAAAGCGACTTCCCTTTCGAGCCCACTGAAGACCAGGCGCGCACCATCGACGAGGTCCTTGACGATCTTGCATCGGGCAGCCCGATGGACCGCATCGTCTGCGGCGATGTCGGCTTTGGCAAGACCGAGGTTGCGCTGCGCGCGTCGTTTGCCGCCGTCCACGGCGGCAAGCAGGTCGCAATCCTCGTGCCGACCACGCTGCTCGCGCAGCAGCACGGCCAGAACTTCCGGGACCGGTTCGCCGACTGGCCGGTGCGGGTCGAAGTACTGTCGCGATTCCAGTCACCGAAGGCGGCGAAGGCCATCGTCGAGGGATTGCGCTCGGGCAACGTCGACATCGTCATCGGCACGCACCGTTTGTTGCAACACGTCAAGGACATCAAGGATGTGGGGCTCGTCATCATCGACGAAGAACACCGCTTCGGCGTGCGCCACAAGGAGGCCATCAAGGCGCTGCGCAGCGAAGTGGACGTTCTAACGCTCACGGCCACGCCGATTCCGCGCACGCTCAACATGGCGCTGGGCGGCATTCGCGACATGTCGCTCATCACGACACCGCCGGCGGAACGACTGGCCGTGAAGACGTTTGTCACCGAGTGGAACGACGTGCTGATTCGCGAGGCCTGCCTGCGCGAAATCAAGCGCGGCGGCCAGGTGTATTTCATCCACAACCGGGTCGAAGACATCGGCCGCATCGGCGAGCGCCTCACCGAGCTGGTTCCGGAAGCGCGCATTCGTGTCGGCCACGGCCAGATGCCGGAACGCGAGCTCGAGCAGGTGATGCTCGACTTCTACCATCGGCGCTTCAATATTCTGCTGTGCACGACGATCGTGGAAAGCGGCATCGACGTGCCGACAGCCAATACGATTATCATCAACCGGGCCGATCGCTTTGGCCTTGCGCAATTGCACCAGCTGCGCGGACGGGTCGGCCGCTCGCACCACCGCGCGTTTGCGTACCTGGTTGCGCCACCGAGGGCGGCCATGACCGCGGACGCCGTAAAGCGGCTCGAAGCCATCGACTCGCTCGAAGACCTTGGCTCCGGTTTCACGCTGGCCACGCACGACCTCGAGATTCGCGGCGCCGGGGAGTTACTGGGCGACACCCAAAGCGGCCAGATGCAGGAAATCGGTTTTTCGCTGTACACCGATCTTCTGGGACGCGCGGTAGAGTCGCTCAAAGCCGGCCGCGAACCGGACCTCGAGGGTCCCCTGGACGCCGGCGTCGATATCAACCTGCACATCCCGGCGTTGCTGCCCGAAGACTACGTACCCGACGTGCACTTGCGGCTGATCCTCTATAAGCGGATCTCGGCGTGCGAGTCGGCCGAAGACCTGCGCGAACTGCAGGTCGAGCTGATCGACCGTTTCGGTCTGCTGCCGGAGCCAGCCCGCAACCTGCTGCGGATCGCGGGCATCAAGCTGAGCGCCGCGGCGCTGGGCATCGACAAGATCGACGTCGCCGACGGCGGCGGTTACCTGACCTTCGGCAATGAAAGTTCGATCGATGCGCTGGCCCTGGTCAAGCTCGTGCAGGGCAACAGCCGCACGTTCCGGCTGCAGGGCTCGCATCGCCTGCGCTTTCAACAGGACCTCACCAATGTCGAGGAGCGCTTCGCGTTCATCGAGAATCTGCTCGAAAACCTTGCGGCGAAGCCGCGACACGGCCGAGAATAGCGCCATGAACAGACTCACTGCCCTGCTCGCCGGCCTGGTGCTGATTTTCCCGGCCATGGCGCAGGACGACACAGCAGACGCCGAGGTCGCGGCAGAAGAACCGCTGCGGCGCTACACGGTCGAGGTCATTGTCTTCGCGTATGCCGAAGATGTGTCCGTCGGCACCGAGATCTTCCTGCCCGACGAACCGCCGCCCGTCGAGGAACTGCTGCTCGACGAGGACGGCAACCCGATTCTCGCGGAGGAACTCGAAGAAGAGATTCCTGAGTACGGCGACGACATCGTCGCCGAGGACGAGGCGGCGGAAGAGGAAGAACTGCCGCCTGCCTGGGTCGTCGCGCCGGCCGTGGCCCCGCTCGAGGAATCCGGCCAGTTACCGGTCGTCGGCGCCGACGACGAGGAACCCAATCCCTTCCAGCTCGTGCTGCTGACCGAGGATGAGTTCACGCTGACCGACGCGGCGGACCGATTCGAATTGCTCGATGCCTACGAGACGCTGATGCACTTCGGCTGGACGCAGCCTACGTTCCCCGAAGAGGAGACGCCGGCAATCGAACTGCAGTTGCTGGCGGAACCGCCACCCGGGTTAGACGGGACGCTTACCCTGTACCTGAGCCGCTACCTGCATCTCGTCGTCGACCTGGCGATGGACGCGCCGGACGCGTTCGAGGCCGAGATCGTTGACGACGAGTCATTTTTCGACTTCGGCGATTCGCGGCCGCGTTACGAGGATGCCTTTGAGCCCGAGACGCCGAAAGTGCGTTTCCGGGTCCAGGAAGACCGCATTCTCAAGAACGGGGAACTGCGGTATTTCGACCATCCGAAGTTCGGGGTCCTCGCCAAGGTGACGCGCGTCGAGGAGCCCGCAGAGGAAGACCCGGACCCGCTAGTGGCCCGACCGTAGCTCGTCGAGAAACTCCGCCGCCGGCATGTCGCTGGTGCTGCTGACCCCGACCCGGTAAGACACCGTGACGAACTTTGCGGCGGTCGAACGCGGGTGGTGCAAACCCAGCTCGCGCACCGCCGACGCGATCCGCCCGGCAAACTCGTTGACGCCCTGCTCGTCCGCGGCATGCGACAACACGACGAACTCGGCGCCTTCGATCCTGCCCACCACATCGCTGGCCCGACGCAGGCTGCGCCGAATTGCGCGCCCCACCCGGCGCAGGCACGAATCGGCGGCGTGCCGGCCGAAGACCTCGACGTAAGCGTCGAAATCGTCGAGCGTGAAGACCACCACAGCGAGTTCGCTTTTCTCGCGGGCAGCGACCGCCCAGTCGTGCTCATAGACTTCGTTGAACGCCCTGCCGTTGAGCAACCCGGTCACCGGGTCGTCGCGGGACAGGTCGCGGATCTGCCGCTTCGCCTTGAGCAGCGCGTGGTGCATATCGGTGCCGCCTACCGCCGACCCGGCGCCGCTCGTGCGCCAGAACACGACGTAATGGCTCGCATCTTCCACGCCAGGCATGCGCAGTGGCCTGAGCGCGAGCAGGTATTCCTTGCCGCCCTGCTCCACGGGGAAACTCGTCTCTTGCTGCGATCGCACCGATTCCGAGATTTCGAGCGCGGCCTCGCGCCCGACGAGTTGCTCGATGACGTCGGCAAACGGCTGGTCCCGGCAATCTTCACCACGAATAGACTCGAACGCGTGATTGCTCAACACGACGGGCCAGTCGGGATGGTCGACGCGCACGATGATCAGTGGTTCCGCGGTGGCGCCGATCGCCTGCTCGAGAATTTCGGGATTAATGGACATCAGTCTGATTCGAAAAACGCGTCAATGATGCGCATGGCCTGGCTGCGCGCGGACAGGGTACTGGATTCCACATCATCGTGTATGGGTTTGTCGCCGCGGCCGGCCGCCTTGTTGACGACGAGCGACAGGCAGGCGTAGTCCAGTCCGAGTTCCATGGCCAGGCTGGCTTCCGGCATCCCGGTCATGCCGACATAGTCTGCGCCGCCGCGTTCCAGGCGGTCGACGTCGGCTGCCGACTCTAGACGAGGTCCTTGCGTCGCGGCGTAGACGCCGCCGTCGTAGCAATCGACGCCCGCTCGTCGCGCAGCCCGGAGCAGGCCTGCCCGCAGTTCGGCTGAAAACGGTTCGGTGAATTCGATGTGTGCGAATCCCGCCTGCGGCGTGTCGTAAATCGTGTGCTCGCGTCCCCAGGTGTAGTCGACGATCTGGTCCGGCACCGCCACCTCGCCCGGTTCGCGCAGATCAGAGATCACACCAACCGTGTTGAGCGCAATCACGGAACGCACGCCCAGGTCCTGCAGCGCAACGAGGTTGGCGCGGTAGTTCACGAGGTGCGGCGGCAGCTGGTGATCGTCGCCGTGCCTGGGCAGGACAAGCACCGTCCTGCCACCGAAATCGACGGGTCGCACAGGCGCCGACGGCTCGCCGAAGCGCGTGGACACCCGTTGCGGGTCACCGGACGGCGTGAACCGGTCGAATCCGCTGCCGACAAGAATTCCGAACTCCGCATTCACGCATCGAGCTCCAGTTGCGGCCTCTCGGTCCAGCGCGCCAGCGCGCTGTTCGCCTGCTGCCACAGTTCACTGGCCAGCAGGGTCTCGCGCAGGACATGGCCGGTACCGTGCAACCTGGCCAGCCTCACGAGCGATAGCGGGTTGGAATACTCGTTGAGCGCCTGCACGGCCTGCTCTGCGCCGCGCCGGTCGTTGCAGACCAGGATGAGGTCGCAGCCGGCCTCGAGCGCCAGTTTCGCCCGCTGTCGCATCGAACCATAGCCCTCGGTCGCCTTCATGCTGAGATCGTCACACATCACGGCTCCGCCGAAGCCGAGCCGGCCGCGCAGTTCGCGATCGATCCAGTAGCCCGAGAACCCCGCCGGTTTCTCATCCATTTCCTTATAAATGACGTGCGCGAGCATCACGCCGGCAATGTGACCGTTGCTGATCAGGCTTTCGTAGGGGCGCATGTCGTCGAGCACGTCGCCATACTCGCGGCGGTCGACCGGCAGGTCGATGTGAGAGTCCGCGACCACGGCGCCGTGGCCCGGAAAATGCTTGGCGACCGCGGCCATTCCGGCGCTGCGCAAGCCGCGGCAAAACGCCGCCGCAAGGTCGGTTACGGCGCCCGGTTTGCGATGGAAGGCCCGGTCGCCGATGACCTCGCTGACGCCCCAGTCGAGGTCGACGCAGGGCGCGAAACACAGATCGATGCCGGCCGCGCGCAATTCGGAGGCGATCAGCCAGCCGGTCTGGCGAGCCAGCATCGTCGCCGCTTCCGGGTCATGGTCGTACTCGATGCCGAGGTGGCGCATGGCCGGAATCTGGCTGAATCCCTCGCGGAACCGCTGCACGCGCCCACCCTCGTGGTCGACGGCGATCAGGAGTGGCGGACTCCGCAGGGCCCGCATCTCGCTGACAAGATCCGCAATTTGCTCAGGCGATTCGTAGTTGCGCGTGAACAGAATGACGCCGCCCACGGCCGGCTCACGCAGCAAGTCCCGGTCCGCCGGCGTCAGGGCGACCCCTTCGATGTCGAGCATGACCGGTCCGAGAGACATAATAATTATTCTACAAAAAGAGTATAACTAATTGTAATCATTTACTAAATACGGCGATCGACTCCACGTGAGACGTGTGGGGAAACATATCGATAATACCTGCTGATTCGCAACGATAGCCTTTTTCGTTGACCAGCACGCCCGCGTCCCGCGCCAGCGTGCCCGGATGGCAGGAGACGTAGACGATCCGGCGCGGATCGACGCGCTCGATATGTGCGGCGACTTCCTGCGCGCCACTGCGGGCCGGATCCAGCAGCAGCAGGTCCCAGCCTTGCCGCAGCCATGCTTCGGAGCCGTCGATGGCGCTGAGATCAGCCTGGCGAAAGCCGGCATTTTCGATGCCATTCAGCGTGGCATTGGCCGCAGCGGCCTTGACCAGCATTGCGTCGCCCTCGACGCCCAGAACCTCGCCCGCACGCCGCGCCAGCGGCAGCGAAAAGTTGCCGATGCCGCAGTACAGGTCGAGGACCCGGTCTTCCGGCCCGGGATCGAGCAGCTCGACGGCTTGATGCACCATGCGCTGATTAATGTCGCGATTGACCTGCACGAAACCAACCGCGTCGAAGGCAATTCGCACCCCGAACTCGGGCAGCTCGTAGTACAACGGGTCCACCGCCGTTTCGGGGTAGAACAGGCCGACCGTGTCGAGTCCGCCGGGCTGCAGGTAGATGCGCACGTCGTGCTGCTCGCCGAATGCGCGCAGGTGTCCTTCATCGTCGGCGGTCGGCGGATCGAGCACACGAAATACGAGCGCCGTCGCATTGTCCGCAACAGATACTTCGATCTGCGGCAGGCGCGCCCGGATCGACAGCATGCCCACGAGGTCGCTCAGCGCGTCCAGCATCCCGTCAACCGGGGTGGCGAGGATCTCGCAGCGGTGCATGTCGGTGATGAAGGGCGCATGCCGCTCGCGAAACCCGACCAGCACCCTGCCCTTGCCATGCACATCCTTGACGGCAAGGCGGGCCCGCCGCCGGTAGTTCCAGGCCGGGCCGCTCATTGCCGGCAGCCATTGTTCCGGCTCGACACGAGCGATGCGTTCGAAATTGTCCCGCAGAGCCTGCTCCTTGATCTGCCGCTGCTGCGCCTCGCTGATGTGCTGCAGCGAGCAGCCGCCGCAGCGGCCGAACACATCGCAGCGTGCGTCGATACGCTCGGGCGACGCCTCGATGATCTCGAGCAGCTCGGCCTCGTCGTAGTTGCGACGGAATTTGCGGCGCTGGTATCGCACCTCCTCACCCGGAAGTGCTCCCGCGACGAACACTTTCTTGCCCTCGATCGCGGCGATACCGCGGCCGTCGTGCGTTGCGGACTGGATGCGCGCCGTTTCCGGCTCGCGACGGCGTTGTCTGCGGCCCATTACCCGGGCCAGGCGTCGAGAAATTCGTCGAGGTGCGGCTTGCCCATGCTCTTGAGCGTCGATCTCACCAGTTCGAATTCCCGGGCAAGGCCGCGCTCGTCGAGGTTGCCGCGCATGAGCTCGTAGCGCAGGTAGACCAGCCAGGTGTTCAGGACATCGGTTTCGCAGTAATCGCGGATTTCACCGATGGCGCCCTGCTGGAACTTGTCCCAGACTTTGGCGCCGCTCATGCCGAGCTTGCCCGGGAACCCCAGGAGCACAGCCACCTGGTCGAGGCTCGCCGCTGCCCGCATCTGGTAACCCGCCAGCACGTCCATCAGGTCGGTGTGGCGCGAATGGTAGCGGCTGAGGTAGTTGTTCCAGCGAAAATCCCGGTCCGAATCGCCGCTTTCCCAGTAACGCGCCGCCTGTACCCCGTGCCGCAATGCGCGGTAGTGCAGAACCGGCAAGTCGAAGCCGCTGCCGTTCCAGGAGACGAGATCGGGCGAATACCGCTCGATGCCGTCGAAGAACCGGCTGACCAGCTCGGCCTCGTCGGAGTCCTCCTCGCCCAGGCTCCAGACGCGAAATGAATCGCCGGTGCGCAGCGCCACGGAGATGGCGACGACCCGATGCTGGTGCAGAGGCAGAAACTCGCGGCCGCTTTTTTGCAGCTGCTTGAAAGTCATCGCCGTCGCGACATCATCGTCCTCGATGCCGTCCAGCTCCAGGAAACGCCGGCCGAATTCGACGTCCGGAACGGTCTCGATATCGAATGAGAAGCAATGCATGGTCTATTCCGCGGCGCGCGCCTTCAGCATCAGGTCTTTCATGTCTCTCACGGCAGTGGTGAGCCCGTCAAACACGGCCCGCGCAATGATCGAGTGCCCGATGTTGAGCTCGACAACCTGGGCGATGCGTGCAATCGCGGCCACATTGCCATAGTGCAGCCCGTGCCCGGCATTGACGACGAGACCAATGTCGGCCGCGTGCTTCGCCGCTGACTCCAGGCGCTCGAGTTCGACCTGCTGTTCACGACCTTCGACCTCCGCATAGGCGCCCGTGTGCAACTCGACGACGGGCGCCGAGACGGCAGCTGCCGCGTCGAGCTGCGCGGGATCCGGGTCGACAAACAGCGAGGCGCGAATGCCGGCATCGGCCAGCCTGGCGCAGGCGTCGCCAACCTTGTCGAGCTGGGATGCCACGTCCAGGCCGCCCTCGGTC
Source organism: Woeseiaceae bacterium (assembly GCA_030066735.1). GTDB lineage: Bacteria > Pseudomonadota > Gammaproteobacteria > Steroidobacterales > Woeseiaceae > UBA1847. The sequence goes on along the minus strand of JASJBB010000033.1, from coordinate 4,147 downwards.
GTCAGCTCCTCTCTTTTTTCAGGAACGAGACACACGTCGGTCGGCCGGAGTTTTTCAGCGATGCCGAGCATTTCGTCGGTCACAGCCATTTCGAGATTCATGTGCGTTCGCATCACGTCGAGAATCTCGGTCAGGTCGCGGTCCTGGATGTGGCGGCGGTCTTCACGAAGATGCACGGTAATGCTGTCGGCGCCTGCCAGTTCGGCCATGACGGCCGCCTCGACGGGCCGGGGATAGCTCGTTCCGCGCGCCTCGCGCAGCGTTGCGACATGGTCAATATTGACACCGAGGTGCAGTGGGTTAGTGGTCATCGGCGTATTCTAACGGAATAAGCTATTTACGCCGCATTTCGAGCAGCACCTTGCGGCTTTTGAGCTCCTTGCCAGCGAGGTGATAGGCGATGACTTCGCGCATCAGGCGGTTGGCCGCCAGCAGGATAGCCGGGTCGTCGAAGCGCTGGGCGGCAATCGCCGCAAGAGTCTCGCCGGTGAACACCATCGGGCCCTCGTCGCGGCTGACCGGGACGGCGCCCTGCTCGACGCGGTATTCGTAGTTCTGGCCGGGTTCCAGGTCCCGGCTGGTACCGGCCACGTGATCGAGGTTCAGTGCGTAACCGGAGTGCCGCAACAACGCCATTTCGAACTGCCGCAGAACGGCGGCAATCGCGGCGCCGCTGGTGGCGAGTGCCTGGATGGTATCTGCGTAGGCATCAAAGACTTCCGGCTGCGGGTCGTGCCGATGCAGGAAATGCAGCACGAGTTCGTTGACGTAGTAACCGGCCAGTAGTGCCTCGCCGGTCAGGCTCAGCGGCGCGCCGCGCACTTCGGCGCCCGTCAACGTGCCCAGGTCGGACTTGATGACCCAGGACATGGACAGCGGCATAAAAGGCCGCAGCACGCCCTTGAGGCGCGACCTGGCCCCGCGGCTGCCCCGTGCGACCACGGCCAGTTTGCCGTGGTCGCGGCTGATCAGGTCCAGAATCTGGCTGGTATCCCTGAACGGCCGGTGATGGAGAATGAACGCGGCCTGCTGCTGAACCCGACGCTGCGCGGACATTGCGGCTACGGCGACTCGTAGCCGAGCCGCAGCAGGTCTTTTTCGCTGTCGGCCCAGTTGTCCTTGACCTTGACCCAGAGCTCCAGGTGAACGGGCCGCCCCAGTTGCTCTTTCAGCTCGAGCCGCGCTTCCCGGCCAATGCGCTTCAGAACCGCACCCCCCTTGCCCACGACAATACCCTTCTGGCTGTCCCTCTCGACCCAGATGACGGCATGAATGGTCGTCTGTGTATCGCCCTCGTCGAAACGTTCGATCTGGACGGTCAGTCCGTAAGGCAGCTCCTGGTGCAACGACAGCGTCAGTTTTTCACGGATGATCTCCGCGGCGTGAAAATCGGCGCCACGGTCCGTCCGCATCCCGGCCGGAAACAGGTGGGGTGACTCGGGCAGGTAGCGGGGAATGAGCTCGAGTAACGCCTCCAGGTTGTCTTTTTTGCGGGCGGACAACGGCACGATATCGGCAAACTCGCGCCGCCGTGATGTCTCGTCGATGATGGCCAGCAGCTTCTCCTTCGGCTTGACCAGGTCGACCTTGTTGAGCACGACTACGACCGGGGCCTTGACCGACTTCAGCCGCCGCAGCACGTCGCCATCCTCTTCCGTCCAGCGCGCCGCCTCGGTAACGAACAGCACCACGTCGGCGTCGGCCAAAGCGCTGGCCGCCGTGCGGTTCATCATGCGGTTCATCGCCTTGCTGGCCTTGCGGTGCAGTCCCGGCGTATCGATGAACACGGTCTGGGTCGCACCACGGGTGTGCACCGCCAGAATGCGGTGCCGCGTAGTCTGCGGCTTGGCGGTGACGATACTCACCTTGGTGCCCATCAGCGCATTGATCAGCGTCGATTTGCCGACGTTCGGACGGCCCACGACGGCGACGAAACCGCAGCGCGTCGCGGTCATGACGCGGCTCCTCCCAGCAACTGCGCCAGCATGCTCTCGGCAGCCTGTTGTTCCGCGTTGCGCCGCGTCGTACCGCTACCCGTCGTCACTCGGTCCTGCACCTGGCAACTGGCGCGAAAGGTCTGCCGGTGCGCCTTGCCGGTCACATCGAGTAACTCGTAGTCCGGCAATCCCATTTGCCGCGCCTGCATCCATTCCTGCAAACGGGTCTTCGGGTCGCGCAGGTCTTCGACGTCGGGAAACTCCTCGAACCGGCTGCCATAAGCCCTGCCGATGATCCGCCGCGCGGCGTCCATTCCGGAGTCGAGGTAGACGGCGCCGAAGATCGCCTCGAGCGCATCGGCGAGAATGGAGTCGCGACGGTGCCCGCCACTCTTGCGTTCGCCACTGCCGAGATTCAGGTACTGGCCGAGTTCGAGCTCTCCCGCAATGCTCGCCAGCATTCGGTCGTTCACGAGCGACGCGCGAAGGCGGCTCAAGTCCCCTTCGGGTGAGTGCGGATGACTCCGGAAGACCACCTCGGAAACGACGAAGTCGAGCACCGCATCGCCGAGAAACTCGAGGCGTTCGTAGTTGTCACCGTGGGCACTGCGATGCGTGAGCGCCAGCTCCAGGAGCCGTGCGTCCGCGAATTCGTAGTCCAGGGATTGTTTCAGCCAGGTCTCGGCGTTATTAGCCACTATCGCTCGTTCATGTCAGGCGCCTGGCGCGCCGCGGGTAGCTACCGCTAGCGACGCACGACGCGCGTCTTGTCAAAGTGCACTGTGAACGAGATATTACCAATGAATGGCGTGGTGTGGTCGTAGACTGCCGCAACTTCGAAACCGCCGTCGACCTGGGTCACCTTGACGTCGCGGAACGTGATGATCGAAACGCTCTCTACGTCGAAGCGGCGCGAGATCGAACTGCGCAGCGCCGCACGGGACGGATTCTGGCCGTCAAACTCCTCGAAAACGCCATCCACGACGCCGACAACCTTCATGTAGTTCAGGTACACGGGCGTCAGCCGAATAAAGCCAAACGCGAAAACGCCGATGAAGATGACCAGGATGATGTAGCCGAGCAGCGTCGCGCCGACCTGCCGTCTCGCCATCCCAAATCGTGTCTGTCTCGTGTGGACCATTGCAAGTACCCCACGGGTGCCGTGTAAATCCAGAATCACGCCAAATTTAACGTAATTTGCGCGCCCGATTCTGTGACATGCACCTCATCATTGGATCTTGTCGCCGATCCGGTCCCATTTCGGCCACGACAGGCCGTCCATGTGCATCCAGATTCGTACGGCTTCGCCCACCAGGTGGGTCTCGGGGATCGCATCGATAAAGCGGCTGTCGCGGCTGTTGTCGCGATTGTCGCCCATCACGAAGTAGTGGCCTTCCGCTACCTTGTAGACGCCGTCCCGCACCATGTAGCCCGCGTTGGTAATCAGGATTTCGTGCTCCCTGTCGCCGAGCGTCTCGACGAAACGGGGAGACTGTGGCGTGGCTTGCGGATGTTGATCCAGCGGTACTTCCTGGCCGTTGATCGTCAGGCGATGACGCTCGTAAACGATTTCGTCCCCGGGCAGCCCCACCACGCGCTTGATGTAATTGACACTCGGATCGGACGGCAGGCGGAAGACAACGACATCGCCCCGTTCCGGCGAACCGGTATTGAGAATCTTGGTTTCCGTTACGGGCAGTCGTAAGCCGTAGGACCACTTGTTGACGAAGATGAAATCGCCCTGCACCAGCGTGGGCATCATCGATCCGGACGGTATTCGGAATGGCTCGAAAACGAATGAGCGAATGATGAGGACGAACAACAACACCGGAAAAAACGAGCGCGAATACTCGACCAGCGTGTCCCTGCCTGCCGACCCGGCGCCACCGTTCTCTGCGCGACTCCAGACAAACCGGTTGAGCGCGACGACAATGCCGGTGAATACGGTCAGGACAGTCAAAATCAGTGCGAGATTAATGCTCAATTCCGTCCTCTCATTTCTCGACCCGCAGCACGGCCAGGAAGGCCTCCTGCGGAATTTCGACCGATCCTACCTGTTTCATACGCCGCTTGCCGGCCTTTTGTTTCTCCAGCAGCTTGCGCTTGCGCGACACGTCTCCGCCGTAGCACTTTGCCGTGACGTTCTTGCGCAGCGCCTTGACGTTACTGCGGGCAATTATCTGCCCGCCAATCGCCGCCTGTATCGCGAC
>JASJBB010000140.1 GCA_030066735.1 Woeseiaceae bacterium | reverse complement strand
AGCCCCGGCGGCCTGCGCGACATCCAGGTTATCGGCTGGGTGGCGAAGCGCCATTTCGGCGTCGAGACGTTTGATGAGCTGGTCGGCCACAAATTCCTGACTGCCGGCCAGGTGCGGCGCCTGCACGAAGGCCAGGCATTCCTGTGGCGGGTCCGCTTCGCCCTGCACGTGCTCACCGGCCGGCGTGAAGACCGCATTCTCTTCGATCACCAGATCAAGCTCGCCGAGATGCTCGGCTACGAGGACGCGACCTATACGCTGGCGGTTGAACAGCTCATGCAGCGCTATTACCGGACGGTCATGGACCTGAGCCGCATCAACGAAATGCTGTTGCAGCTGTTCGAAGAAGCCATCCTGATGGACCCGAACGCGGCGCCCGAGCCACTCAACGAGCGTTTCCAGGTCAAGAACGGCTTCCTGCAGACCATCGACAACCAGGTGTTCACGAGAGACCCGTCGGCCCTGCTCGAGCTGTTCCTGCTGCTGCAGCAAAACCCGGCCGTCCGCGGCGTGAGCGCCTACACAATCGGCCTGATCAAGCAAAACCTGCACCTGATCGACGAGGAGTTTCGGCAGAATCCGCGCAATCACCGTCTGTTCCTGTCGATCCTGCGCGCACCCGAAGGCGTCACCCATGAATTACGCCGTATGAACCTGTACGGCGTGCTGGGACTTTACATCCCGGCATTCGGCCGCATCGTCGGCAGGATGCAATACGACCTGTTCCATGCCTACACCGTCGACGAGCATACCCTGTTCGTCGTCAGCAACCTGCGACGGTTCGCGCTGGCGCGCTTCGATCACGAGTTTCCGCACTGCAGCCGCATCATGCAGAACCTCGAAAAACCCGAGATCGCCTACCTTTCTGGCCTGTTCCACGACATAGCGAAGGGTCGCGGTGGCGATCATTCGGAGCTCGGCGCGGTCGATGCCGAGTCTTTCTGTCTCGAGCACGGACTCAGTCAGTATGACGCCCGTACCGTGGCGTGGCTCGTGCGGCACCACCTGATCCTGTCGACCACTGCCCAGAAGAAAGACATCGGCGACCCCGAGGTCGTCAATGAGTTTGCATCGCAGGTTCGCGACCCGGCGCACCTCGACTACCTGTATGTGCTGACCGTCGCGGATGTTCGCGGCACCAATCCCAAATTGTGGAACTCCTGGAAGGCGCAGCTGTTCCGCGATCTCTACGAGCTGACCTCTCGTGCGCTGCGCCGCGGTCTCGAAAACCCGATCGACCGCGAGCAGCTGATCATCGAGAAGAAAGCGCAGGCGCGCGACACGCTGCTCGCCGCCGGCACCAGCGACGACCGCATCGGCGAGGTCTGGACGCTGTTCGACGACAATTACTTTCTGCGCCATCGACCGGACGAGATTGCGTGGCACACCGAATGGCTCGCCGACTCCGATACGAATTCGGCAATTGGCCTTGTCGACCTGCGCAGGCAGGAGAAAGGCGACGGTGTCGAGGCCGTGCTGTACACCCCGCGCACGCACCCGACTTTCGCGCACGTTACTGCCGTTCTCGACGAACTGGGCATGACCATCGTCGACGCGAGAGTCATGCCCGTTGGCAATGATTACAGCCTCGACTCGTTCATTTTCATGGAAGCCGACAAGAGCGTGGAGATCGACGAGGCCCGCCTCACCAAGGTCCGCCGCTCGCTGGTACGAACCCTGACGGCGAGCGAAGACGACATTGTGCGGGTAACCCGCGCGGCGCCACGGCAGGTCCGCGTTTTCAAGACTGCAACCAGTGTCGAATTCAGCGACAATCCGGCTGACGGCCAGACCGTGATGGAGATCGTCGCCGCCGACCGGCCCGGCCTGCTGAGCAAGGTCGGGCAATCGTTTCTCGCGCAGGAGATCGACATCTCCGCCGCCAAGATCATGACGATTGGCGAACGCGCCGAGGATGTCTTCTACATTTGCCGGCGCGACGGCTCACCGTTGGATGCGCAGGCGCAGCAGCGTTTGCGCGAACGCATAGTTAGCACCCTGGAAACCTGATGCAGGATTTGATCGAGATTATCGAGCGCGGCTTCGAGCAGAGTGGTCGCATGGAGCACGCCGACGAACAGGCGCGGCTGACGGCCGCAGTGCGGGAGGCAATTGCCGCGCTGGACAAGGGCGAGGCCCGCGTCGCCGAGCAGGTCGACGGCGAGTGGCAGGTCAACCAGTGGCTCAAGAAAGCGGTGCTGCTGAGCTTCCGGCTGGCCGACAACGAGGTGATCGCGGGCGGTTACAGCCGGTTTTACGACAAGGTGCCCATGAAGTACGCCGACTACTCGGAGGACGACTTCCGTAGCGACGGAGTCCGCGTGGTTCCGGATGCCATCGTCAGGCGCGGCGCATTCGTCGCGCCCGATGTCGTACTGATGCCCAGCTATGTCAACATCGGCGCATTCGTCGACTCGGGGACCATGGTGGATACCTGGGCCACGGTGGGTAGCTGCGCCCAGATTGGTAAAAACGTGCACCTTTCCGGCGGCGTCGGCATCGGCGGCGTTCTCGAGCCGGTCCAGGCAGGGCCCACGATCATCGAGGACAACTGTTTCATCGGCGCGCGTTCGGAGGTTGTCGAGGGCGTGATCATCGAGCACGGATCAGTCCTGTCGATGGGGGTCTACATCGGCCAGAGCACGCGAATCTACGATCGTGAAACCGGCGAGATCAGCTATGGCCGCGTTCCCGCGGGATCGGTTGTGGTGCCCGGCAACCTGCCTTCCAAAGACGGCGCGTACTCGCTGTATTGTGCGGTCATCGTCAAGCACGTCGACGAAAAGACCCTCGCCAAGACGAGCCTCAACGAACTCCTGCGCAACGCGGAATGACCGGATGACACCATGCTGACCGTATTTGGAATCAAGAGCTGCGACACCTGCCGGCGAGCGAGAAAATTCCTCGAGCAGCACAACATCGACTTTCGCTTCCACGACCTGCGCGAAGACGGCCTGGATATCCAGATGCTCGAGCGCTGGTCGGAACGCCTCGGATGGGAAAAACTGCTTAACAAGCAAAGCCTGACCTGGCGCAAGATTCCCGAGGTCGATCGCAATGACATGACACGCGACAAGGCGCTGGCCGCGATGATCGACGGCCCGACGCTGGTCAAGCGCCCGGTGCTCGAGGCCAGCAAGTTCATCGCCGTGGGCTTCTCGGAGAAGCGTTTCGGCGACTTTATCAACAGGAACGAAATCTAGCCGATACGGCCCGTGATGTAGTCTTCGGTCAGCTTGTGGCGCGGATTGGTGAAGATCGTATCGGTCTCGTCTACCTCCACCAGCAGACCCAGGTGGAAATACGCGACGCGCTTCGATACACGCGCTGCCTGCTGCATCGAGTGGGTGACGATCACAATCGCATAGTCCTCGGACAGCTCGTCCATGAGGTCCTCGATGCGCGCGGTGGCGATAGGATCCAGCGCAGAGCAAGGCTCGTCCATGAGAATTACTTCGGGGTTCACCGCAATGGTGCGCGCAATACACAGTCGTTGCTGCTGGCCACCGGACAGCCCGGTACCGGGCTCGTCGAGCCTGTCCTTGACCTCTTTCAACAGCCCGGCACGCTCCAGGCTGTTATGCACGATGTCGTCCAGCTCCGCCCTGTCGTTGGCGAGCCCGTGGATACGGGGACCGTATGCGACATTGTCGTAAATGCTCTTGGGAAACGGGTTGGGCTTCTGGAATACCATTCCCACGCGCGCACGCAGCGCGACCGGGTCGAATTCCTTGCTGTAGATGTCCTGCCCGCCAAGCGTAATCCGGCCCGTTACTCGCGCTGATTCAATCGAGTCGTTCATGCGATTGAGGCACCGCAGGAACGTAGACTTGCCACATCCCGATGGACCGATCAGCGCAATGACTTCCTTCTTGCTGATTTCCAGCGTGACGTTCTGGATCGCGTGATTGTCACCGTAATGAACGTTGACGTTTTCGGCGACGACGTACGGATCCGCGCAACGTACCTCACCAACGGTCGCACCCAGTTCGGTCAACTGTTGTTCCGGCAAGTCGACCGCAACGCCGGTTGCGGCTGCAGCAGTATCGACAGGATCGGCAACGTCGACGTCTGGCTGCGAGGCCATTACTTCATTTTCTGTCACGTTCGATTCCGTCATATGCGCCATTCTCATACAGGCTCTCCATTAGCTCAACGCAGACCTACCACTTTTTCTCCATGCGCTTGCGAATAATCACTGCCGCCAGGTTCATTAGCAGCAGGAAACCCAGCAATACGATAATTGCCGCGGAGGTACGCTCGGCAAACGCGCGCTCCGGGCTATCGGCCCACAGGTAGATCTGCACGGGTAATGCGGTCGCCGGGTCGGAAAAACCGCCCGGTACGTCGACGATGAACGCCACCATGCCGATCATCAGCAACGGCGCGGACTCTCCGAGCGCGCGGCTCATGCCGATGATCGTACCGGTCAGCATTCCGGGCAGCGCCAGTGGCAGAACGTGATGAAATACGACCTGCATTTGTGACGCGCCCAGACCCAGCGCCGCCTCGCGAATCGAAGGTGGCACGGCTTTGATCGCCGCTCGCGATGCAATGATGATAACCGGCAGCGTCAGCAGCGAAAGGACCAGCCCGCCGACCAGGGGCGCCGATCGCGGAATGCCCATCCAGTTGATGAACACGGCCAGGCCCAGCAGGCCGAAGACGATCGACGGCACGGCCGCCAGGTTATTGATATTCACTTCGATCAGGTCCGACCAGCGACTGCGCGGCGCGAACTCCTCGAGGTAGATCGCAGCGGCTACGCCGATCGGGAACGCCAGCACAACCGTGACGATCAACATGTAAAAAGAGCCCATCAGCGCGCCCTTGATACCCGCCAGTTCAGGGTCCCGCGAGTCGCCATTGGAAAACAGCGCCCGGTTGAAATGCGTCTCGAGATGGCCGCGTTCCCGTAAAGACTCTACCCAGGCGATCTGCTGATCCGACATCGGCCGCAGCGACTCGTCCAGCGTTGCGTCAATATTGCCCTTGATATACATGTCGACGGTCGAGGCCGCCGGAAACCAGATAGCCTGCCGGGCCCCCAGGAGTTCGGCGTCCTGCCGGATCATGTCCTGCATCTGGTAGCCGGCACTTGAGCTGACAATCCTGTAGAGCTCGCGCCGGTCCCCACGGCCCGTAACTTCCGGAAATTCTGCGCGCAGTGCGCTGCGTACCAGCCCGTCAAAATCGGCATAGGCGATATCGAGTTCGCCACCGGGCGCAATCACGTCCGCACTGAACTCGACGTCGAGGCGCAAGTGGGTCTGGACGAATGCCGACGAACCCTTCGCGAACAGGTCGAGGAAAAACACGCCCAGGAACACGACGCCAACTGTCGTCGCGAGCATGCCGCTGAACTTGAACAAACGCTCACGGCGATGGCGCCGGGCCAGTCCGGCCTCGACTCTCTTGCGGGTTTCGATTGATGAGAGCATCAGTCGTACTGCTCCCGGTACTTGCGCACAACGTTCAAACCAATGACGTTGAGCAGCAGCGTGACGACGAAGAGCACCAGGCCCAGCGCGAACGCGGCGAGCGTCTTGGCACTGTCGAACTCCTGGTCGCCGACCAGCAGCGTGACGATCTGCACCGTCACTGTCGTCACCGCCTCGAACGGGTTCGCCGTGAGATTGGCTGCGAGGCCGGCCGCCATCACGACAATCATGGTTTCGCCGATGGCCCTGGATACGGCGAGCAGAATGCCGCCCACGATACCCGGCAGCGCGGCCGGCAGGATAACTCGCGTCATCGTCTCGGAGCGTGTGGAGCCCAGGCCCAGAGCGCCGTCGCGCATCGCGCTGGGCACCGCATTGATGGCGTCGTCAGACAGCGAAGACACCAACGGGATGATCATGATACCCATCACCAGCCCCGCCGCGAGCGCGCTTTCCGAAGCAACCTCCAGCCCCATTGACTCGCCCGCACGGCGCACCCAGGGCGCCACCGTGAGCGCCGCAAAGAATCCGTACACAACCGTCGGAATGCCGGCAAGCACTTCGAGCAGCGGCTTGGCGATACCCCGGACCCGGCGTGACGAATATTCCGCCAGGTAAATGGCTGTCATGAGGCCGACCGGCACGGCGACCAGCATGGCGATTGCGGTGATCAGCAGCGTGCCCGTGAACAGCGGCACCGCCCCGAAACTGCCGGAGGAGCCGACCTGGTCAGCACGAATTGCGGTCTGCGGACTCCAGTTGAGGCCGAACAGAAACTCGGTCGCCGGCACCTTCTGGAAGAACCGGATCGCCTCGAACAGTACCGAGAGTACGATGCCGATGGTGGTGAAGATGGCGATGCTGGAAGCCGCAATCAGGGCTACCAGCACGATCTGCTCGACCCGGTTGCGCGCCCTGAAATCGGGCCGAATGCGCCGCCATGCGATCGCCGCACCGAGGCCGCCGAGCCCCAGCGTCAGGACGGTGAGGATCTTGCGGCTCAGGACCTTGTATTCGTTGAATCGATTGGCTGCATCCTGGAGTGAGGCATCGACCGTACCGCTCACAGCGTCACCGGCCGCGAGGTTCTGGATGTTGTTGACCAGCAGGTTCAGCTCGCCGGGCGGCAGGTTGCGCTGCGCTTCGGGCAATCCCTGCACTACCAGGGCAACGATCACCCGGGGTTCGAGCAGTACCCACAACAGCAGGACGGCCAGTGCGGGCAGCAGGCACCAGATGGCCGTGAAGTAGCCGTAGTACCCGGGTAGTGAATGCAAAGCCGTGCCTTGCGTGGGGCCGCCAACGAGCGCCACGGAGCGGCTACGTCCCATGTAATACGCGGCGATTGCCATCGCGCCAATCACCAATATCAGCGTCGTGCCTTGCACCTTTCTTACCTCAGCCGGAATGCAACAGCGGCGGTCCGCTCGGGACCGCCGCTATCACAATCTGCGCCCTGATTACTGGCCAGCCATTGTCAGCGGCTCGAGATTCCTGACACTCGCACTGACCGCGCTGCGCTCCTCGGAAGGCATCGGTATCAGGCCACGTTCGGACAGGTAACCCTCGTCGCCCCAGGCACGCTCTGATGTGAACTCGCGAAGAAACTCACGGAGCCCCGGGATAACGTCAACATGCGCCTTCTTGGCGTAAAAGTACAGAGAGCGCGACACCGGATAGTCGCCGTCGGCAAT
>JASJBB010000139.1 GCA_030066735.1 Woeseiaceae bacterium | reverse complement strand
AGGGAACCGAACACGCGCCGGCTCATACGGCGACCTCCTCTCGCGCGGGCCTTGGCAGCGGCGCCATCAGCAGCAAGGCAAGCAAGGCCGCCCGTTCGAGCGTCTTGTCGATATACAGGAACTCATGAACGGCGTGCGCGCCGTCACCGACCGGTCCCAGCCCATCAAGCGTGGCTGTGTACTGGCTGGTCGTATTGCCGTCCGAGCCGCCGCCGGCGCGCGCCGACTCGAGATCGAGTCCGAGTTCCGAACCGAGTGCTCGCGCCTGCTCCCACAGTGCCTGGTTTCTCGGCGTTGCTTCCATCGACGGTCTACCGATAGCGCCCTCGACGCGCAGGCGCACGCCGTCTGTCGAAGGCTCGAGCGAGTGGATTGCCGCGTGAATACGCTCGCCATCGTCGACAGTCGGTACACGAACGTCGACCACGCAGGAGCTGTGTGGCGCAACCACGTTTGGCTGGATGCCGCCGTCGACCGTGCCGACATTGACCGTCACGCCAGCCGCCGGATCGTTGAGCGCGAAGAGCTTCTGGATAATGTGCGACAGCTCGAGAATCGCGCTGGCGCCACCCTCCGGGTCGAGCCCTGCATGCGCCGCCTTGCCGTACACGGTAATCGTGTAGCGCCCGATACCCTTGCGCTCCGTTTTGACCAGCCCCGTTTCGCCGAGCGCCGGTTCCAGCACGAGGGCGCGTGCAGATCGCCGCGCGAAGGCCTGGATGAAACGCGTCGACGAGCGGCTGCCGATCTCTTCGTCGGCGTTGATGAAGATGAGCGGCGTCGCGGGCAGATCCAGGTCGAGGTTACGGATCGTTCGCATCGCGAGGAGACTCATGACGAGCCCGCCTTTCATGTCGAAGACACCCGGCCCGCGAATCACGTTGCCATCGACCTCGAAGGGCCGCTCGGCGAGCGTACCGACGGGCCAGACCGTGTCGTAGTGGCCGATGATGAGCTGCAGGGGCTTGTTGCGCTCCCGAAGCCGCGGCCGCGCGTACACATGGCGTGCCGCGCCCATATGCCCGACTTCACGCACGGCAAAGTCGAGATCCGCCAGCATCGTCACCAGCGAGGTGCGGATGCGGTCGTGGATATCAGGGTGTTTCGACGGCGACTCTGCCGCCGTGAGTTCCTCGAGGAGTTCGATGAGCAGCTGCCGCTCGCCCTGCACGTGCTCGAGTACCTGGTTGGCAAGCGGGACAGGCATCGTCGCTCACTTCTTCATATCCGCAGGGAATGGAAATGCATTGGTGCGCTCGATCGATGCGAAGCGCCCGGGCGACACATAGGCGAGCAGCGGATTCTCGGCGAGCAGTTCGGCACTATCGCGCTCGCTCGAGCGGATAAAACCGGCTTCCGCGTGGGCCGCGACGATCTCGCCCGTGATCAGGCAGTTGGGCCCGAAGTCATCGTAGGTTCGATGGTGCCTGCACTCGAGGAACAAATAGGCGTCTTCGATGAATTCGCCGTCGACCTGGCTGGCCGGGAAGGTCTCGTAGAGATCGAGGACCGGCTTGTGGCCGTCCGACCGCGGCGACGCCGCGAGGCTCGAGTAGAGGACCTGTGAGGGCTTCGGGAAGCTGACCGTGAACTCGCCCGTGCGTGCGATGTTGGAACACGTCGAATGACTCGGCGCACAGACGAAACCGAAATAATTCTGCCAGCCCATCGGCATGGCCATGTGCTTCGGCGCGAGATCCAGTGCGCCGTCCGGGTCACGGGTGCCAACCAGAACCAGGGGCGCCACCGTGAAGAAGCGGTCCCAGATCGGATTCGTCGTGTCGAGTGTAATGTGTTTCATCGCACGTTCCCGACATTGACGTTACGCCTCTTCGTGCCCGCCCGACATAGGTAGTTGCCGCCTACTTCGGGAACATGAGCTGGAACTGCAGCCGCAAGCCCCGGTCGACCGCTACGTCGGCAGGCAAGACATCAGTACAGCCTCAATCGCGCGCTGGAACATGAAATCGATCAAAGAGATCAGTGGCTTGGCCAGCCCTCGGATGCGATCAATCGCGCTTTCTGCTATACCCATTGGCAAACGATAAACGATAAAGGGCGCCAGAGCGTCAGGCATCAGGGGACCAGAATGAACCGACGTCACTTCCTGAAGACTTCAGTGGCGGCTGCCGTGGCCGCATCGCTGCCCGCCCATGCCGGCTTCGAAGATGTATTGCATAGACCGACGCAGGTAGGCGCGGACATCAATGCCATTACGGGTGACGGCGGCGAAGTCATCCTCAAGATCGCACAGGTCCAGGAGCTCAGCGACAGCCTGAAGGGCAAGCTGCTTCTGCCAGGCCATGCGGCCTACGATGAGGCGCGGTCCTTGTTGAACCCGGGTTTCGACAAGTACCCGGCGCTCGTCGTCCAGCCGACGGGGCCGGCCGACGTCAGTTCCGCGCTCCAGTTCGCCAACGACAATGGCTTGCTCGTCGCGGTCAAATGCGGCGGACACAGCCACTCCGGCAAGTCGACCTGCGATGGCGGCATGCAGATCGACCTGTCGACGTTCCGCTACTGCCACGTCGACCCGTTCGCCCGTACCGCGGCCGTCGCCGGCGGCAGCCTGCTGGGCGAGCTCGATCACGAGGCGATGGCCCACGGTCTCGTCACGACGGCGGGAACCGTGTCGCATACGGGCGTCGGCGGCCTGACCCTCGGCGGCGGCTTCGGGCGCCTGGCGAGGCGCTACGGCCTCACGATCGACAACGTGCTCGCCTTCGACATCGTTACGCCGGACGGCGAGCTGCGCCGGGCGAGTGCGGAGCAGAATCCGGATCTCTACTGGGCGCTGCGCGGCGGCGGCGGCAACTTCGGTATCGTCACGGCCTTCGTGTTCCAGTTGCACCCGATGCAACGCGAGGTCGTCAGCGGCCGCTTCACGTTCCCGCTGGCAGAAGCGAAGCAGGTGATGAACTTCTTCGGCGAGTATGCCGATGCTGCGCCCGACGAAATGCATGTCAGCATCGGGCTTGGCGCCGGTCCCGGCATGCCCGAACCCGTAGCAAGCATCGGCTTTGTCTATAGCGGTGACCCGGACGAGGTCGACAAGCTTGTCGCACCGATCAGGAAAGCGGGCAAGCCGACGAACGAGACAGTGAAAACCTGGGACTACGTCGCGCTACAGCGCTCCGGTGACACGAACGACCCGCGGGCGAATGGCTCCTACGTCAAGTCAGGCTTCGTCGGCGCGTTCACACCGGACATCGTCGATGACATCGTCGATAACTTCGAGATGCATCCGGAACGCGCAACCTGGGTCGGTACACAACAGTCCGGCGGTGCGATCGGGCGGATCGCCAACGATGCGACGGCGTTCGCGCACCGCGAGGCGCAGCACAACGTCCTGTCCTTCGTAGGCTGGAAGTTCGGCGCCGACCCGACCCGGCACGTCACGTATATCAAGTCGCACTGGGACAAGGTCGCCCCGCATACGCGTGGCTTCTATACCAACGACGTGTTCGAGGAGACGCAGGAAGAGATCAACGCGAACTACCGCGGCAACTATGCCCGGCTGCTGGAGATCAAGCAGAAGTACGATCCGACGAATCTCTTGCGGCTGAACGCGAACATCAAGCCCGCCTGACTCCGCGTCGCGGCGAACTCACGCGCCGAACTGGCTCGTGAGCGCGCCGCGCGTGAATTCGTCTGCCGGAAACATCAGCTCGATCTTGAGGTCTGCCAGCGCAATGTCCTCGGTGGAACCGAACTGCGAGATCGTCGAGAAGAACGACAACACGACTCCATTGCTGCGGTAGCGGGCAGGTATAACGGCCGGCAGAGTCCCTGCCGGCAGCTGGGCATCGTCACCCAGCGTGGCGACGAGCTTCGCCACCGCCGCGTCGAGAATTGCATCGCCGCCGAGGTGCGCGCTCTCGGTCCGGAGCCGCGTCACCATGTGCCGTGCTACCTCGTCACGGTTCTCTAGCGCTTCAGCAAACGGTCCACCTTCGATGAAGGCATCAAGCAGGCTGTCGCCTTCACCCAGCTGCATCGTGGCGAGGAGCGCCCCGGACACCGGGTTCATGCGCAGGATACGCCAGTGACGATCGAAGGCGAGTGCCGGAAACGGCGCATGCCGCTCCAGCGTCCAGTCCATCGCCGCCCGAACGGGCTCCATCTCATCCTCGTCGAGACTGCGTGCTGCGTAGGCCTGTGCGAATCCCGCGGCCGTCAACAAGGCGTTGCGCTTGGCTCTCGGCACGCCGAGTGTCTCGGAGAGCGCCAGCACCATGGTCCGGCTCGGCCGCGCACGTCCCGTCTCCAGAAAGGATATATGCCGAGCTGACACGTTGGCCGCCAGACCGAGATCGAGCTGGCTCATACGCCGCTGGCCGCGCCAGGTCTTGAGCAAGGCTCCGAATGATTCCGCCATCGTGGATACCGCATGAGGACCAGGGGAGGCACTCATTCTAGACCAGCCATCCCGGAGGTCACTTACCTCCGAGGTAGTTGCTGCACCTACCCTTGCTGCCTACGCTTGCTCCGAAACTGACCGGAGAAGACTCATGACCCTCGAATCCCGCATCCGCACCCTCAAGATCGCCTCGGATATCACGATCGGCTTCGGCCTGCTCCTCGCCGCTGCCGCCATTCCCGCGCTGAACGGACCGGCCGGGTTCCTGCTCGACCTCATCTATCTTCCCGTGAACGGCGCGGAGACCGTCGACATGCCGGCCGCACGCATCCTCAACGCAATTACGGGCGGCCTCATGACGGGACTCGGCATCATCACTTTCCTTATCGCCAATGAGCTCATGCCGCGCGACCCGGCGCTTGCCCGGCGGCTGATCCTCTTTGGCATTGGCGGCTGGTACGTCGTCGACAGCTCAATGTCGATCGCCGCAGGTGCGCCGCTCAATGCGCTGTTCAATACCGGCTTCCTGCTGCTCTTCTATGTGCCCGTCTGGTCACTCGAGCCGGGCCGCGAAGCATCTGCCGCCTGAACGGAGCACTCCTGGCATGAAGCTCGTAATTGCCATGCTGCTTGCCGCCGTCGGTATCGTGCACCTGGTGCCGGTGAGCGGCATGCTCGGGAACGATGCCCTCGCGAAGCTCTATGGCATCACGATCACGTCGCCTGACCTCGAGATCCTGATGCGGCATCGCGCCGTGCTGTTCGGCATCGTGGGTGGCCTGCTCATCGCCTCCGCATTCGTGTTGCGGCTGCAAGCTGTCGCATTGGTCGCAGGGCTATTGAGCATTGTGAGTTTCCTGTGGATTGCAACGACGGTCGGCGGCTACGGTCCCGCAATCGCGCGTGTCATCCAGGTTGACATAGCAGCAGTCGTCGCGCTTGGCGCTGCAGGCGGATGCAGGCTTTACCTGAACCTGTCGGGATAGGACGCCCGAGCTTGGCAATTCGACTCCGGAAGCCGTTAAACTGCCGACGTCGGGCAGAAAGCCGGGATGTTGATGTCAGTTTGCAGGGGACTTTCGCGCGCGCTCGTCGCGGTCTTGCTATCCATCGCGTCGCTGCCGGCCCTGGCGCAATATGAGGTTGCGCAGATACCCTTTTTCAATGCGCCGCCCGGAAGCGCCGGACTCGGCGGCGGCCTGCGCCTGTCGACCGATCTCTACTTCGCGGTTGAGGACGAAGACGAGAGACAATTCGATCTGGTACCCCTGTACCTTTACAACGGCAAGTACATCTTTGCGCGTGGCACTGCCGGCGGCGTACATCTCTTCCGCAACGACAACATCCAGTTCAATCTCCTGTTTCGTTATCGTTTTCAGAAGCTCGACCCTGACCGCAACGTGTTCTACGAGGGCATCGAGAGGCGTCGGCAGACCGTGGATGGTGGCTTCGAGTTTCGCTGGCGCGGAGATTGGGGCGAGCTGACGACGAATTACCTGACCGACACCCTCAACCGGCACAACGGGCAGAGCGCCGAGGTGTCCTACCTGTACCATTTCGACCGCGGCAAATTCTCGTTCTCACCCTTCATCGGCTGGGCCTGGAACAGTGACAAGCTGACGAACTATTACTTTGGTGTCAGTGCGCCGGAGGCGCGACCGGCCCGGCCCGAATACACGCCGGGGGAGTCGCAATGGATATCCTTCGGCCTCAACACGGCGTGGAACCTGACCTCGCGGGTCAGTCTGTTCGCGAACGTGGGCTTCGGCAGCGTGGATACGGCCGTCGCCAATAGTCCACTTGTTGAAGAAGACAGCAGCGGCACGTTCTTCGCCGGCGGCACCTTCACCTTCGGTAACGTTCGCGAACCCACGGCTTACATCACGCCCGAGCGCGCCTCGGAATGGTCGTGGAAAGTCAATTACGGCTACCAGGCAGACGGCAATATCGTGAGTGAGATCGACCAGGGCGATTTCAGCAAGAGTTCGTTCGCCGACACGAACATCGCAGGCGTAACCCTCGCCAAGCTGCTAAGCGACGGCAAGCGCGCCGACTTCAATGGCAAGTTCGCCATCTTCCGGCATCTCGAGGAAGACGAGGGCAACGGCAACTTCTTCAGCTACGCGGCCTACATCACGGTCACGGGCAGGGGCTTTGCACAGTGGACCGACGCGGAGCTCTTTCGCTACAGCTTCGGCTTCGGCATGTCCTACGCAGACAAGGTTCCGATCGCGGAACAGCGCAAGCAGGCGGCGAGCGGCAACAACACATCCCGCTTCCTGAACTATCTCGAGCTGCAGCTCGATTTCCCGTTGCGGCGGCTGTTCAAGAAACGCAATGCGCTCGAGAACTGCTATGCGGGCATTACGGTCGTGCACCGCTCGGGCATTTTCGGTACCTCGGATTTCCTCGGTGACGTTGCGGGCGGTGCCGACTGGATCACGGCGCACCTCGAGTGCAAGGCGGGAGTATGAGCATGGCGATGTCACGCTGGATCATTCTTAGCCTGGCCTGCGCGCTGCTCGTGAATACTGCGTTCGCCGACGGCTGGCAGGCAGACCCCGGGCGCAAGCTCGAGGTTCGCGCCGAGCGATCGATCGAGCGAATGAAGACGGGCATCGCTCGCAGCCTGCCGTATTTCGAAGACGCCTACGCGATCGCCGTGTGGCCCGGGGTCAGCCGCGTAGGATTCGGCTTCGGCGGGGCCTACGGCAAGGGCGTCGTCATCGAGCAGGGCCAGTCCGTCGGCACGGTTGGCTACTGGCAGTTCAGCTCGGGTATCCAGGC
>JASJBB010000138.1 GCA_030066735.1 Woeseiaceae bacterium | reverse complement strand
GCCAGCAAGCCCCCGATCCGTCGCCAGAGCATCTCTTGATGGCTTGTCGTTCTCGCGGGCCTGGCCTCGATGAACTCGGTCCAGCCATAGCCGGCGCAGCGAATGATCGCGGGGGTTCGATACGCCGGCAAAGACGCCGATTCGGTCAGCCAGTTCAGGAACTCGCCGAACGCCTCGTCGGGGCCGACGTCGCGCGGCTTGTAAACAATGCTCAAGCCACTTTCGAACTGGAGTGTGATTACCTGCCTGCCATGCCGGTGGCGGTCGCCGGTCTCGCCGTGGATATGCACGACGCGGCCAAGGGTCTGGCCTCCGTTAAAGCAACGGACCAGCTCCGGAAGATCGGATTTAAGTCGCAAGCCCAGTTCCTGCGACATGTCCTGCCACTGCGTGCCAAGCGTATCGAGGCAGTTCTCGAGAACAGGATAGGAAACGAGAATGCCGGGGGTTACGTGGTCAGCGACGGCGCTCGCCACGTCGCGGACCGCGCCTGCCAGCAACGCGACGAGATCCGCCTGACCCGACTCAGAGAACAACTCTTCGTCGAGCGTCGCCGGGGCCGTGACGCGGGACCTTACCCAGGCGGCCAGCTCATTTGTCACAGATGAAGCTGTCCCCGTCCGGCCTGCACGCATCGGCCCACGTCGAGGCCCGCCATGCCTGAGGCAGGCCGAATCCCTCGATGAGCCCCGGGAAGCGATCATCCCGCCTTAGCTCGCTTGCGGGAGGCAACCACAATGCGCCGATTTCGTCAGCGGACAGGTCAGCGGTGTGAACATCGAGATCGAAGAGTGTCTCCAGGCCGAGAAGTGCGGAGAGCCGGAACGCGAGGCGTGCCGACACGCTCTCCTGCCGACGCAGTGTCAGGATCTGCTCGCCGACCTTGCCATCCCGTAGCGTACCCGCACGCGCTGCAGCCAGTACGGTGTCAATGAGTTCGGCGGGGATCGGCTCCGCGGCAAAGCGCCCCTCGGTGAGGCACGTGGCGGCCACGTCATGCTCACCCTGGTAGAGATGAACAGCGCCAAGGAAGGCATTTGCGGCATCTCGCCAGCCAAGTTCCCGAGCGCTTTCGAAGCTCTCTACCGCAGCGTCTATTCGCCCCAGCGCGAACTTGACCGCGCCCAGGGTCCCGAGGATCGCACCATTGAGTGGATCAAGGCTCCGCGCCCGTTCAATGTGTGCCAGCGAGTCCCGCGCACGACCCGTATTCATAAGAAACAGGCCGAACCAGTGCTGGGCCGTTGCATTGTCAGGTTCGTTTTCGAGCGCACGACCAAACGCCGCCTCGGCGGCAGCGTACTCGTGCCTCGCAGCCAGAATCGAGCCCAGAATTGCCGACGCCTCTCCGAACCCGGGTGACAAACCCAGCGCGCTCTGCGCTGCCGTCTCGGCGAGGCGCTGCATAGTCGTGTTATCGATGGCCGGATCGTACAGGGCTACCTTGTGATAGGCGGCGGCCAGGGAAGCGTAGGCCTCGGCGAACTCCGGGTCCAGCGAGACGGCCTTCCGCAGCAATTCGATGCCTTCGGCAATCGCGTCTGCGTCGCGGCGCTGCCAAAGGAAGCGACCGCGCAGGTAGTGGCGATAAGCCTCTTCGTTTTGCGTCGGTACGAGGCTCGTATCCTCGACATCGAATACCTCACCTTTCAGCGCTTTGACAATGGCCCGGGCAATGTCCTCCTGAACCTGCAGCAGGTCCGTGCGATCGTGGGTATAGGTACCCGACCATAGCTGGTAGCCATCCGCGACATTGATCAGCTGCGACGAAACGCGAACACGATCGTCCGACGCCCGAACGCTACCCTCGAGCACGGTGGTGACGCCTAGCTCGGCGCCGATCGTCGTGACCTTCTCATCCCGGCCCTTGAAGTAGAAACAGGAGGTCTGCGCCGCGACGCGCCAGCCGGGAATACGGGACAGCGTGTTCAGCAGCTCTTCCGCTATGCCATCACTGAAATAGTCGTTATCGGGATCCGGGCTGTTATTCGTGAACGGCAGCACCGCAATTGCCGGTTCCGAGTCACTATCGGGCGCCTGCGGGAGCGCTGCATTGGCGTCCAGTTCTGAATCGACCTGGTGGGCCGTTCGAATGCCGTCGGGCGTGAGATCGTACGCCCAGGCCAGGACAATAGCCGCAGGGAAACCGAGAATCAGAAGGAAAGTCACGAGGCGCGCGACCCAATCCGGCAACAAGAGCACCGGCGCAAGCACATCGGCAATCTGCACGATCACCCACGCAACGACGAGGTAGACGACCGCGGCGCGAATGACTTTTCTTTTTTTGAGCTCCGCCCAGAAGGACGCCATAGTGCTGTTGCCCGAGGCCTTAGGCTTTGTCGATTCTAACGGGAAATACTACTATCGAGTCGCCGATTTTTCCGGGCGCCGGGTTCTTTCATGCCGCCCCTCTCATCACAGGAGTACCGTTATGCAGCACGACCTACCGGCGAGCGGCGTCCTATTTTCGTGGCTTCCGTTGCTGATGCTGCTTGCCCTTGCGGGCTGCCAGCCTGCCGTCGACGCTCCTGACGTGTTGGATATCGAGGATCTCGCCGAACGCTACGCGGCAGCCTGGAGCAGCGGCGATCCGGCTCACTTCGCGAGCTTCTACGCCGAGAACGGCGTGCTGCAAATCAATGACGGCGAGCCGTCGATCGGTCGCGCAGCCATCGAGGCAACCGCAAAGAGCTTCATGGGCGATTTTCCCGACATGCTCGTGGAACTCGTCGAGGTCCGCCGTGAGGGTGAGCGAGTCATCTTCGAGTGGCACTGGACCGGGACGAACACGGGCCCCGGGGGTACCGGCGCGGCCGTGGACCTGTACGGCTACGAGTCCTGGTCGCTCGATGAGGACGGCCTGATCGTCGAATCGCTGGGCCACATGGACGAAGACGAGTACGCGCGCCAGCTCGGAGCGGGCAGCTCAGAGTAGCGGCCTGGTCGCCTATTGCTGCCGCGCGTAAGCCCTGTGCGCGGCTTCGATCACGAAGGCTTGCACGGCATCGCTGTCCTCAGCATCGAAGATCGAATCGAAGGCCGGCATGCCCTGGCCACGCAGCGCACCGCCGAGGACGATCGCGTCCCAGGCATCGTGAATCTCGGCGCTCGTGTAGCGAAGATCCGGCGTGATCCCGCCGCTCGCAACGTCGACACCATGGCAGGCCGCACACCTCTGGTAGTACAACAGCTTGCCGCGTTCGATGGTTTCGGCACTCGCAGTTCGCTCGGGCGGCTGCGGCACAGGGCGGGGTTCGGCGGGCGGCAGCTCGGGTAGCGCCGCCGTGCCGCCGCGCTTGAACGCGAGAATGCGGCTCTTGTTCTGGAGCCCCAGGCTGGCAAGGCCCTCGCCGCCCAGGAGCGCAAAGATCGTCCCCCAGCCGGCGGCAACGGCGACGTACTGCTCGCCGTCCACGGCATAAGTCGCCGGCGCTGCGGCAACGCCGGTCTGGGCATTCGTCACCCAGAGGCGCTCACCCGATCCGGCGTCGTAGGCTGCAAATTCGCCGACCAGGCTGCCCTGGAATACGAGCCCGCCAGCCGTCGCCAACGTGCCGCCGTTCCATGGCCCGAGGTGCTGGTAGCGCCAGACTTCGCGCTGCTCGACCGGGTCCCATGCGACGAGTTGGCCGCGAACCATCTTCGCAACCTCGGCCGCCATCGCCGGGTCCGCCGGCGTTTCGAGCGTGCGAAAGTCGATGCCCGTGTTCCAGAAGCCCTCGGCAAATTCGAAGCCTGCGTCTTCGAGATAGGGTGCGGGAAGATCCTGCGACGGCAGGTAGACGAGGCCGGTCTCGGGGCTGAAAGACATCGGGTGCCAGTTGTGGCCGCCCAGCCCCGACGGCATGTTGAGGAACATGCCCGACTCGTAGCGCGCGCCGGGCGCTTCCACCGGGCGGCCGGTCGCGGTATCGATGCCGGACGCCCAGGTGACGGCGACATACGGCTCTGCCGAGATCAGGCTGCCATCGGCGCGATCGAGTACGTAGAAGAAGCCGTTTTTGGGCGCCTGCATCAGTACCTTTCTCGCTTCACCGCCGATCTCGAGATCGGCAAGCACGATGTGCTGCGTTGCCGTGAAGTCCCAGGTATCCCCGGGCGTCGTCTGGTAGTGCCAGACGTACTCGCCCGTCGCAGGCCTGAGTGCCACGATCGAGGACAGGAACAGGTTGTCCCCGCCGCCGGGACTGCGCAGTCGCTGATTCCAGGGGGAACCGTTGCCGACGCCGATGTAGAGCAGGTCGAGTGCCGGATCGTAGGCCATCGAGTCCCAGACGGTGCCGCCACCGCCGTGCTGCCACCAGGTGCCCGTCCAGGTGTCGGCAGCCAGGGCGAGCGCGTCGTTCTCGAAGCCGTCGTCCGGGTTGCCGGGGACCGTGTGGAAACGCCAGGCGAGCTCGCCGCTGTCTGCATCGTAGGCGCTCACGTAACCGCGCACGCCGAGATCCGCGCCGCCGTTGCCGATGATGACCTTGCCATCGATGACCCGCGGTGCGCCCGTAATCGTGTAGGGCGGCTTGCGATCGATCGTATCGACTTTCCAGTTGACCGTGCCGGTGGCCATGTCCAGCGAGACCAGGTAACCGTCGAGCGTGCCGACGAAGATGCTGTCGCCCCAGGCGGCAACGCCACGATTGACGGCATCGCAACATGCATACTGTGCCCAGGATTTCGGTACCTCGGGGTCATGGCGCCAGAGCTCGTCACCTGTCGCGGCATCGAGCGCATACACGATGCTCCAGGAGCCCGTGACGTACATGCGCCCGTCGACAACGATCGGCGTTGCCTCCATACCGCGCTCGGTCGGCACATCGAAGTACCAGGCGAGGCCGAGTTCAGCGACGTTGTCGGCATTGATCGCGTCGAGCGGACTGTAGCGCTGCTCGGCGTAGTCACGGCCGTGCGTCAGCCAGTCATCGGGGGCAGCCGCAACGATGTCCTCGTGACTGACAGCTGCACCACTCGCCACGGGGGCCGGCGGCTCTTCCCGGCTGTCGCAGGCAGCCACGCACAGCACGATGGCTGCCAGGCCATACAACCTGGAATAACTCATGCCGGTTCCCCCTGTCGCGTGGATAGCCGAGTCTACCGCGTTGTCGTCAGCGTCATCTCGTCGATGATGTGTCCGGCACCGTCGATCTTCTCCATGACCCAGAGCATGTAGCGCGTATCGACGTGAATCGTACGCGTCGTCTTCGGATCGAAGTCCCAATCGGAGTTCACCGACTCGATCGTACCGTCGAACAACAACCCGATCAGGTTGCCGTCGGCGTCCAGGGTAGCGGAGCCGGAATTCCCGCCCGTCGAATCGAGATCGGACAGGAAGTTGACGGGCACCGAGCCGATCTCGTCGAGTTCGTAGCTGCCGTAGTCCTTCGCCGCGATCAGCTCGAGCTGCTTCTGCGGAGAATTGAACGGCTCGCGACCCGTGTCCTTCTCCGGGATCCCCTCGAGGCGCGTGAACGGCTCGTAGATCAGGCCGTCTTTCGGCGAACCGCCGAAGACGCTGCCGTAGGTAACCCGCAGCGTGCTGTTCGCGTCCGGGTACACCGCCTGCCCTTTCGAGGCGGCATAGGCCGTAATGGCGTCCATGTACCCTGGGCGTACCTGTGTCATGCGGCCGCTGAAGGTCTTCGACTGTTCCTCGTCGGCGATCTCATGATCGTAGAGCGCAACCGCCAGCTGAATGAACGGGTCCTCGCTGGCTTCAAAGTCCGCAACCCCGCGTTCCATCCAGGCGAGGCGTGCCTCGACGTTGTCGAGCTCAGTGCCTTCGTAGAAGCCGTCGAGACGCGTCGCGAGCGCTTCCTCGCTATCGATACCGTCGAGGCCGAGCGCCGCATCGAAAGCCGCCACCCGCTGCTCGTCCGGCTGCGCCCTGTAGCCATCGAGGAACAGGAGCCACTCCGCCTTGTCGACCGTCGCGTCGTAGCGCCGGTCAATGACCTGCATGCGCTGCGTGAAGAAGGTCATGTCGCGTTCCTGGTAACCCGGCTCCCGTTCTGCGTCCGGCTTTTCGTTTTCTTTCGCCAGGCGATACAGCTGCTGCGCCGCGCCGAGCAGCGCGGGGCGTGTGACGCGGTCGTACCAGAAATCCTGCCTCGAGTCGGCGTTCATCTCATCGACGAGTACATCGAGCTCGTCGAAGGTGGCGGCGAAGCCTGCACGTGAAGCGTCAGCGGCGACCCAGTCGGACAGCGCCTTCTCGCGAGCGGCGCGACGTTCTGCCAGCCCGACGCGTTCGGCTCCTTCGAGCTGCCCACCAATGTTCTTCATATAGTTGTTGAGTCCTGCGAGGAGTGACTCGTACTTGATGCGCGCATCGCTGCCGGCCGGTGCGGCCGCCTCGATCGTCGCGATCCAGTCGGCCATCAGGGCCTTGAAGGTCGGATAGGTCCAGCCAAAGGTGTTTTCTACCTCGGAGAGCCTGGCGTAGCGGCGCGTCGTGCCGGGATAGCCGGCTGCCATCACGAAATCGCCGTCGCCCAGGCCAGCCCGGCTCACTTTCAGGAAGTGCTGAGGCCGAAACGGCACGTTGTCCTCGGCAAAGTCGGCCGGCATGCCGTCCGGGCCGACATAGGCGCGGTAGAACGCGAAATCGCCCGTATGTCGTGGCCACAGCCAGTTGTCGATATCGCCGCCGTACTTGCCGATGCTGTCTCCGGGTGCATAGACAATACGCACGTCGCGGATCTCGAGACGTTCGATGAGCTTGTACGATGCGCCGCCGTAGAAGCTGGCCACCTGGCAGCGGAATCCTTCATTGGCCTCGCACTCGGCGATCAGCGCCTTGCGCGTGTCCTCGATGGCCTGGTAGCGCTCGCGCGGCGACATATCGTCATCCAGCGCCGACTCCACCTTGCCGCTTACGTCTTCGACCCGGGTCGTGACGTAGACTCGTGTCCCGGGCGCGGCGGGAAGCTCGGCCGGTCGGTTACCCGCGACGAAGCCGTCGACGAGATAGTTGTTTTCCTCCGTCGAGTTGTACTGCACCGAGCCGCGCGCACAGTGGTGGTTCGTGACGACGAGTCCGTCGGGCGACACGAACGATGCCGTGCAGCCGCCGAGTGAGATCACCGCACCCATCGGGAAGGCGGTCAGGTCGGTGAGTTTGTCGGCTTTGATACGCAGCCCGGCATCTTTCAGATCGCGCTCGATATCGACGAGCTGCTCGGGTGTCCACATGCCTTCCACGGCTGCCGCCGGTCCGGCAGCAAAAACAGTCGAGAGCGCGACCAGCCATGGCCAGCGCGCGGAAAATTTGGTCTTGTTCATCGTTTATTCC
>JASJBB010000035.1 GCA_030066735.1 Woeseiaceae bacterium | reverse complement strand
CCCGCCGCCAACCTGAACCTGTCCGACGAAGCGACGAGCCGTGCCAACCTCGTCGGCGTGCCAACGACCCAGCTCGGCGGCGCCGGCATTCGTGTCATCTCGGGTGACCCGGACAACAGTTACCTGATTCAGAAGCTCGAGAACGCGGCTGGCATCGAAGGGCAGCAGATGCCCCTCGGCGCCGCACCGTTACCACAGGCTACGATCGACGTCATTCGCCAGTGGATCACTGACGGCGTCCCCTAGCAGACTCCCGGGCGCCTGCTGTCGTAACGATCAGTTCGTAACGACGTCCTCGACGTCCGCTGCTTCGACCTCTTGCGGTTCCGGCGCCCGTTTCGCGCCCTGGGTGAACTCCATCAGTTCTTCGAACGTGACCGGCCGAAAACGCCCGAGCGAGCAGGACCTGCCTTCGAAAACGGTGTTGCCGCCTTCACGCAGGACGCGGATCTTGTCGCGAGCGCAGAGGCTGCGCGTGGAGATCTCCCAGGAGAAGCGCCGGTTCTTCGACAATCCTGTGCAACTTTTCGGCAGCGCGTTGAGATACAGCCGCCGTCCCTGGATCTCGAACACAATGTAGTTGTCATTGATCACTTCGGTGCCGCGAATCGAGCGCGCGTTGATGCAGCGCTTGCTGTCGTCTTCGACGCCCTCGTCGCCGGCATATGCCGGCATTGGGGACGTCACGGCAACCAGCAGTGCAAGGCCGGCGCAAGCAGCGCCTGGTGTCAAGCGAATGGCCATGGATTCCTGTAATTGTAGTCCTTTCACCTATAATCGTGAGTGCTGCCATAACCACGGACAAGAACAAGAACAATATGACGCGGAAGATTCGTGATCTCCTTCCCGAGGCGGTGCAGTCCGACCTGTCGCGACTCACTCGCTGTCTCGACGCCGACGGGCCCATCGTCGTCTGGCTGTGCGGCCCCTCCGGCGCGGGCAAGTCGGCATTGCTCGCCGAGTTCTCGGCCGCCGCGTCGGCGCGTGACGCGCGTGTTGTCGGCATCGACTGCCGCACCGTGGAACCCACTGTCGCCGGACTGCTCGGCGGCCTGGCCGACGTTCTCGGAGAGAAGACGGACAACCTGGATCGCGCGGCGGAGCGCCTGTCGGCGCTGGCCGAACGCGTCGTCATAGCTTTCGATAACTACGAGGTCTTTCGCCTGGCCGACTCCTGGTTGCGCCGCGACTTCATACCCGCTCTCAGCGAGACGGTGCGCGTCGTGTTCGTCAGCCGCGAACCACCGACCGCAGGTTGGGCAAGCGCCACCGAATGGCGCGACCTGTTCCTGACGATCTCGCTGCAGACCGGCATCGAGGGGCAATCGGATATGGCGACCGGCGGACTGCTTGACGACCTGGACGACGCGCAGCTGCGAAGCGCCGTCGACGCCGCGGCCGTCGTGAGGCGGGTGACGAAACCCATTCTCGCCGCACTGCTGCCCGGAGCGAACGCCGACGAACTCTATGACCGGCTCGCGGGCACTGGATTATTCGAATCGCGCCGTGACGGACTCGCACTGTCGGACCCGGTCCGCAAGGTCGTTGCCGACCGCCTGCGCGCCGCCGATCATGAACGCTACCGCGAGTACCAGAAAGCCGCCTGGCGACTGCTGCGACAGCAGCTCAAGGACTCCGCGCGCGCCGATCTCTGGCGCTGTACGGCCGACATCATTTACCTCATCGAGAACCCCGTCATCCGCGAGGCGTTCTTCCCCAGCGAGTCGGCCCGATTCTCGGTCGAGCCCGCCCTGCCCGGTGACGAAACAGCGGTCTTCGAGATCACCGCCGCGCACGAGCCGTCCGCGACCGAGATCATGCGCCTGTGGTGGCGCCACCTGCCGTCGGCGTTCCATATCATTCGCGACAAGAGCGGCACGATCGCCGGCTACTTGTGCATCGCGTTACCGGATCAGCTCGATGGCGACTGGATGACGTCCGATCCGGTAGCGCGCCATTGGCAGCATCATGTGAGCCTCAAGGGCCGGTCTGCCCAACCCCCCTCACTGTTCTTGCGCCGGTGGCTCAGTCGCGACCATGGCGAAGGGCCCTCGGCAGTCCAGGCGGCGGCCTGGGTCGACGTCAAGAGGACCTACCTCGAGCTGCGACCCGAACTGCGGCGCGTGTACCTCGCGGTCAACGACCTGGCGCCCTATGGCGCGGCGGCAACGCAGCTCGGCTTCCGTGTACTCGACGAACTCGAAACCCGCATCGGCGATGCCCCGTATTACTCGGCCATGCTCGATTTCGGCCCCGGTTCAGTTGACGGCTGGATCTGCAACCTGCTGGCGGCCGAACTCGGGATCACCGAGGACCGGCTGCTCGACGCGTCAACAAGGGAACTGATCGCGGGCGATCGGCGCATTCCGTTGACGCCGCTCGAATTCAGCCTGGTGTCGATGCTCGAAGGCCGCTCCGGCGAACCGGTATCCCGGTCGGAGCTGCTGCGCGAAGTCTGGGGGCACGGCTACGACGGCGGTAGCAACGTCGTCGACGCGCTGGTTCGCGGACTGCGCAAGAAATGCGGGGACTCCGCGTCCATGATCGAGACGGTACGCGGCGTCGGCTACCGGCTGCGAACCTGATATTTGCGAATTCTCATCAAATTCTCATGATCGCCGGCGACCGCCGGGTCTACAGTATTCCTCGACACTCATTGGGGAGGAATTCGGATGATCAACAACGTATTGAAAAGCCTGTACACCGGGCTGGCTATTGCCGCCCTGGCGTTCAGCCAGGCCGCCACGGCTGGTGATATCGATGCCGGCACGACCAAGAGCCTGTATGAACGGCTGGGCAGCTGGGACGGCATCACGCAGATCGTGACCGACACGGTTACGCTGCACCAGGCCAACCCGGCAATCTCGCACTACTTCGCTGACGTGGATACCGACAAACTCGTGTCTCATGTAACCGCCTTCTTTGCGGCCGGTACCGGCGGCCCCTCGAAGTACCAAGGTCGCGACATGACGAGCGCGCATGCGTCGATGGGCCTGTCGGACGCCGATTTCGACAGTGCTGTAGGCGACGTGCTCAAGGCGCTCGACAAAAACGGCATTGGCGATGCCGAGAAGACCGAGGTTGCGGCCATTCTCGAGTCGCTGCGGCCGGCCGTCATGGGAACAGCGGGCGGCTAGTCGTTCCAGCGGTGTTTGTGTTCGCGGGCCCCGAGAGGGGCCCGTGTCTTTACGGGTTGCAGTTCTGGTTGAGCATTCTCCGCGCAGCCCCGGACCCGCCCGACTGAACTCTGACGCCGGCGTGCAGATTTCGAGTTCGGGCGCGTTCTTTTGTGGCGGCGGCTATCGGATGTATATACACTGATCGAAAAGAAGAACAACACCTGCGCGAAATTGCCCCTGCTACCCAACAAAGGCCCGGCCATGCCGGCGGAAACTCTCGGATCGCTGTGACCAATAGACGCAAGAAGAAACCTAAAAAAGACGCCCAATTGGTGCTGCGGCTCAATTCCCAGCTGCGGGATCGATTTGTGGACGCCTGTGACGACCTGGACACCTCGGCCGCGCGCGAAGTCCGGCGGTTCATCAAGCGCTTTCTCAAGCGTTACGACAAGGGCGAACTTGACGAGTAGCCCGCTGTATCAAGCTCACTAATCTTTTTGTAAAGCTCACTTGACATCTATGCGGTCGGCTTGTACGGTATGTAAAACATAATTTACATTTCGACAAAGGAGCTTTACCCATGAGCAACACCAACCCGGCCAGCGGAGGCTGGCACGCCAATGTTCGCCGCCAGACCGTGCGACTGGCCTACTGGACGCTCGCCTGGGTGGTCACGATGGCCATCGCCACATTCGGCCCGCAGTTTGTCTGGAGCCAGGGCAGCGCGCTAACGCCGATCGCCATCGCAATCAATCTGCTCATCGGCTTCGGCATGATCTGGGCCAACAAGGAGCACCTCAGGAGCCTCGACGAGATGCAGCAACGCATCCAGCTCGAGGCCATGGGCATCGCGCTGGGTGTAGGACTGGTCGTCGGGCTCGCGTATTCCAATCTCGATATCAGCAACCTGATCAGCGCGGACGCCGAGATCTCCTACCTCGTGATCGTCGTCGCCCTGACCTACCTCGCGAGCGTCTTTATCGGCACGCGGAAGTACCGGTGAAGAACCGCCTCAAGGTACTGCGCGCCGAGCGCGACTGGACCCAGGCGCAGCTCGCGGAGCGGCTCGAGGTTTCGCGGCAGACGGTGAACGCAATCGAGAAAGGCAAGTTCGATCCCAGCCTGCCGCTCGCCTTTAAGGCCGCGAGACTCTTCGACATGCCGATCGAGGAGATCTTCCAGGGCGAGTGAGCTAGGGCTCCGGAAACACGACGTTCCACATGTAGTCACTGTGCGTGTGGCAGACCTCGTTCAGCTCGCGCATCGCACGCTCATAACGACGATCGTCGAGGTCCGCGAGGATCGAATCACGGGCCCGCATCAATGTCTTGTGGTCGTCGGCGCCGAGCGCGAGGATACGCCGCCACGGCCCGCCAACATGATGTTCGAGCCAGTTCCAGCTGTTCAGTTCACCGTCGCCGATATGCGCATCGTAGACGGGCGCCAGGACTTCCCGGACTATTTCGTCGGCGCGCTCCTCGCGGCTCATGTCGCATTGCAGGTAAACCGTGAGTCCTGCCGCTCCACGTTCGCCTGTGGCGGCGCCGGTGCCAACACCCGGCAGGGTCCGCCAGATGTAGTCCTCATGTGAGGAGCAGATTGCGGAGAATGCCCGGCCCGCCTCGGGTGTTTGATCCTCGATGACCTCGCCGACAGCGCCCGATGCGTCGAGCAGGGAATCCATGTCCGGAGCAATGATCAGCAGCACGCGGCGCCATTCGCCGCCCACGAAATGCTGCATCCAGCTCCACGAGAGAATATCGCCCTGCTCGACGGCAGCATCGTAGTGCGGTTTGAAGCTCGATCTCACGATCTCGTCGGCGCGTGACTCGGCATCCGGCGAACACACGAAGTAAGTTGAATACACATAGGACACGGCGTTGTCCTGGGCAACGGCGTGCGAACACAACAGCAGCAGCACTGCTGCCACCAGCATCATCTGTCTCATGACACCTCCCCTGCAATGGACTCCCGAAAGCGGCAGCCCCTACTCTAGGTATAGCAGGCGGCGGCGGAACGGCCAGTCGAACAGACCGTGCTCTGTCGAGGAGATTTGCCAGGACGACGGGCGCGAGTCTCACCAGCTCATGGCAACGACGCCGGCGAGAAGCAGCACCATGCCGCCGAGGTGGACCGGCTCGACGGGCGCGCCCTGGTGGAACATCGCGATCAGGGCCGCCCAGATGAACGTCGTCGCGTAAATCGGGTACAGCACTTTCACCGTCCCGCCCAGCCGGAATGCGTAGGTGAAGAACACCATGACGGCCAGGTAAGTCAGCATGCCGGCCAGGATCCATGGATTGAGCACGAAATCGACGACACGTCCCTGCCACTGTTTCGAACCGTGTTCGAAAAAGAACGGTGCGATTGCGCCGAGCACCGCGGCCACCAGCACACTGGCGACGGCGAGCAGTGGAGTCTTCATCAACACGGCTACTCTCCCCTGCTCGCGATCACCGCGCCCATCGTGAACGGTGGCGCCAATATGGGCTCGACGACGGCATGGCCAAATCCTGCTTGCGCAAGATACTGCCGCAGCGCGGCGGCGCTGTGAACCTGCCCGGATTCGGTACGCAGACCCAGCCCGAGCGCATACAGCGACGCCGAAAGCCGGCCCTCCGGCTGCGCCGGAATGACGTCGACGATCGCGATCTCGCCACCCGGCCCGAGAGCGTCGTGGATGCGGCGGAACAGGTTGACGTTGCCCTCCGGCGTCTCGATGTGGGTCACGTTGGCGACGATCGCCAGGTCGAATTCACCCGTGCCGAAGTCAGTCTCGTGGTAATTGCCGGGGAGCGCAGTGAAACGATCGGACAGCGCCATGCGCCGGGCGAAACCGGCCGCGATATCGACGATGGCCGGCCAGTCGCTGACCGTGACGGTCGTCCCCGCATCATGCCGCGCGCAGGTCAGGCTCCAGATTCCGGAACCGCCGCCGACGTCGAGAATCCGCAGCGACTTGCGGGCCGTCCCCATGCCGAGCAGGCCCGCGAAAGCCTCGGCTGCCGGCGCCATCATCCAGGCGAGCGCGCTCACCTGCTGGACGTACTGCGCCTCGCTCTGGTCCGTAGAGTCCATCCTGGCCAGCGGCGTCCCCGTGCGCAGAAACGTGGGCAGGAAGTCCCAGTACTCGTCGCCCAGGTTGCGGTAGTTGCCTGACAGGAAATCGGCGACCGGCGCCAGCGAGTAGCGGCCGGCAGCCGACGTGACGGTACCAAGTGCGCACAGCCCATCGAGGAGCAGCGCGACGGGATGCTCCTGAAGTCCGCAGGCCTCGGCCACTTCAGCCGATGAAGCCGCGCCAACGCGCAGGGCGTCATGAACGCCGAGCTCCTGCGCGGCGCGGTAGATTCGCGCGGCCCCGTTCATGTTCATGAGCTGGAAATAAGCGTGCAGCGCGCCGAGCTGCGTGTCATTGGCGTTCATATTGCTCTCCTTGCCGCGACCGATACGGTGGCAATACCGTGGCTGTCGATGTCCGTGTCGATCTTGCTGAAGCCAACCGAGGCAACCAGTTCGTCCATCTCGGCCTGGCTGCGACGGCGCATGATCCAGGGTTTGCCGTCCCAGTCGACGCAGGTGCGCGCAATCTCCTCGAGCTGCGGATGCCACGGCTGGTTGGTGTAGAGCAGGTAGCCACCCGGCCTGACCAGGCCGCCCAGCCCCTCGAGCGCCGCCAGGATTTTCCGATTATCGGGAAACAGCTCGAACAGCCCCGAGACGATCACGATATTCGGCGCCGGATCCACGGCCAGCAGCGACTCGGTATCGAAGGCGTCTCCATGCACGTAGCTGACACTGGCGACGCCCATTTCCTGCGCAAGCTTGCGCCCCTCCTGCAGCGAAAACTCGCTCTGGTCGCGGAGCAGCGCGCTGATCTCGTGACCCTCGAACTCCTTGACGATATCGAGGACGTAGCGGCCGCGTCCGGTAGCGATGTCCATGATGCGCACAGGCTCGCGCCGGTCGAGCAGATGCCGGACGGTCTCGCGCAGCTTCGCCTCGAGGATGTCCTGTCTCTGGCGCATGGCCTGCCAGCCCGCCGCAGCGAGGTATGTCCGGTCGATCATGCGGCCGATCGGCGTAATACCGCGCACGCGATTCTCATAGACGTAGTCGAGCGAGTCGCCCGAGTTGTGACCCGTCTTCCATCCAAGCCGCAGCCCCTCGCTCAGCCGGCCCAGCGTGCGCATGCCGATTTTCTGCAGCGAGAACCGGATGCCGTCGAACAGCGACGGCCGTGCGCAAAGCCGCAGGTACTCGTCGCGCGTGAAGCCCGTGCGATCCGCGCGGAGCAGCGCGGTTCGATCGATGTCGCGATCGAACGCCGATTCGATGAACTCGCGCATCTTCCCGAAGGCTTTCTCACGGCCGTTCTCGTACAGCACCGCGTGGTAGAAGTCCGGGTAAATCTCCATCTCGCGATGCTCGGACGACAGGTTCTCGTAGAACTCCGTCTGCGCCGAATTCCGGACGACCCAGTCCTTGCCGGCAGACAGGATCAGCGTCGGCGTCGTAATCGCACCGGCGTCCTTTACGATGCGCGTCGAGAGGTCGTGCAGTCCGAGCAGCACGTTGACGGCGATATTGCGGGTGATCAGCTCATCGTCATCGTAGCGCTTCGCCTGGCTGGCGTCGTGCGTGAGCATCCTGGACTTTACGTAACTGCTGATGTTGGCCCGCGGCCGCAACCTGTCGAGCAACCTGAGCCCGGGAATGGCGAATGGTACATAGAGACGAATCCGGAAAGCCGGCGCCGCAAGCACCATGGCCCGAATCCGAGGCGCGAAGTCGTGCGCCCAAGCGGCCGCCGTCACGGCGCCGATACTGTTCGCGACGAGCACCATGTTCTCGACCGGGACGCCGTATTCACGCGATACGAACTTGACGAATGCGTCCAGATCCCGGACATGGTCGTAGAAGTCTTTGGTATAGCCGCGTGGACCGGGCGAGTGCCCGTGGCCGCGCAGGTCCCAGGCGAAGGCGCCGAAGTCGTCCATGCCCAGCTCCTCGACCTGCTGTGCAATTCTCCCCGAGTGCTCGTGCCCGCGGTGCAGGAATATCACCGCCTTGTTACTGGCGGCACCGGCCGGCCAGGCGCGGAAAAACAGCTCCGTGCCGTCCCAGGACTCGAAATACCCCTCTGTGGGCTGTGTTTCCGGCTTGGTACCGGGTGTTGTGACAACTTGCAGTTGCGCGTCCATACGTCACCTCCGTGTTGGATCTGGAGACTGAAGTATGCGCACAGCAAGCATCGGGCGGCCTGACGGCCACCTGATGCTTACCTGACGGATTTATTGGGGCGCCGGCGTTTCGGCTTACGGCCTCAGGGCCAGAGCTGCGTGCCGGCCCATCGGGTCGCGTCGACCATGGCGCCCGTGAGCGCTGCCAGGCCGACGGCCGACTTGCTCACGGCAGGCCAATCCTTAATGCCGTAAGTAAGCTCACCGCCGGCGCCGGCGGCATCAAGACCGAGAATCAAGGCCAGTATCAGAGCCGCACCGGCAGCAAACGCCAGCGTCACGCCCAAGTGTCCTTCGACAATTGTTTTCATAGCAAAATCCCACCCGGATACCCGGGGCCCAGAGGAAGTGCTATCTATTGTACATTGTTTGACTGTTATTTGTATATACATATTATGTCGAATCGGGTGAGGCGCCCGGGGACGCTTTGTCCGTCTCGGCTTCGAGATCGTCGAGCGTGGGCGGCACCCAGCCGCGATCCAGCCGGCTGCCGAAGGCCTCGCTGTTGCCCTTCATCACCTCGGCATACCGATCCAGGAACTCGCGCGTACGGCGGACGTATTCCTCGTTCTCGTGTACCGGCATGCCCGGGTCGTAACTCGAGGCCAGTTCGAACATCTGCTCGCGGTCGTTGATCAGGAAGCCGCGGACCTTGCGCTCCGCGTCGTAGGGGTGAAAGCCCAGCGCCTCCAGCGCGGAACGCCCGGCGCGAACGGAACTGTCGAACGTGTCGCGAATGATGTCGCGGGCGCCCGCGGCCCAGAGTTCATAAACGTGATGCCTGTCGACCGCGCGCACGACGATGTAAACGTGCGGGTGATTCTCGGTGACGTAGCGGACCAGTTCGGTCGCGCTCTCGCGGTCGTCGATCGCGATCACGAGCATCTTCGCCTTCTCGATGCCCGCGGCGTGCAACAGGTCGGGACGCATCGCATCACCGAAGAACACCTTGATGCCGAACGCGCGCAGCCTCTCGAGCTGCTCCGACTGATAGTCGAGCACGACGGTCTTGATACCCGCAGACAGCAGGATGCGGTTGACGATGCCGCCGAAGCGACCGTGACCGGCAACAATCACTTTTCCGGTGTCGTCGATATCGTCAGCGCCCTGTTCCTGGGCCTCGACGAAACGCGGCGCGATGATCTTGTCGTAGATAATGAACAGCACCGGGGTGAGCAACATCGACAGCGCCACGACCAGCAGCAGTCGCTCCGCCAATTCGCCGGGCATGACGTAGTTGGCCACCGCGTAGCTCAGCAGCACGAACCCGAACTCGCCGGCCTGGGCGAGGCTGAGGGTGAACAGCCACCGGTCGGCGCCGGTGATCCGGAAGACCCTTGCCAGGCCATAAAGAACGGCCGCCTTGAGTGCCATCAGGCCCACAGTCATCCCCATGATGGCGGCGAAGTCGTTGAGCAGCAGATCGAACCGGATCGCCGCCCCCACCGTAATGAAAAACAGGCCGAGCAGAAGACCCTTGAAGGGCTCGATGTCGCTCTCCAGCTCGTGCCGGTACTCGCTGTTGGCCAGGACGACGCCCGCCAGGAATGTCCCCAGCGCCGGCGACAGGCCCACGACCACCATCAGCAGGGCGATCGCGATCACCATGAGCAGGGCGGCGGCGGTGAACAGCTCGCGCAGCTTCGCCATGGCGATGAAACGGAAGATCGGCCGGGTCAGGTAGCTGCCCACAACGTAAACAAAGGCGATAGCGCCGGCCGTCAGCAATGCACGCTGCCAGCCAGTCACGCGATCGACGAGGCTCAGCGACGTGTGATCGTCGCCGTCAGCCCCGTGGCCCGCGGCTGCAAGTTCCTGCAATTCCGGCAGCGCCAGCAACGGGATGAACGCGAGCATCGGGATGACGGCGATATCCTGGAACAGCAGCACCGAAAAACTCGACTGGCCGCCGTCGCTGCGCATGAGACCCTTCTCGTTCAGCGTCTGCAAAACGATTGCCGTGGACGACAGTGAAAACACGAGACCGATGGCCAGCGAGACCGACCACGGATAGCCGACGAGCATCGCAATGGCCATCACGAGCAACACGGTCACCGCGACCTGCAGCCCGCCAAGGCCCAGCAACTTGTTGCGCATGGTCCAGAGCACCTGCGGCTCGAGTTCGAGGCCGACCAGGAACAGCATCATGACCACGCCGAACTCGGCGAAATGCTGGACGCTGACAACGTCGACATCCAGCCACGCGAGAATCGGGCTGATTGCAATACCGGCCAGCAGGTAGCCGAGCACGGAGCCGAGGCCGAGACGCGAGGCGATCGGCACGGCAATGACCCCGGCGATCAGGAACAGGAATGCGAGTAACAGGAAACCGTCCATGATCAACCCGCCGCCCGGGCCGGGATCGAATTGGAATCGATTACGTCGAGCACGGCAGCCGCATCCCAGTCGTAGCGATCGTCGCGAATCGCCTCGAGCAGACGTTGGTAGTTCTCGACATGATGCACCAGGCGCCCGTCGCCCGGCGCCTTGAGGGAACCGTACAACACGTATGGCGGCGCGAAGCGCATGTCGCACAGGCGCGCCGTTTGCTCGAGCGGACGCAGGAAATCGCGCATCGGCCAGTGCTGGTAGCCGCCGGTCGAGTAAGCGTCCTCCGGCCCCGCCGCCGTGATCGCCAGCATCATCGTCTTGCCCCGCAGCTTGTCGCCGCCCGAGCCGTAGGCGAAGCCGTGCTCGAGAACGAGGTCCTGCCATTCCTTGACGATGGAGGGAGTGGAGTACCAGAACAGCGGGAACTGGAACAGGATCACATCGTGATCCAGCAATCGCTGTTGCTCGACGTCGGCGTCGATGTCGAAACGCGGGTACTCGCGGTAAAGGTCGACGAACGTGATGCCATCAAGCGCGGATGCCATCTCCGCCATTGGCTGGTTCGACTGTGAAAACGGGTGCCCGGGATGGGCGTAGTACACGATGAGTCTGGCCATGAGACAGAGTCTAACCCGGTAATTGCGCTGTGATAAAAGGAAACGGCGGCGCAAGACGCGCCGCCGTCCTGTCTGTCACCAGACCCTGCGGGTCGCTATCAGCTGATATCGAAGCGGTCGAGGGTCATGACCTTGGTCCAGGCGTCGATGAAGTCACTGACGAACTTTTCTTCACCGTCGCTGGCTGCATAGATCTCGGCAATGGCGCGCAGCTCGGCGTGCGAGCCGAAGATCAGGTCGACCGGCGTCGCGGTCCACTTGAGCGCACCCGTCTCGCGGTCGCGGCCCTCGTAGATGCCGTCCATGTCGGACGACTTGGTCCAGGCCGTGTCCATGCTGATCAGGTTCGCAAAGAAGTCATTGCTGAGCGTTCCCGGGCGGTCCGTGAACACGCCGTGTCCGGCGCCGCCGGCGTTCGCGTTCAGCGCCCGCATGCCACCGACAAGAACCGTCATCTCCGGCACGGTCAGTGTCAGCAGGTTAGCCTTGTCGACCATCATGAACGTTGGCGACCGCAGAGCGCTCTCGCCAAAGTAGTTGCGGAAGGCGTCAGCCTGTGGCCGCAGGACCTGGAACGACCGGATGTCGGTCATCTCCTGCGAAGCGTCCATGCGGCCCGGCACGAACGGTACGGTCACGTCATGGCCGGCAGCCTCTGCGGCCTTTTCGATGGCGGCCGCACCGCCGAGCACGATCAGGTCGGCCATGGAGACTTGCTTGCCGCCCCGCTGCGAGTCATTGAAGTCCTCCCGGATGCCTTCCAGCATGCCGAGAACTTTCTCCAGCTCGTCCGGGTCGTTGACGTCCCAGCTGATCTGCGGCGCCAGCTGTATGCGCGCGCCGTTGGCGCCGCCACGCATGTCGCTGCCGCGGAACGTGGACGCCGATGCCCAGGCAACACGCACCAGTTCGGGGACACTCGCGCCGGACTTCAGGATCTCGGCCTTCAGGTCCTCGATGTCGTCGGCATCGATCAGGTCATGATCGACGGCCGGGATCGGGTCCTGCCAGAGCAGCACTTCGTCCGGACCGCCAACGTAACGAGCGCGCGGGCCCATGTCGCGATGGGTCAGCTTGAACCAGGCGCGCGCGAACGCGTCTTCGAATTCCTCGGGATTGTTCAGGAAGCGCTTCGAGATTTCCGCATAGGCCGGGTCCTCACGCAGCGACAGGTCGGTCGTCAGCATGACAGGCGCGTGACGCTTGTCCGGGTCGTGCGCGTCAGGTACCAGGTTGGCTGCCGCCGGATTCTTCGGGATCCACTGCGTGGCGCCGGCAGGGCTCTTGGTCATCACCCACTCGAACGCGAACAGGTTCTGCAGGTAATTCATGCTCCACTGCACAGGCGTGGTTGTCCAGGCGCCTTCGAGACCGCTCGTGACGGTGTCACCGGCATTGCCGCTGCCGCACTTGTTGGTCCAGCCGAAACCCTGTTTTTCGATGCCGGCAGCACCGGGCTCGGGACCGACGCAGTCGGCCGGCTTGTGAGCGCCGTGGTTCTTGCCAAACGTGTGTCCGCCGGCGATCAGCGCAACGGTCTCTTCGTCGTTCATCGCCATGCGGCCGAAGGTCTCGCGAATGTCCTTCGCGGCCAGCAGCGGATCCGGGTTGCCGTTCGGGCCTTCCGGGTTGACGTAGATGAGGCCCATCTGGACAGCGGCGAGCGGCTTCTCGAGCTGGCGCTCGCCTTCGTAGCGCTCGTCAGCCAGGAACTCGGTCTCCGGACCCCAGTAGACGAGGTCGGCTTCCCAGTCGTCTTCCCGACCGCCGGCGAAGCCGAAAGTCTTGAAGCCCATCGACTCCATGGCCACGTTGCCCGTGAGGACCATCAGGTCCGCCCAGGACAGCGAACTACCGTACTTGGCCTTAATTGGCCACAGCAGGCG
Source organism: Woeseiaceae bacterium (assembly GCA_030066735.1). GTDB lineage: Bacteria > Pseudomonadota > Gammaproteobacteria > Steroidobacterales > Woeseiaceae > UBA1847. The sequence goes on along the minus strand of JASJBB010000035.1, from coordinate 8,783 downwards.
CCGCGCCTTGTCGAGGTTGGCGTTGTCGGGCCAGCTGTTCAGCGGGTCGAAACGCATCTGGCCACCGGCCGCACCGCCGCGGCCGTCGAGCGTGCGATAGGTGCCTGCGCTGTGCCAGGCCATGCGCACGAAGAACGGTCCGTAGTGGCCGTAGTCGGCAGGCCACCAGTCCTGCGAGTCGGTCATGACCGCCTCGATATCGGCCTTTACTTCGTCGAGATCGAGCCGGGCGAACTCGGCGCCATAATCAAAGTCGGCGCCGAGCGGATTCGACGTGATGCTATGCGCTCGCAGCGGGCTCAGGTCGAGCTGATCGGGCCACCAGAATTGGTTGGATTTCGGCATGCCCTGCGCGGATGACGCCAGCGGCGTCATCGCTACCGCCAGGGCAGCGAACATGGTCAGGGATCGTTTGAGCATGGTTCTACTCCGTTTTTTAGGGGAACGATGGATCGCTTGTTGTTGTCCTATTAAATCGCATAATTAACGCTCGAATGATTCGATTAATCGATCACAATATGCGACGAAAACGCTTGGAGAGCTTGTGAAAAGAAGGTTCACAACTGATTGATATGGGCCCGAACCCGGACGCCGTCAAGGGTGCGCCCGGTTGACTTCGAGGGCGAGGTGTCTAGACTGCGGCCCCACATTCAGGAGCGCTTCTCATGAGCAACGCAAAATCCGGCGATACGGTCAAGATTCACTACACGGGCACACTCGACGACGGCACGCAGTTCGATTCGTCAGCGGGCCGCGACCCATTGGAATTCGAACTCGGTGGCGGCCAGGTGATTCCCGGCTTCGACAGCGCGGTCGAAGGCATGGCCGTGGGCGAAAACAAGAACGTCCGCATTGAGCCGGACCAGGCTTACGGCGAGCGCCACGAGCAGCTCGTGCAGGAAGTGCCTCGCAGCGCCCTGCCGGATGACCTCGAGCCACAGGTCGGCATGGGGCTGCAGAGCCAGAGCCCGGACGGCCAGGTCATGATGCTGATCGTGACGGAAGTCGGTGACGAAAATATCACCGTGGACGCCAATCACCCGCTCGCGGGCCAGGCACTCAACTTCGATATCGAGCTCGTCGAGATCGGCGGTGGCGCCGGGATCATCCTGCCCGGCTGATCGAACCGGCAGCTAGCCGGTCGGGACCCGGAACGGTCCGAATGCCTTTGTAAGGCCCTTGGCGCGACCCGTGACCGGGTCTTTGCCCTCGAAATCGACCTCGGAGAACACCTCCGACCTGAAAACCTCCGTGCCGTCCTTTCGGACAACGAAGTACAGGTCCGGGGTCGTCTCGCCGGCTGAATCAAACGACAAAATATCTGCGGCCGTTATCAGGAATTCCGCGTCGCCGTCGGGGCTCAGCCCTGACGTGCCCAGCTTGTCATCGAAGTACTTGTCTTCGTCCAGCAGTGCGACTTCGTACTCGCTGCCGGTCAGCGGCTGACCGTTTTCATCCGTGAATTTGCCGATGACTTTGAAAATGCCTGATGACATTGCTGTGTTCTCCTGCGTTCAGCTGGGCACTGTCGGCGACGATAACACGCAGGCCATCAAATTTCGTACTTTTCGGCGCAGGTATAGAATAGCAGCCGGGTTGCCTTGGCTCGCTTCGGTTACGACCTCATACATTCTTGCAAGGAGAGAAAATGCACACGAAAAAACTTCACGCGGGCAGCCGGTTCCCCGAGCTTACTGTTCATGATACTGGCGACTCGGTTACCGACATCAGCAAGCCAACCGGCGATGCGGATTGGCAGTTGGTCGTCGTCTATCGTGGCCGGCACTGCCCGATGTGCACGAAGTTCCTGAACAGCCTGGCGGGTTTCCGCCAGCGGCTGCTCGACATCGGCATCGACATCGCCGCGGTTTCCGGCGACAGCGAGGACCAGTTGCAAGAGCACCAGGAGCGTCTCGACGTAAACTTCCCGCTCTACTACGGGCTGAGTCTGGAGCAGATGCAGCAGCTGGGGCTTTATGTTTCTGTTCCCCGGTCGGAAAAGGAAACCGACCACAACTTCCCGGAGCCCGGCCTGTTCGTCATCAATGGAGATGGGGACTTGCAGGTTGTGGATCTTTCCAACAATCCATTCGCGCGCCCCGACCTCGAAATTTTCGTGGGCGGCCTCGAGTGGATTCGCAACCCCGAGAACAACTACCCTATTCGCGGTACGTACCAGTAATCGTGACAGGAGAGACGGGTGCTCGACGGCATTCGGATCATTGAAATCGAGGGCCTCGGTCCCGCCCCGTTCGCTGGCATGATGCTCGCCGACCTCGGCGCGGAGGTCATCGTCGTGCATCGTGAGGAACCGTATTCGCCTGAGGCCCCGGAGCGCAGCCTGCTCGATCGCGGCAAGAAGTCGATCGTTCTCGACCTGAAGAACGCGCAACACCTCGATGCCCTGCATGCTCTGATCGCGTCCGCTGACGGCCTGATCGAGGGATTCCGGCCCGGCGTCATGGAACGCCTGGGCCTGGGGCCCGAGGTCGTTTGCGAACGGCAGCCGCACTTCGTATACGGACGACTGACAGGCTGGGGACAGGACGGACCGCAGGCGCCGTGCGCCGGTCACGACCTGAATTACATCGCCCTGTCCGGTGCGCTCTGGTACGCATCCGCGGCCGGGCATCCACCGTACACGCCGCCGACTATGGTCGGCGATATCGGCGGCGGCGCACTCTACCTCGTCATCGGCATGCTGGCCGCCCTGCTGAAAGCGCGGGAAACTGGCGAAGGGAGCGTTATCGACGCGGCCATCGTCGACGGCTCGGCGCACATGATGAACCTCATCTCGGCTGCGCAGTCGGCCGGTGTCCTCGGCGCCCTGCGTGGAACCAGCGTTCTCGACGGCTCGCCCTGGTCGCGTTGCTATGCAACCTCCGACGGCGGCTGGCTCGCGGTGCAGTGCCTCGAGCCAAAGTTCTACGCCGTGTTTCGGGAAAAACTGGGCGTCGCCGGCGACGAGGCCTTCGCGCAGAACTTCGATCCCTCAACCTGGGCCGCACTCGCAGACCGCATCGCCGGTGTTGTCGGGCAACGCACGATGGGGGAATGGTCGGAGATTTTCGACGGCACCGACGCCTGTGCCGCGCCGGTATTGAACCCGGAGCAATCCGCCCGGCACCCGCACCTCGCGGCGCGCAAAACCTGGATCGAGGCGGACGGGCAGCTGCAGGCAAGGGCCGCGCCGCGATTCAATGGCCACGCGCCGGCTGATCCTGGCCCCGCGCCGCGGCGCGGCGAACACACGGATGAGATTCTCGCCGGTCTCGATATGGACTAAATGCCGCCACCGGATGCTATGATCCGGCGCCATATTGACCCTCTAAACAGATTCGGAGACATACCGTGAGAATATTCCTCGCCACATTCCTGGTTGCGGCCAGCACTTTCGCTGCAGCCGGCGAGATCGACGCCAAAGTCGAAGCCGCCATGACGGCCGAAGGCCGGCCGGAAGCCGACATCGCCCGGGATCGCAATCGCATGCCCCTCAGGACGCTCCAGTTCCTGGGCCTCGAAGACGACATGCGCGTGCTTGAACTGCTGCCCGGCGGTGGCTGGTACACGCGGATTCTCGCGCCGGTGCTCGCCGAGAACGGCCAGCTGTACGTAGCAATCGGCACCGGCCGCGTACGGGACAACATCGCTACTCTCCCCGGCTTCGACAACATCGAGATTCTCGAGACCGAGGACAACCTGCGCCGGCCACCCGGCGCCAGGCTGTACGTCATGGACGAGTTCGATTTCGGCGTCAGCGATCTCGACATGGTCCTGACCTTCCGCAACGTGCACAACTTCGGCGAGGAAGGGCGCATGATGATGCACCGCCAGGCGTTCGCGGCGTTGAAGAGTGGCGGTATCTACGGCGTCGTCGACCACACGCAGCGTCACATGGAACCGGACAACAATGAGAACCGTCGCCGCATCGACCCGGTGCTGGTCATCAAGGAAGCCCAGGCGGCCGGTTTCGAGTTTGTGGACTACTCGAACCTGCACTACCGCGCGGACGATGAACTCATCTACGAAGTCGGCCGGCGCTCGGTGTCGGGCAATACCGACCGCTTCACGTTCAAGTTCCGCAAGCCCTGACGACATGGACTACAGACATTGATTATTCGTACTTTTCTTGTTCTCGCGATCGCTTTCGCCTCGAGCCAGGCATTGGCACAGGCAGGTGCCGGACTGGATGACGCCAACCTCGTGTCCGCTGAAACCCTCGCCGGACATGCGCTGCTCGACGAGCAGCTGGCCGACACGATCGTCAGGGCGCGCCCGTTCCTGACTGCCGCCGATCTGGACAGTGCACTTTCGAACGCGCTGAACGAGGAAGACCGGCAGGCGCTGTATGCATCGGTGTTCCGGCAGATCAACCTGAACACGGCTGCGCGCGAGGAGATCATGCTGATTCCCGGCATGAGCGCTCGTATGGCGCATGAGTTCGAAGAGTACCGCCCGTATACGTCGCTCGAGCAGTTCCGCCGCGAGATCGGCAAATACGTCGACGACGACGAGGTCGCCCGGCTCGAGCAGTACGTGTTCGTTCCGCTGGGGCTGAACTCCGCGTCCGAAGACGACCTGATGACCATCCCGGGGATGACGCCGAAGATGGTGCACGAGTTCGAGGAGTATCGCCCGTACGCGAGCATGGAGCAGTTTCGGCGCGAGATCGGCAAGTACGTCGACGATGACGAGGTCGCGCGCCTCGAGAGCTACGTAACCCTCGACTGATACGCAACCCGGTCATGAAACGGGATTCGCGGGTCTCCCAGGCGGCACTGTGGCTGGTTCTCTACGGCGCGCTGCTTGCGCAGACGTACCGCTACTCGAGCGGCGCGATCTTCTATGGCGAGTACCTGCACTGGACCGGCCTGCAGGCCACCCACCTGTTGTTCGCGGCGCTGGCCGTCACGCCGGTGCGCCGCCTGTTTCCGAAAGCCGGCTGGTCGGCGTGGCTGCTGCTCAGGCGCCGCGACATCGGGGTCGCGGTCTTCGCCTACGCCGTCGCCCATGCCGTCGCCTACCTGTGGCGCGAGCCCGTCCTCGCAGAAATCGTCGCTGACGCGTTGACGGCCGGCATGCTGACCGGCTGGCTGGCCTTGCTGGTCTTCCTGCCCCTCGCGGCCACGAGCAACGACCGTTCGGTCCGCAGATTGGGGCAACGTTGGAAAGTACTGCACAGCTTCGTTTACGCCGGCGCGCTGCTCACGCTCGCGCATTGGGTTTTGACGGCTTTCGACCCGGCAACGGCCTATGTGTACCTGGCCGTTCTCATCGCACTATTGGGGTTGCGCGTCGTCAAGCCCCGCAGGAACCGAACGGCCGGCTAGTCGTTCATTCGCCGGTCTGCGACTGCAGGTAGTTTTCGAGACCTAGCTTGTCGATCAGGCCGAGCTGCTGTTCCAGCCAGTAGGCGTGGTCCATCTCGGTGTCCTCGAGCAGCTGCTGCAGGACCTGGCGCGTCTGGAAATCGCGCTCCTTCTCGCACAGCAGGATCGCCTCGCGAAGCGAGTCAGCGACCGCGTACTCGAGTGCAAGGTCGCTGCTGAGCATGGCCGGCACGTCCGCACCGATATTGATCGGCTCACGCTTGACAAGGTCCGGCGTGCCCTCCAGGAACAGAATGCGCTTGATCAACGCCGTTGCGTGGCCTTTTTCATCATCGAACTCGTGCGCCACGCGTGCGTACAGCTTCGTGAGCCCCCAGTCCTCGTACATTTCCGCATGAATGAAATACTGGTCCATCGCGGCAAGCTCGGCCGCGAGCAGGCCGTTCATGGCGTCGATAACTTTCTGGCTGCCTTGCATTGTTGAAACCTTTGAATCGGAACAAACCTGGCGGAACGCTAGCAGGAAGGCTCGGTGATCTCAATGAAGATGCGGTTGCTATACTCCGCCCGTGAACATCCGCGACCACCACCAGCGCGCCATCGACCGGCTGGCTGACGCCTACCGCGACGACCCGGAGTTTCTCGGGCTGATCATCGGGGGGTCCGTCGCCAAGGGGTTCGCCCGCGATGACTCGGACGTCGATTTCCTGATCGTCGCAACCGATGAGTCCTTCGAGCGGCGCCTGACGGCGCGCGACCTGTTCATCAACCGCACGGATCTCTGCGATTACGAGAGCGGTTTCGTCGACGGCAAGATCGTCAACCTCGGGTACCTCGAGGAGCTGGCCGACAAAGGCAACGAACCCTCCAGGGCCGCATTCATGGGCGCTTTCGCAGCCTACTCGCACATACCCGACCTCGACTCGCTCCTGGAACGTATTCCTGTGTACCCCGAAGCCGGCCACGACGAACGCATCAGGGCGTTTTACAGCATGGCGTTCATCCAGCACTGGTTGTTCCACGAGGCTGCACGGCACGGCAACCGCTACACGATGCTGCGCGCCGCCAGTCAGCTGGCGTTGTTCTGTGGCCGGCTGATCCTCGCGCACAACCGCGCGCTGTTCCCGTATCACAAGTGGCTGCCGCGGATTCTCGAGTCGGTGCCCGACAAACCGGACGCCTTCATGGAGCTGTTCGACAATCTCCTTGCAGAGCCCGACGGCGCCAATGCGACCGCGCTGTTCGAGCGAGTCCGGGACTTTCAGGACTGGGGAGTCACGGACCTCGACGCCTACACGTGGTTCATGACCGACGTCGAGTGGGCCTGGATGTCGGACAAGGCTCCCATGGAGGACTGGTAGAACGATGACCGACGCACGCAACGAAGACTGGCCGCCCATACCCTTTGCCGATTGGCAGCCGACAGCGGCGGCGCTGCACCTCTACCTGCAGATCGTCGGCAAGTACCGGCTGGCGCGTACCCCCTGGGTCAATCACTCGTGGCACGCGACGCTCTACGTGACGCCGCGCGGGCTGACCACGTCGATGATCCCCGACGGCGACGGCGGCATCGAGGTCTCGTTCGACTTTGCCGGCAACGTGCTGCGGGGCGCCTGCGGCAACGGGAGAACGGTCGAATTCGGCCTGCAGCCGATGACCGTCGCCGGATTCCATCAGCAATTTACCGGCATGATCACGGAGCTGGGCGGCGACGCGACGTTTCATGGTTTTCCGAACGAATTGCCCGAACGCGTGCCATTTGTTGAAGACGATCTGGAGCGCCCCTGGGACGCGGATGCGGTGGCGCGCTTTCACCGTGCACTGGTGTCCGTGAACAACGTCTTCCAGCATTTCCGGACGGCGTTTCGCGGCAAGGTGAGCCCGGTCCACCTGTTCTGGGGCAGTTTCGACCTGGCCGTAACGCGCTTCTCGGGCCGCCGCGCACCCCTGCATCCCGGCGGCATACCGAACCTGCCCGATGACGTGACGCAGGAGGCCTACTCACATGAAGTCTCGTCGGCCGGATTCTGGGCCGGCGGCGGGCCGATCGACGAAGCGGCTTTCTACGCGTATGCCTACCCGGCGCCAGGCGGTTTCGCGGATGCCAGCGTCCAGCCTGAAGCCGCTTACTGGGACACGGACTTCGGCGAGTTCGTCCTGCCGTATGCTGCCGTTGCTGGCTCGCCTGACCCGGCGGCCACGCTGCTCGCATTTCTCGAATCGACCTACCAGGCCGCCGCCTCGCTCGCTGATTGGGACCGCGACCTGGAATGCGCCGGTGGCCTGCTCGGAACGCCACCGTCAATCGATTAGCAGCCGGCCAGCAAACTATCGCCGAGAGTGAGAACCCGTCGAACTACGGGTCTGGCGCGAACCCGTAGACTCGTGCATTGGTGCAATCTCGGGTTGCAACGATGAAAAAGGTACTGCTGCTCGCCTTTCTGGCCCTTGTCGTGCCCGCCCAGGCGGACGTCTACCGCTGTGTTGGCGCGGATGGCTCTACGACGTTTTCACAAACGCCCTGCTCGGGTTCGGCTGAAAAAGTCGCGGTTGCTTCGCGGCCCACTGCCGCAGGATCGGCAGACTGCGAGTTTGCCGAGAAATTCATTCGTTCGACTAGCCGCCTGATGCGGCAAAACGTGGACAAGGGCCGGCTGATTGACCAGTTCGGCGGGCCCGATGCGTTCGACGACAGCGCAACCCGCATCGTGAACTACGTTTACCAGTACGAGGATTCGCGCAGCGTGACGCAAGACCGAATCGCCGACCTCGCTGTAGGCCAGTGCAAGGCGGGCGCGTTCGGCAGCGTCAGCTGCGAAACCCTGCCGAAGGCGTATACGGAGTCCGGCGGAGGCTGCGACGGTTCTTTCTCTGCAAGCCATGCGGATTACAGCGTCGACGTATTCGCCATTCATCGGGATCGGGCCGAAGAGCGCGCGCGAGCATCGCACGAGCGGCAACGGCAACAGGCTGAGGAACTGAGCGAGCACTACGCGGCCCTGCAACGTGGCACCGAGTGCCGGGACAAGATAGAGGCAAAGATCGGCCGGATCGAAACACAAATCTGGGCCGGCGCTGATCCAAACGGACACCGACTGGAACTCAAGCGGCTGCGGGAACAACTCAGCAAGTGCGGGCCCGCGCACTACAGGGAGATCCCTCCGCCGCAGCCGGGCGGTTACCACAGGATACGAAAAGGCATCGAGTAGGAGCGGCCATTCGCCGGTGGCGCGGATTCGTTCAGCGCGCCTGAAATATTTCTCACGATCTGCCGGTCTGGTTGAGCAGTCAATCGCTCACCAGGACTTCAATCGACATGACCAACAAGCTACGAACATTGCTGCTGATCGGCACGCACGCTGCGGCGCTGGGTGCCGGCTTCGTGCTCGGGATATACGCACTTCCAATACTCACAGCCCCGGAGAGCCCTACGGTCGAGGCCGTTCGATCAGC
>JASJBB010000034.1 GCA_030066735.1 Woeseiaceae bacterium | reverse complement strand
ACGAAGACCGGCGAGGTCCTGTCCCGTCTCACAACGGACACGACGCTGATCCAGTCGCTGTCGGGCGCCGGCATCTCCATCGTGTTGCGGGCGTCGCTCAACCTCGTCGGCGCCGTCACGATGATGATCATCACCAGCCCGCGTCTTGCCGGCATGATCCTGTTGTTGCTGCCGCTCGTGATCGTGCCCGTGATCGTGATCGGGCGCCGGGTGCGCAAGCTGTCGCGCGACAGCCAGGACCGCGTCGCCGACACGAGCGGTCTCGCCGGCGAGACGCTGAACGCCGTATTGACCGTTCAGGCCTTCACGATGGAGGGCGAACAGAGCGCACGCTTCGGCAATGCGGTACGGGCTGCCTTCGACACTGCGGTTCGGCGGGTGCGGGTTCGCGCAGCCATGACCGGCATCACGATCCTGTTCGTTTTCGGCGCCATCATCTTCGTCCTCTGGATGGGCACACGGTCGGTGATGGACGGCACGATGACCGGCGGCGAACTCGGCCAGTTCCTGCTATACGCGATTTTCGCCTCGGCCGCCGCCGCGGGGCTCAGCGAAATGTGGGGCGAAGTGCAGCGCGCAGCAGGAGCAACCGAACGCCTGGTCGAGCTGCTGGAAACCAAACCCGCGATCGCCGCGCCGCCGGACCCTGTACCCTTGCCCGAGCCCAGCCGCGGACTGATCAGCCTCGACCACGTGTCATTCAGCTACCCGTCAAGACCCGACACGATGGCGCTCGACGGCGTCACGCTGGATGTCGAGGGTGGTGAAAACCTGGCCATCGTGGGGCCGTCCGGCGCCGGCAAGAGCACGCTGTTCCAGTTGTTGCTGCGCTTCTACGACCCGGTGGCCGGCCGCATACTGGTTGACGGGGTCGATATCAGCAAAGCCGCGCCGGAGGCCGTGCGCGGACGCATCGGCCTGGTCCCGCAGGAAACCGTGATCTTCGGCACCACTGCCCGCGAGAACATCGGCTACGGCAGGCCGGGCGCCAGCGACGAGGATATCGAGGCCGCCGCGAGGGCCGCGGCCGCGGATGTCTTCATCCGGCAATTGCCCGACGGCTACGAGACCTATCTCGGCGAGCGCGGCGCCCGGCTGTCCGGCGGCCAGCGCCAGCGCATCGCGATTGCCCGCGCTATCCTCAAGGATCCGCCCATCCTGCTCCTCGATGAAGCGACGAGCTCGCTGGACGCGGAGAGCGAGCGCGCCGTGCAGGAAGCGCTGGAACAACTGATGCAGGACAGGACGACGATCATCATCGCGCACCGGTTGGCCACGGTCCTCAAAGCCGATCGCATCGTCGTGCTGGATCACGGCCGCATCGCCGATGTCGGCACGCACGACGAACTGGTCCGGCGAGACTCCCTTTACAGGAAGCTCGCCGAACTGCAGTTTGGTGAGGTCGCTGTCGGCTGAGGGCGGCGCCGCGTTACAGCTCGACCGAATCGACAAACGGAATAACGCCGATCGCCTTGTAAAGCTGATCCGGACGGAACAGCGTGTCGCCCTTCATGACGAGGACGCCGTCGCGCACCGCATTGATGTCGTCAAGCGGGTTACCGTTGACCAGCAGCAAGTCGGCATCCTTGCCCACTTCGATCGATCCCTTGTGCGCGTCGACACCCGTCACCCGGGCCGAGTCCAGCGTCGCGATCCGGAGGACGTCTATCTCCGGAATGCCCGCCTCGACATAGAGCTCGAGCTCGCGATGCAGCGTGAAGCCGACAATGTCGTCGGTGCCGGGCACGATCTGGATGCCGGTATCGTGCAGCAGCTTGATCATCTCTGCCTGGCGTTCCGCCGACCGCCCCCAGCTCTCGACCGTTTCCGTGATGTCGAAATCCGCGTTGTAGTCCGAGCGCGACACGCTGGGCGGCAGATGATCGATGACGCTCGCCAGTATCGGGCTCGGACTGCCGGACACGTGCACCAGCATTTCCTCGAAGATCGCGGCTGTCGGGTCGACAACGACATCGTTCTCCTTCAGCAATGCGAGGAACTCCCGCACCTCGTCGCTCTCGAGGTCCAGGTTGCCCGCCTCATCGCCGTAAAGCGTGAAGCGGAGTTGCTTCCGCGTGTCTTCGCGATCGCCCGCGAGGAAATTCAGGAACACCATGTTGATGTGCTGGATTTCGTTATAGCCGGCGCGCACGGCCTGCTCGGCCGACATAAAGGCCGGAATGTGGCCGCTCAGGCGCAATCCGTGTTCCTGAGCCCGCTCCGCGATCGGCGCAACCCACTCCGGCTCGATCGAGCTGTACAGCTTCACCTGCAGGTAGCCGTGCTCGGCAAAGAAGTCCACCCGCTCCAGGGCGTCCTCGAGCGACTCGGCCGGGTAGCCGGCCGCAAAAGGCCCGGCCTTGTCCATGAAGCCCGACCGGAACACGTTCGGCCCTATTACCGTGCCGCTATTGAACTTTTCCGCGACGGCCATGATGTTCTCGTGCTCGTTGCCGATGTCGCGAACGTTGACCACCCCGCTCGCCATGTTGAGGACACCGTCGGAGAGCGACAGGTGGCCGTGCATGTCCCAGAGCCCGGGCAGCAGCGTCTTGCCGGTTCCGTCAATACGGATGGCCTCATCACCCGTCAGGGGCACCGTCGAAAGGGCGTTGATTTTGCCGTCGACGACGCGCACGTTATAACCCTCGAGCAGCTCCCCGTTGACGACGTCCACCACGTTGACGTTTTCAAACACCACGGGGCCGTCAGCCGGTATCGCCAGGTTGCCCGCGAGCTCGGTGATCATCCTCGCGTCTTCCTCTTTCTGGACGTCGTCCAGCGTGGCCAGGATGGCGGGGTCCCAACCGTCCGGCACCATCCCCATCCAGCCGCCGCCGAGGGCCGTGAGTCGCAGGTCCTCGTCGAACCAGGCGTAAAAAGGCGTAAAGCTGATGCCCGATACGGCGATCAGCGACAGGGTCACCGGGCCTTCCGGCGATTCGACCTCGACGTCCGTCAGTTTCTCGATACGCGCGTTGCCGGTCGGCAGCAGCGGCACGGAATTGTCGAGGCTCTTCATCGCGACCTTGACCAGCGCTTCCATCGCGCCGATCGCGGCTCCTTCGTTGGGGACGTAAAACGCAGGGTCGTCGACCGTACGTGACCCGCCCTCGCCTGGTGTTTTCCAGGTAGCGACGCCGTCGACGATGCTGAACGTCTCGTCGATGTCCGCACCGAACGGCGCCCGGCCTTCGATCTTCTGCGACACGATATAGCCGTCGGCGTCGAGCTGCAGCACGGAATCAACGTCGTACTCGCGGTTGTTCCAGTGCAGGAACGATTCGTTCGTGACCCGGCCGTCGCCGGTACGCACCAGTTTGGACTGGCCCGCTGGCGTGCTGCGCTCCAGGTACCACTTGTAGTCGGTCGTCGTGCCCACCGGCATTTCGGCCGCGGCAGCCGGCGAGTCACCCGCGGCAGTGCTGTCCGGAGGTGCCTCCGATGGGCTGCACCCGGCAACGATCAGTGGCAGCGCGGCAATGGCAGTGAAATACGTCGGTCGGATCGGCATCTGGATTCCCCTCACCCGCTCGAGCGGAGCGTTGTTGTTATGGTGGCGGTAAGGGTACATCGCGCCCGCCGCAAAGGCGAAACGGCGCAGGCCCCACTGCACGTTGCGTGCAGCGGAGTCTGCGCCGGTTGTTGACCGTCAGCGGATCAGGCGGCCGGCCGGATAACCCCGACGAAATCGTCAGCGCGCAGCTTGGCGATAGCCGCCGCCAGCCTTGCGACCGGCACGCGGGGCGCCGAGCACGACACGTAGTTCAGGCCGACGTGGTGGCAGAAGCGGATCGTCTCCGGGTGACCGCCCTGCTCGCCGCAGATACCGATCTTCAGGTTGGCGCGCACCGCGCGGCCGTTCTGGACCGTCATCTCGATGAGCTGTCCTACGCCCTGGATGTCGAGCACTTCGAACGGGTTGTCCTGCAGGATGCCGTAGTCGTTGTACATCGGCAGGAACTTGTTCTCGGCGTCTTCGCGCGAGAACGAGAACACGGCCTGCGTCAGGTCGTTGGTGCCGAACGAGAAGAACTCTGCGTCCTCGGCCAGTTGCCTCGCTCGCGTGCAGGCGCGTACGGTCTCGATCATCGTGCCGAAGCGGAACTTCAGCTCGACGCCCTTCTCGCTTTCCAGTTTCGACTTCAGCTCGGCCACGGTACGTTTCACGCTGCCGAGTTCCTGCGACGTGATGACCTGCGGGACCATGATCTCGGGCTGCGCGGCGATGCCTTCCTGGGCACAGTGCGCGGCGGCCTCGAGAATGGCCTGGAGCTGCATCGAGTAGATCTCGGGGTACGTGATGCCAAGGCGCACGCCGCGATGACCGAGCATCGGGTTGGTCTCCTGCAGTTCACGTACCTTGCTGAGCATGCGCTCCTTCTTGGCCAGCGCGTCCATGACGTGCTCTTCGCTGAGCTCGGTGAACGCCTCGGGCAGCGGCGGGACATTCTCGATGGAAGCCAGGGCCGTCTGGCGGCCGCGGACAACATCGAGGTAGACGCGCAGCATGCGAATTTCGTCCACGAGCTGGTGGTCGGTAGGCAGGAACTCGTGCATCGGCGGATCCAGCAACCGCACCGTCACCGGGTTCGGCGCCATGACCGTGAACAGCTCGATGAAATCCTGGCGCTGGATCGGCAGCAGCTTGTCGAGCGCCTTCTGCCGGTCGTCGCGATTGTTGGCGAGGATCATGTCGATGACGATGGGCAGCCGGTCGCTGGCATTGAACATGCGCTCGGTACGGCACAGCCCGATTCCCATGGCGCCGTACTCGCCGGCCTTGCGCGCCGCCTCTGGCGTATCGGCGTTCGCCATCACCTTGAGCTCGGCCTCCTCATCGGCCCAGGACAGCAGCGTCTTGAGATCGTCCGAGAACTGCGCGTCGAGCGTCGGAATCGCACCGAGGTAAACGTCGCCGGTACCGCCATCGAGCGTGATGACGTCGCCTTCGTGGATGATCTGTTCGCCGATTTTCGCAAGCCTCTGGGCGACATCGACTTCGATGCCCTCGGCGCCCGCAACGCAGGGCTTGCCCATGCCGCGTGCGACAACGGCAGCGTGCGACGTCTTGCCGCCGCGACTCGTCAGGATGCCTTCGGATGCGAAGAAGCCGTGAATGTCCTCGGGCCTCGTCTCCTCGCGAACGAGTATCACCTGTTCGCCGCCGCGGCCGAGTTTTTCGGCGAGATCGGCATCGAAAACGCAGCGGCCGGACGCCGCGCCCGGTGACGCCGGCAGCCCGGTCGCAACCGGCTCGCCGACCGCATCGGGATCGAGGCTCGGGTGCAACAGCTGTTCGAGCAGCTCGGGATTGACGCGCAGCAGCGCCTGCTCTTTCGAGATCAGGCCTTCGTCGAGCATGTCGACCGAGGTCTTGACCGTCGCGGACGCGTTCATCTTGCCGTTGCGCGTCTGCAGGCAATAGAGCGTGCCTTTCTCGATCGTGAACTCGTAATCCTGCACCTCGTGATAGTGCGATTCGAGCTTGTTGCGCAGCTCGACGAGCAGCTTGAACTGTTCCGGCATTTCCTCCTGCATCTCGATGAGCGGCTTCGGCGTCCGGATGCCAGCCACGACGTCTTCACCCTGCGCGTTGACGAGGTACTCGCCGAACATCTCGTTGTCGCCCGTGCCGGGGTTGCGCGTGAAACCGACGCCCGTGGCGCAGTCATCACCCATGTTGCCGAAGACCATCGTGCACACGTTGACCGCCGTGCCGTTGGCCATCTCCGGCGTAATGTGGAACTCGCGCCGGTAGTCGACCGCGCGCTTGCCCATCCAGGAGCGGAACACGGATTCGATGGCCAGCTGCAGCTGCAGCATGACGTCCTGCGGGAACTCGTTGCCGGTCTCGCGCAGCACGACAGCCAGGAACTTCTCGCTGATCTCCTTGAGGTTCTCGGCGGTCAGGCCGATATCGGCCTTGACGCCTTCGCGCGCCTTGACCGAGTCGAAGAGCTCGTCGAAGTGTTCGTCATCGATGCCGAGCGCGACTTTGCCGAACAACTGTATGAAGCGCCGGTACGCGTCGTAAGCGAAGCGCTCGTCGCCCGTCTGCTCGATCACGCCCTTGAGCGTCTCGTCGTTGAGGCCGAGGTTGAGGATCGTATCCATCATGCCGGGCATGGACAGCGCCGAGCCCGAGCGTACTGACACCAGCAACGGGTCCGGGCCGGAGCCGAAGCTCTTGCCGGTCGCTTTTTCGAGCCGGCCGATCTGCTCGCGCACCTGGTCAAGCAGACCGTCTGGGAGCCCGCCGCCCTCGAGGTAGTCGAGGCAGGCCTCGGTCGTGATTACGAACCCGGGCGGCACGTTGAGCCCGATCTGGGTCATTTCGCACAGGTTGGCGCCCTTGCCGCCGAGTAGTTTCTTGTTACGTCCGTCGCCATCGGCGAACGAATAAACATGCTGTTTTTTCATGAACTTACATTTCCTGGGTTACGGAGCAATAATCAGTCTAAATGGTCTCCTACAGGGGGCCGATCGACCATTACGGCAAACCACTAGCGACAGTCGGTATCGCGCAGTAGTTTTGGCGGCCTGCGCGACTGATAAAATGCCCCGATGAAACGGCGCATCATTTTTGCGGTCTTCGGGCTGCTCCTCCTCGTGGTTGCTTCTTACGCCATCTACCTCGGTGTGCCGCGGCACGACTACTTCATCGAGCGCGTCGGTACGCTGATCGACGCCGAGGTCATCGAGGAAAACCGGACCGTCGACCGCGGCTATACGGTCCGATTGCAATCGTCCACGGGCCTCGCCGTCGACATGCGGGTGCTGCGGCCCGAGGTGGACGTTGGCCAGACCGTGCCGCTCGTGCTGATCCTCGGCGGCCAGGAAACCGGCAAGGACGCCGTCGATTTGATGGGTTCTGCTGACGGCATCGCGTTCGCCGCCATCGACTATCCGTACGAGGGCGACAAGGACCTGGATGGGTTCTGGAAGTCGATCTACGCGATTCCCGACGTCCAGCGCGCATTCATCGACTCACCGCCAGCCGTCTCGCTGGCGCTGACCTGGCTGTTGCAACAGGACTGGATAGACAGCGAGCGTGTCGAACTTGCCGGCGTCAGCCTCGGCGTCCCTTTCGCGCTGGCCGCCGGCGCCGTCGACGAGCGCTTCAGCCGTGTCTGGATGCTGCACGGCGGTGGCGACAACGTCATCTGGGTGGCGCACAACGCGAAACGTCACATCGACTCCGAATTCCTGCGCAACCTGACGTCGCGCCTGGCCCTGTTCATGGTTCACGGGCGCTCATTCGAACCGCGGCGCTGGATGCCCGAGATCGCGCCGCGACCACTCATCATCGTCGCCGCACGCGACGACGATTTCGTGCCGAAAGAAGCGCAGGCGCCCCTCGAGGAAGCGGCGCAGAGCCCGCACATCGAACTGGTCTGGACCGAGGGCCGGCACATCGGTCCGAACCGTGGCAACGAACTGCAGCAGCTGATCGCTATTGTGCGCAACCGCGTTCTCGGCGCGGACGAACGCCGCCTGACCGGTCCGGTGCATCCTATCGAACCCCTGGAGTGGGAGGATCCCGGCTCCGACAACCTGGTCGAATTGCCGAACCTCAACGACATCGACGCCTACCTGCGGCTCGAACTGGTCGACCTCTACGGCTCGCAACTGGACGCGCTAATGACGAGCGACGCGCTAATCGACAGGATCGTGGCCACGGTCGACAACCTGCCGCGCAGCCATGTGGCCGAGAGGGCGCGTCCGCTGGGACGCCTGCAGAGTGAGTTCGTGACGCAACCCGTCGGCGATGACGTGGAACTTCTCGACCCGCTCAACTTTGAGCGTTATCGCGTCCTCGTGGACCTGTTCACGCTGGCCGACCCCGATGCGGTTACCGACCTCTACCGTCGTTACTACCCGCTGCTACAGAAATCCTACGAGTCGCTCGGTTATCCGAACGGGTATTTCAACGACCGGGTCGTCGAAGTCATCGATCACCTGCTGGAAACGCCCGTTCTCGACGAAGCGCCGCGGCTGGTTCGCCCGCACGTGTTGTTCGAGTTCGAAGACCCCGAACTCGAGGCGCTGTCCAGCGGCCAGAAATTCCTGATCAGGATGGGCGCGGACAACGCCGCGCGCACGAAGCAGGCCCTCGAGCAGCTTCGTGCGCGTCTGGCCGTTGCCGACTAGGTTGCCGAAGCAGCGGCGATGCTGGCGATCGAGGCGTCCAGCGTGGCGTTGAATTCCTCGTCGCTCTGGTTGGCGTTGAGACCTTCGGCCAGCGCTCGCGAGAAACTCGCGACCATGCCGTTCTGCCGCGACAGCCTGTCGTTGGCCTCCTCGCGAGAGTAACCGCCCGACAGTGCGACGACGCGCGCCACGTTCGGGTGCGCGATGCAATCGGCGTAGAGGTTGTCCTTTTCCGGCAGCGTCAGTTTGAGCATGACGATCTCGTCAGCGCCCAGGCTGTTCAGGTGGCCCATGATGGCCGCGTGCAGCATGTCTTCGGCGCCCGCCTTGTCCGGGCAGTGGATGTCGACTTCCGGCTCGATGATCGGCACCAGGCCCGCGGCCACGATGCGGCGGCCGATTTCGAACTGCTGGTCCACCACGGCCTTGACCCCGGCCTCGTTCGCCTGCTTGATCACCGAACGCATCTTGGTGCCGAAAATGCCTGCCGCATTCGCCTTCTCGAGCAGCGCGTCGAGATCGGGCATCGGCTTCATGACCTGGCCACCGTCGACCTCGTCGGCCAGGCCCTTGTCGACCTTGAGAAACGGCACGACGTTCTTGACGTTCCAGAGATACGAGGCCGTCGACTGACCTTCGACCTCGCGGTCCATCGTGTTCTCGAACAGGATCGCGCCGAGAATGCGGTCACCGCCGAACGCGGGAGCGGTCATGATCCGGGTGCGCATCTCGTGCACCACTGTATACATCTCTTCGTCATTCGACCAGGCGTCGGGCGTTACGCCATAAAGGCCCAGGGCCTTGGGCGTGCTGCCACCACTCTGGTCGAGTGCGGCGATGAAACCAGGGGCGTTCTTGATCTTGTCCAGTTGGTCGTTGTTGCTCACGATGCTACCTGTCTGTTTTATGATGGGATGGCTGTGGAGAGCGGGATTTTACATGAGACTGGCGCATTAGCGAGGCGTTTTCTGGCGCTGGCGTTGATCAGCCTGCTGCCCGTCCCGGCGCCCGCGGCAGGGCTGTTCGACAGTCACGAGACCGTCGAAATCCGGCTTAGCGGCCCGCTGGGGACGATAGGCCGGGAGCGCCAGCAGAAAGAGCGCACCGAGTATCCCTTCGTGTTGTCGGTCGACGGATCCACGATCCCTGTGGACGTCCGGATTCGCGGCAAGAGCCGCACCGAAGCCTGCACGTTTCCGCCGCTCAGGCTCAATTTCAGCGCGGGCGCCGCCGACGGGACGGCATTCGCGGGGCAGGACAAGCTCAAACTCGTCACGCACTGCCGCAGTGGCCAGCTCAGCTTCGAGAACAACACGCTCGAAGAGTATACGGCGTATCGAATTTTTAACCTGATAACGGATATCAGTTATCGCGTGCGGCTGCTTCGTATTCGTTACGAGGACACCGACGAGCGCCTGCGTCGCCTTGATCACACGTATTACGGATTTGTGATCGAATCCGACGACGAACTTGCCGCTCGTGTCGGCGGCAATATCGAAAAAACGGCGGGCATCCTTTACTCACGGCTCGATACCGCCCAGACGGCGCGAGTGAACGTTTTCCAATACCTGATCGCCAACACGGACTGGTCGTTCGTGAACAACCTCGAAGAGCAAACTTGCTGTCACAACCTCGACATCATCGAGATCGACAGCGTGCTTTTCCCGGTCCCGTTCGACTTCGACCTGTCGGGCATGGTCAACGCGAGCTACGCGCCAAAACGCAAACGGGGCCGTCGGGCCTCGGCACGAGAGTACAGCGGGTACTGCCGGACACCGATCGAATCCGTGGCGACGGCGCTCGATGAGATCGTGGCGCTGCGCAGCGAGATCCTGGCGGCCGTCGAAGCCGTGCCCGTCGTGGGGCGTGATTCTATCGAGTCACGGGCGCAATACATCGACCGCTTCTTTGCAGAAGCGGTCGACGATCGCGAAAAACTGTTACGGCGGTTCGAGAAGAAGTGTATCGGACGTCGCTAGACGCGGCGGCGCAACAGGGCCACAAGTCCAAGCAACAACACGAAGAGCGGTCCTGTCGACCCGCCGCCACTGTCATCGTTGCCTTGCCTGACCTCGACCCGGCCATTGCGCGAGTTGTCTGCGGGCACCAGTTCGGCCTCCGCGGACGCGAGGCTCACCGTAATGTTCGGGTTGCCTTCCGCAATGCCGGTCGCCGACACGCTGATCGTCGAATTGGACTGCGCGGCAAAGGTCGCCGCCTGGCACGTCACCTGCTGGGGCGTGACGGTGCAGGTGCCTCCCGGCCAGTTCGCCCCGGTTGCCTGCAATGCATTGCCGAGGTCGACGGTCAGGGTAACGCCCGTCGCCTCAATCGTGGCCCGGTTTTCGAGCCTCGCCGTGATGGTCGTCGACTTGTTGACCTTGATCGAGGGGCCTGCAGGGGTGAAGACCACGAGGTCCACAGCCGGGTCTACCGATACCTGCTGTGAGTCCTGGTTGTTTTCCGGCCGGTTGTCGACGTCCGCCGAAACGGTGGCGCTGACGGTACCGGCGCCCAGCGCGTTTGGCGTAACCGTGATATCGACCGTGCGCACGCCGAGGCCGGGTACGTCGCCCAGCGCGCAGCTGACCGTGCCGGTGCCGGACGTGCAGCTACCTGCCGACGGCACCACGGCGCCCAGCGTCAGGTTGCCCGGAATCGTGAAGTCCGCCGTCACGTTGGTGGCGTCGAGCGTACCGTTATTGACCACGTCGAAACTGAGGTCGGTATCGACGCCGAACAGGATCGTCGCGGAGCTCTGCAGCCCGACCACCATGTCGATGGACGGCAGCGCCGTAATGCACGAGGCCCTGCCGATGTCGTCGGTCATCTCGTTAATGGTGCATGGCGAGAACGTGCTCTCGCCGTTCAGGCGCGGTGACATCAGCCAGTCGCCCGCCTGCGACTCACAGGCCGAGCCGGCTTCGCCGTCGTGAGGCGCCCCGAAATTGTGGCCGATCTCGTGCGCCGCGACCAGCGAGTCGAAAACCGCACCGCCGTTGCCTTCGCTGAGGCCGGCGCCGAAAAAGTTACTGCACAGCGCGCCGGTCCAGGCGATACCGACGGTCGTTCCGTCCAGGTCCCTGCCCGTCCACAGGTGCGATAGCCCGTTGCTGTTCTGCGTCGGGGTGACCGAACGGTAATTGGAGAGTTCATCGAGGAGGTTCGGCGCATCGCTGGTCGTGAACGGGTCCGTATCGGTATTGAACGTCTCGATGGCCGTGACGCTGATCTGTATGCCAAGCTGCGCGCTGAAAATGCCGTCGACGTTGTTCATGCGCGTCGTAATTGCCTGCGCCGCCGCGGCGTCACCGCCCTGGGCCGTCGTGAACTCGAAGTCGCCGACCGTGCCCACCTCGATCTCCGAGATGGCGCCCGGGGCCTGGGAAATCCCGTCCAGCTCACCGAGGAGCAGTTCCGCCGCCGACGCGGCCGAAGCCATCGCGGCCGAACCGCCACAGGTGACCGAACCCGGCGCGATGTAAGCATCGGCCAGGCGGTAAACCACGGGAGCGTTGCTGCTGACCGCGCTGTCACCCGGCGCTTCGATGGCGTACAGCTCCTGGCCGTCGAAAAACAGCCCGCTCGGGACGCCGTTGGCCATGACGATGCGTACCCACGAGCCGTCTGCACCGGCGACTTCGCCGCGATAAATGTCGATGCCTTCGAGCGACGGGTTCTGCCTGGCCGCGTTCATAAGCCGGCTGTTGTGCTCCAGTTCGAGATTGAAGCTGCGGCCCAGCGCGTCGAAGCTCATCACGGTCGACGCGACCGACCCCGCTTCGTGCCCGGCATTAGCCGCGCTGGCAGCGCGCAGTTCCAGCCGTTGCAAAGGCTCGAAGTGCGAAACGCTGAAGTCGTTACGATCCGCCGCGTTGGCAACGGAGAAGAACGCCGCTAGCGCGGCGCAGAGTGCCCATTTCGAAGTGCCCATTCGAAGTTCCTCGGTTGCGTCCGGCAACAACCTCTAGCTAATCAAATACTTCCTTGAACAACAAGGACATATCCGTCTCCTTCCAACGACATTGGACAATAAAGTGTGCGCTGGTTCCCAAATTCGTTCATTCGCGGCTCCCGGGCTGCTGCGGCAACCGCCTGACGACCCGGCCCGCACTATGCGGGACCATTTCTGTCCAAACCGTCTCGGTGCGCCCCAGATTCGCTATTATCCTCGCCTATGAACAACCTCCGCCGAATACTATTGATTGCCATCGCGGCGCTCGCTCTGCCGGCATTGACCGGCGCCCAGGTGCTGACCGACAAGCCCGTCCTGTACGGCAAGAACTGGGTTGCCATCACCGGCAAGCCGCTCGCGGCTACGGCGGGTGCGAAGATCTTCATGGACGGCGGCAACGCGGTCGACGCCACCTGCGCAATGCTCGCGGCGGCAGCGACGATGTGGGACACGCTGCACTGGGGCGGCGAAACCCAGGCCCTGATTCACAACCCCGAGACCGGTGAGGTCATCGGCATCAACGCCATGGGCGTCGCACCGACCGGAGCAACGGCCGAGTTCTTCCTGAACATGGGACTTGCCTACCCACCGGAATACGGACCGCTGGCGGCGACCACGCCGGGAACGCCGGGCGGCCTGATGGTCATGCTCGCCGAGTACGGCACGATGAGCCTTGCCGAGGTGCTCGCGCCCGCGATCGAGATGGCCGAGGGCTACCCGATCGAAGCCGGCACGGTACAGCGGATCAACGAGAATGCGCACGAGATCATCAAATGGCCCTACTCCAAGGCGCTGTTCCTGTCCGTTGACGGTGGCCGGATGCGCGGCCCCAGGGTGGGCGAGGTCTTTCGCCAGCCGCAGCTCAAAGCCACGCTCGAGAAGCTGGTCGCGGCCGAGCGCCAGGCGCTCGACACCGGCAGCAGCCGCAAGGACGCCATCTACGCCGCATACGATCGTTTTTATCGCGGCGACATCGCCGAGGAGATCGTGCGCTCGACGCGGGAACAGGGCGGCCTGTTCACGATGCGCGATCTCGACGAGTGGCAGGTGTACATCGAGGAGGCGGTCACGACCAATTACCGCGGCGTGGACGTCTACAAGCTGACGACCTGGACCCAGGGACCAGTGTTGCTGCAGACGCTCAACATTCTCGAGAATTTTGACCTGGCCGGCATGGGCTACAACACGGTCCGGTACATACACACCGTTTACCAGGCCATGAACCTGGCCTATGCCGATCGCGACTATTACTACGGCGATCCGTACTTCCCGCCCGAGGAGCCGATCGCCGGGCTGTTGTCGAAGGAGTACGCCCGCGAACGCGCCGGGGAAATCGATCCGGACCGCAACAACCCCCACGTGCGCCCAGGCAAGCCACCCGGCTACGAGGACGACCGGCCGCTGCTCGAGAAGCTGCTCGACAGCATTGTCGGTGACAATGCCGGGCCTGCCGGCGAGGATGAGTCGTTCTTCCGTGGTACGACGTCAATCCAGGCTGCCGACAAGGATGGCTGGGTCGTATCCGTAACGCCGAGCGGCGGCTGGGTGCCGGCGGTCGTCGCCGGTGAAACGGGCATCGGCCTGAGTCAGCGCATGCAGAGTTTCGTGCTCGAGCCCGACGAGAATCCATTCAACGTCGTAGAGCCCGGCAAGCGTCCGCGCGTCACCCTGACGCCGGGCATGGCGCTGCGCAACGGCGAGCCGTTTCTGTCATTCGCCGTGCAGGGCGGCGACGCCCAGGACCAAATGCTGTTGCAGTTCATCCTCAACGTCGTCGAGTTCGGGATGAACGTGCAGCAGGCGGCCGAGGCCGATAACTTCCTGAGCTACCAGATGCACCAGTCGTTCGGCCAGCACAAGAAAGAACCCGGGCGGCTCGGTGTCAACGAGTCGGTCGACAAGTACACGCGCGGCAAGCTCAGCGAGATGGGTTACTGGGTCGAAATCGGTTTCTGGGGCGATTTCGAGAACACGTCCGGCCCTATCAACGCGATCTACTTCGACCAGGAGACCGGCGTTATGCAGGGGGGCTCCAGCACCCATGGCGACGACTACGGAATCGCCTGGTAACCCGAACGCGCACGCCTCGATACAACCCGAAACAAACCCACATACTTTCGAAACCCATCCCTCGGGTCAGGTTGTTACTTTCTCCTCCGAACAACAACCCCCTACCCTGAGGAGAAACACCAATGAACCTGAATTTTTCGAAAGTCATCGGCATCGCGCTGCTTGCGCTCTTCGCCTTCGCCGCTACGCAGGCCTCTGCTGGCGACTACAAGAAGAAGGCCAAGCAGGACATCGTCGACACAGCCGTTGCGGCCGGACAGTTCGAGACGCTCGCCGCCGCGTTGGGCGCCGCTGACCTCGTGGACACGCTGAAGGGCGACGGTCCGTTCACGGTATTCGCGCCGACCGACGAAGCTTTCGCGAAGCTGCCGGAAGGCACCGTAGAGAGCCTGCTGCAGCCTGAGAACCGCGACCAGCTCATCGCGATCCTGACGTATCACGTCGTCCCGGGCGCCGTACGCGCTGCTGACGTCGTCAAGCTGGACGCCGCCAAGACGGTCAACGGCCAGTCGGTCGCCATCCAGGTTGCTGACAACGGCGTACAGATCGACAACGCCAATGTCGTCGCCACGGACATCGAGGCGAGCAACGGCGTAATCCACGTCATCGATACGGTCATTCTGCCGAGCTCGTAACGAACGACCTGGCGGTACACGGATGTACCGCCAGTTTTCCCCATGTCACTTAACTCACTGACCGCAAACGCTACGGTTGTCGTTGTTGGCGCCGGCGGCGGTATCGGCTCCGAGTTCGTCCGCCAGCTCTCGTCCAGTCAGCAGATTGGCCGGGTTTTTGCGTTATACCGCCAGACTCCTCCGCCCGACGCGGCGAACACCGACAACCTCGCCGTTGATATTGCCGACGAAGACAGCATCCGCGCCGCCGCTGAGACTATCGCCGGCAACGGCCCCGTCGACGCCGTAATTGCGGCTACCGGCCTCCTGCATGACGGGCCCATCCAGCCCGAGAAAAGCATTGCCGCTATCGACGGCGATGCAATGCTCGACGTCTTTCGCATCAATACGGTCGGGCCGGTGCTGATCGCCAAACACTTTCTGCCGCTGTTGCGTCGAGACGCCAGAACCCTGTTTGCCGCGCTCTCGGCCCGGGTCGGCAGCATAGCCGACAATCGACTCGGTGGCTGGGCGTCCTACCGCGCGTCCAAGGCGGCGCTCAACATGCTGTTGCGCACCGCCGCTATCGAACACAAGCGACGCTGGCCCGAATCGATCGTCGCCGCGCTGCACCCCGGTACGGTCGACACGCCGCTGTCATCGCCGTTCCAGCGTCGCGTCCCTGAGGGCCGCCTGTTCACCCCGGCATACTCGGTCGAGCGCCTGCTGGAGGTGCTGGACAACCTGGAACCCCCGGACAGCGGCGGCTTTTTCGCCTGGGACGGCCAGGCCATCCCGTTTTGAATCTGCTGCAGGAGCATCCCATGACCAGAGCATTAGCCAGTCTTATTCTCGCGACAATCATCGCAGCTGCAGGAGCGCCGGCCATGGCACTCGAAGAACCCCAGTTCGAGGTCATTCACGTGACCAACGACTACGAAATCCGGCACTATGCGCCCTATATCGTCGCCGAAGTCGATGTCACCGGCGATATGGGCGACTCCGGCAACCGCGCCTTCCGTATTCTTGCCGACTACATCTTCGGCAATAACGAGCCAGGCCAGAAAATGCAGATGACCGCGCCCGTCGTATCCGACGCGCCGCAGCCTGCACGGGATGCCTACACCTACGCGTTCGTGATGGAGTCACGCTACTCCATGGACACCCTGCCGGCACCGGTGGACCCACGTATCCGCATCGTGCAGAAACCCGCGCAGGTTGTCGCGGCGCGCTCGTACTCCGGCCGCTGGACCCAGGAGAATTTCCTGCAGCACGAGGTGTCGCTGGTCAGCGCCTTGACCATCGACGGCCTGAGCACGCGCAGTGAGCCGCTGCTTGCGCGTTACGATAGCCCGTTCAAGCCCTGGTTCCTGCGTCGCAACGAGGTACTCGTCGAGCTGGACTGGGAACTGAACTGAGAGGCCCGGCACCGCGGCGGTTATAGTCGGGGGAATATGATGTTCTATCTTCGCTCTGCCGTACTCGCGCCCCTGCTCTATGCCCAGGGCAAGCAGACGCGCCGGTCCGTGCCGGTGCTGCCGGAACCGCCTGGCGACCGCGAGGGTTCTGCGGGTACGGGGCCGGCGCTCAGCCTGCTTATCACGGGCGACTCCGCCGCTGCGGGCGTCGGCGCCCCGTCGCAGAGCGAGGCGCTGCTGGGACAACTTGTTTCCGACCTGGCGGCCGACTTCTCGGTATCGTGGAACCTCCAGGCCACCAGCGGCCATACCACGGCGAAGACGCTCGACCGCCTCGAGCGACTGCCGCGGCAGCGCTTCGACGTCGCGGTCACTTCGCTGGGCGTGAATGATGCGATCTCAATGGTGTCCCTCGGCAAGTGGCGCAGCCGTCAGGCCAGGTTGCGCCAATTGCTGCGGGAGAAGTTCGGCGTCGGTGCATTGATCGTCTCGGGGCTGCCGCCCGTCCATGCTTTCCCGGCCCTGCCACAACCGCTGCGCTGGCACATCGGGACGCGCGCGACGCAGTTCGATCGCGCCCTGAGCCGCGATGTCGCGGCCGAACCCGACGTCCGGTTCACTGACTTGCGCTTCAGCGAGGAAACCAGCCTGATGTCCACCGATGGGTTTCACCCGGGTCCGGGCATTTACACCGAATGGGCGCGGCTGGTCGCCGAGGCCATTCGCCAGCGCTGACTCTGCTACATTGTCCCGGTGACCTACGACCAGACCCACTGGGCTCCCGTGCAGCGCCGAGGTCCCCTGCCGACCTTTTACTACCACGAGCATTTCATCGAGATGCTCGACTTCGTTGCCGCGCACTACGCGCATACCTTCCTCGCCGAGCACGCAGCGTTCGTGCAGGATTTCCGCAAGCTGTCGAGACCGGCCCAGTGCCTGTACGTGCGCCTTGTCAATCGCAAGGGCCGATTATTCGCGCGCAGCCGGCTGCGCTACCCCGAGCTTGGCGACATGGCGCCGCTGCTCGACATACTCAGGGCCGGCGGATGGGTAGGCGCGCCCGGCGCCGGGCATTTCGAGGAAATGCTCGGTTTCCTGACCCGGGATGACCTGTACCGCGTTCTGCTGCCGCGTTTCGCCGGGCTGCCGCGGTCGATGAAAAAAGCCCAGCTCGTCGCGTTCGCCCGCGAGAACATGCCGGCGCCGGAGTTCATGATTGCACTCGACACGGACCGGGTCCTCGTGCAGGGCCGCAGCGACGAGGTCAGCTACCTGCTGTTTCTTTACTTTGGCCGGATCCGGAACGGGCTGTCGCAGTTCACGATGCGCGATCTCGGCCTCGTGCGCACGCAGAGTCGTGGCGACGCGTACGAACCGCGATTCGACGATCGTGCGGAGGCGCTGGAGAACTTCTTCTACGCTACGCGCTTGCATCACCTCGAGAGCTTTCGCGTCGAGGACGCCGGGGGCTGGCCCGAACCGAATTTTTCGAGCAGCTCGCGGTTACGGGACGAGCTGGCTTACCGGGCCGGCCGGCGGCTGGAAAAATCCGGCGACGTAGTTAACGCGCTGTGTCTCTACGAGTCCGGCGAGTCGGCGCAATGCAGTGAACGCGTCGTGCGACTGCTGCTGGCGTCTGACCGCCGCAATGACGCGCAGCAGTATCTCGAGAAGTGCCTGGACAATCCGCGCAGCGACGAAGAGTGGCTCGTGGCGCGAGACCTGTACGAGCGCAAGTTCCGCAAGAAGCGGACATCGGACTCGACCGACCTGCTGCGCGCCGGCGAAGTCGTCGAGATCGACGAGTCGCGCAGCGGCGCACCCGAGCGCGCCGTCATAGAGCACTTCGAGAACCTCGGTTGCGAGGCGTATCGGAGCGAAAACCTGTTGTGGAGGACACTGTTCGGTTTGCTGTTCTGGGATGAGCTGTTTGGCAACGATGAGGCGGCCATGTCGTCGCCATTCGACTTCGTGCCTGCATCGCTGGCCAACGGCAGGTTCTACGAACACCACGCGCACGCGATACAGGCGCGGCTTGCATCGCTGGCGGACACGGCGGCCGCAAAACGAGCGGTTCTCCTCACCAGCACGCGTCACTATGGCAAGGCAAACGGCGTGTTTCGCTGGCGCGAGTCGATGAACGCCGCTGTCATGGCCCTGCTCGAACATGCTCCGCCTGCGTCGATAGCCCGCATTCTCGAATCAATGGCGCGCGACTACGAGGAGCATCGCTACGGCTACCCGGACCTGCTGGTCATCGACGGCGACGGCCCACGATTTGTCGAGGTCAAGACCGAGGGCGATCAGCTGCGCCGCAACCAGGTGCTGCGCATTCGCCAGCTCCGGGAGGCCGGTTTTACGGCCGACGTCGTGCGCGTGAAGTGGATTCTCGACCCTGCTCAGAATTACGTTGTCGTCGACGTCGAGACGACGGGCGGCAAGGGCGACAACCACCGGGTGACCGAAATCGGTGCGGTCAAGGTGCGCGGCGGTGAGATCGTCGACCGGTTCCAGACCTTGCTGAATCCGCAACGTACGATTCCGGCCAACATTTCCCGGCTCACCGGCATTAGTCCCGCGATGGTGGAAGACGCACCCTACTTTGCCGACGTGGCTGACCGGTTCGAGGAGTTCATGGGCGACGCGATATTTGTCGCGCACAACGTCGACTTCGACTACGGCTTCATCAGCCGCGAGTATGCCCGGCTGGGGCGGTCATTCCGGCACGCCCGGCTTTGCACCTGTTCGTCGATGCGCCGGCTCTACCCGGGCCTAAGGTCGTACAGCCTGGCCGCGCTCAGCCGCCAGTTCGACATTTCGCTGCAGCAGCACCACCGGGCGCTGTGCGATGCGGAGGCGGCTGCCGAACTGCTGCTGCTCGTGAACGAGCGCCGCCTCGGGCAGCAATGAACATTGCGCCGGCTTGCCCGGCAGGCGTATAAAGAAACGGTCACGAAAAAAATAGCCCGCACCAAGACGGGTGATAACAACAAAAGGGAGGTGCGATATGCGTAGCGCTGTCGTGCGATTGGGGAGTTGTGCGCTCGCGGCGTGCACACTGGGCGCTTGTGCGCCCCTGACCGAGCAGGAGAAATACGAGTGGCACGAACGCCGCAGCCTTGCGTTCGAGGAATACCAGATCAGGACGGAAAAATGCCTGGACCGGGGCGGTTACATGTCGATGCGGAGCCGCCCGCTCGAGAAGCCGGGGCCACTCGACTACAGTTCCGCCACTTGCGTTCGCCGCTGATACCCCGTTAATGGAGCCGCCATGCCGAAGCCCGTTGTCAACCTGCGCGACCTCGAGTTCGTAACGTTCGGCAAGGGCGACAAGTTCGCTGCGGAACGCGCGGCGGTCGCGCCACTGATCGGCGCCAGCAAACTCGGCTACGCGGTCATCCGGCTGCAGCCCGGTAAACGCGCGTGGCCCTACCACGCGCACTACGTCATCGAGGAGATGTTCTACGTCCTCTCCGGGACCGGCACCCTGCGCCATGCCGGCGAGGAGTACCCGATCCGCGCCGGCGACTTCATCTGTTCACCGGCCGACCCGGAGCAGCCGCACCAGATCATCAACACGTCCGACGAGGAGCTGACGTACATTGCGCTGAGCAGCCAGGACAGCACGGACGTGTTCCTGTACCCGGACTCGGGCAAGTACGGCGTCTGGCACGGCGACTGGCAAGACCCGGGCGCCCCCGGGAACT
The DNA here is from genome assembly GCA_030066735.1 of Woeseiaceae bacterium. Taxonomy (GTDB): domain Bacteria; phylum Pseudomonadota; class Gammaproteobacteria; order Steroidobacterales; family Woeseiaceae; genus UBA1847. The sequence continues at coordinate 2,247 of JASJBB010000034.1, read as the reverse complement.
TCAAGGTATTCGCGCGCAAGGACACCGCCGTCGACTACTGGGACGGCGAAACTGACAATGACACGGACGACACCAACGACGAGTAACTGATTTGACCCGATTTGCCCCCCTGTTGGCGCTGCTATTCATCGGCAGCGCACAAGCCGACTCCGCCAACGTATTCGACATCGACACCTACCTGAGCATGAAAGGCGTGTCCGGGATCAGCGTCAGCCCCGACGGCGCGTTCATTGCCTACACGATTTCCGAGAACGACCTCGAGAAAGACACCTCGGCCAGCGCCGTCTGGATGATCCCGGCAACGGGCGGCGAGTCCATGCGCATGACCACCGATGGCAGCAGCGCCTGGGCGCCGAAATGGAGCCCGGACAACCGCTTTCTCGCCGTTCTCTCGGACCGCAAGGACGAGACCACCCAGGTCTGGCTGCTCGACCGGCGCGGCGGCGACGCTCAGCAGCTGACCGGGTTCAAGCAGGGCATCGAGTCCTACGACTGGTCGCCCGACGGCAAGCAAATGCTGCTGCTGGTGAACGACCCCACGCCGGCCGACCTCGACGAGGAGGAGCGGCCCAACCCGCGGCCGTATGTCATCGACCGGCTGCAGTTCAAGGAGGACTACGTCGGCTACCTGGACCGCTACCGCACGCACGTGCACGTCGTCGACGTCGCAAGCAAGGAGAGTCGCCAGGTGACCTTCGGGGACTACGACGACAGCCAGCCCGCCTGGTCGCCCGACAGCAAGACCATCGCCTTCGTCAGTAACCGGACCGAATTCCCGGACCGGAATCGCAATACCGATATCTGGCGCGTCGATGTCACGGAAGACAAACCCGAACCTGAGCAGCTGACCACGAGCCCGCACCGGGATGCCGATCCCTCCTGGAGCCCGGACGGCCGCTATATCGCGCACACGACGGATATCACGGATGGCTTGCCGATTTACGCCATCGCTCAGCTCGCCATCCTCGATCTCGAGTCCGGCGAGTCGCAGCCCGTGGACGCCCTCGCCGAAGTGCGCGTGTTCGACCCGGAATATTCAAGCAATGGCCAGACTGTCTATGGCCTTGCAGAATACCGCGGCGAGCAGCAGCTGGTTGCTGTCAGCGCTGCGACCGGCGAGGTCCGGCGCATTGTGCAGGGCGAGAATACTGTCCGCGAAATCACGCAGACGCCCGGCGGCAAGCTGTTTGCATTGATCGCGCGACCGCAGTACCCGGCTGAGATTTTTGCCATTGCCGACGACGGCAGCCTGTCGCAGCTCAGCGCGGTCCATCGCGACCAGCTGGCCGGCGTCACGACAGCATCGGTGCGAAAACACACCTTCGAGAGCGAGCCGGGAACGAGCATCGACGCCTTCTACGTTTTCCCGCCCGGATACCGGGAGGGCAGGCGCTACCCGGCTGTGCTGCACATTCACGGCGGACCGCAGGACCAGTGGAACTACGGCTTTGACTATGAGTCGCAGCTGCTCGCCTCGCAGGGCTACATTGTTGTCATGCCGAACCCGCGTGGTTCATTCGGCTACGGGCAGGCGTTCGCCGAAGCCATCAGGGCCGACTGGGGCGGACCCGATACCGTCGACGTTATCGCAGCCATGGACTATGGCATCGAGCAGGGCTGGATCGACGCGGACCGCATGGCCGTTTACGGCTGGTCCTACGGCGGCATCCTGACCAACCACGTGATTACGAGGACGGATCGCTTCGACGCCGCCATCTCGGGCGCCAGCGCCACATTGTACGCGGCCAACTACGGCCATGACATGTACCAGCGCTGGTGGGAGGAGGAGCTCGGTTTCCCCTGGCTCGAGGAGAACAAGGAGGCGTGGGAGCGCATGTCGCCGTTCTATGCGCTCGACAGGGTCACGACGCCAACCCTGGTTGTCGGCGGCGAGATCGACTGGAATGTGCCGATTCTCAATTCCGAGCAGCTGTACATCATCCTCAAGCGCATTGGAGTGCCGACGCGGCTCGTCGTCTATCCGGACCAGTACCACGGCCTGTCGGTCCCGTCGTACGAAAAGCACCTCTACGAACAGTACTTCGAGTGGCTCGAAACCTACGTCAGGGACTAGGATTCAGTGATTGCTAATTTGACCATTGCAACCAATTAGTTAGAGAATAAGGCCGAGTGTGCGCAATAAGCACATCCAGTCTCCCGGGGGGGTTATGACGAACAAGACCAGTAAGGACGCTACGTCCGGCGAACAGCCGAATTCCGTTGATTCTCCAGCGTTTCGCGTGTCCG
>JASJBB010000134.1 GCA_030066735.1 Woeseiaceae bacterium | reverse complement strand
CATGGATCTATCGGACGTACACCAGAACCGACTCAATGCCGTTGCACGACAACTTAACGGACGACCCAGAGAAACGTTAGACTTCGAAACACCGGCGGAGCGTTTTGAACAATGTGTTGCGTCGACCGGTTGAAACAGCAGTCACTAGCAGCCATTTCCAATGCGCTCAATACTAGCATTTGAACGGCTGGTTTGAGGAGTGAAGCGGTCGCCGGGAGATTGCTTCGCTACGCTCGCAATGACGAGTCGCCCGCTAGGGCGGGCTCCTACAGATGGAATCCTCGGTCAGAAGCGGTCGTACCTGGACCGGCGCTGCCAGCGAATCCGCGGCAGCCAGATTCCGAGGATCATGCCCACGAGGAGCACCAGTGCGCCGGTCATGAACCAGTAGCGGGTCGTCTGGCTCGTGAGTTCGCGGTTGTGCTGTTCGAGCGTGGCCACCTCGATTTCCGTGCTGGCCAGCTGGTCGCGCAGCTCCTTGTTCTGGTCGTTGATCGACAACACGTTTGCCGCCGTGCGCCTGATCTCGGCAAGCTCCGACTCGAGCGCGCTTTTCTCTCTTTCGAGCTCCGAAATGCGCCTGCCGGCAGCATCGTACTCGGAGTTGAGCGCCGCCAGCTGTGATTCGAGCGAACTCCCCTCGGCCGTCGCACTGGTCAGTCGACTCGTCAGGGATGCCAGCTGCTCGCGCGCACTGGGCTCGTCCATGAGGTAGCGCGTCAGTACCCAGCCCTCGGTGCCTGCCGCTGTACGTACACGCGAGTAGCCGGATTCCGCGTCCGCCTCGAGCACCTCCAGGGCCGTGCCACTGGTCAGCATGCGCTCGATTGCGTTATTCGTGCTGGGACCGGTTCGCAGCATGACCTCGAACTGGTCGCTGACCCAGACGGACTGGGCCTGCGCCGCTGCGCTGGCGAAGAGAAACAGGGTGACGGTAAGGACTCGGATTGTTGTTTGCATGGCGCAATAATATGTCAAGGAATGGCAGTCTGCCAAATAAAAATTATTGAAATCAGTCGCTTATCTGCGACACCTTATGAATATTCTGTTCCCAGTTGGCGCCGTCAAAATCGGTGATTCCAGCGGTTGACGTAGCGCCTCCGTCCAGGCAATTGGCGTTAACGCTGATCCCGTCCGGGTGCGAACGGGGCACGTAGAACGACTTGATACCGCAATGGTGGCAGAAATGATGCTGCGCCACACCGGTATTGAACGTGTAGGTCTGCAGATCGTCCTCGCCCTCCAGCAACCGGAAATCCGAGGCCGGAACAATCAGGTGCAAGTAGCCCGTCATGCGACAAATACTGCAATTGCAACGAGTCAGCTCGAGTGCCGCGGGCGCCGTGACCTCGAAGCGCACGCGCCCGCAGTGACAGCCGCCCGAATACGTGGTCACGATGCCGTTCCCTGCAGGCGGTCGTTGTCCAACAACGACTCCCGATACCAGCGCATCTCGGCGATCGAATCGCGGATATCGGCCAACGCAAGGTGCTCTGACTCCTTGCTGAATCCAGCAGCAACGTCCGGCGTCCAGAGCTGCGCAAGGATCTTCAACGTGCTCACGTCCAGGTTGCGGTAGTGGAAATACCGTTCGAGCTCCGGCATTTCCCGGGCGAGAAACCGGCGATCCTGGCAAATGCTGTTGCCCGCCATCGGCGAGGCGCCGGCGTCTACCCAGCCGGACAGGAACTCGAGTGTAGCCAGCTCAGCCTGGCGTGTCGTGACGTTACTCGCCAGCACCCGCGCAGTCAGCCCGGACTCGCCGTGCTGACGCGTATTCCAGTCGTCCATACCGTCCATCACCTCGCGCGGCTGCTGGATAGCGAACACGGGGCCTTCAGCCAGCTCGTTGAGATGCTTGTCGGTCACGATCGTCGCGATCTCGATGATCGTGTCGGCCTGGGTGTCGAGCCCGGTCATTTCGAGGTCGATCCAGATCAGGTTGGTGGCGCGATCGCCTGCAAATGCGTTCATCAGGTTCCTTTACCTGCGTGCTGCAGGCGATAGTGTACCCTCCCCGCCAGTGCAAGGCTTCCGGCATCGCGGCATACTCAGCCCATGCCGGCGACTCCTGCACAGGTCATAGCAACATTCAGCCGCCGAATGCGGCTGCGGCTTGCCGGTGGCGACGAGGTTGAGGCGCGCGTCAAGGGCAAGCGCATGCGCCCGGTCTGCGGCGACCGAGTCAGCGCGGAACCCATTCCCAATGAAGACGACTGGCTGATCACCGGGATCGAGGATCGCGACAATGCGTTGACGCGCCCCAACCTGCGCGGCGCTGTCGAGGTCCTCGCCGCTAACGTGGACCAGGTCATCGTCGTAGCGGCGCCATCGCCCTCCCCTGACTGGTTCATCGTCGACCGCTACGTGGCCGCAGCCGAACAGATGCGCGTCAGGGCCGCGATCGTGTTCAACAAGACGGACCTTGAATCCGCCGAAGACGAGGCTCTGGCCGACTATGAGCGCATCGGCTACCCCGTTCTCAAGTGCAGCGCGGCGGAGCAATCGGGGCTCGAGGAACTTGGCGCCCTGCTCGCCGGGCAGACTGCGATCATCGTCGGCCAGTCAGGCGTCGGCAAGTCGAGCCTGATCAACGCACTTCTCGGTGGCGAAGAACAACGGACCGCGGAGATCTCCACCAAGTCGGGCGAAGGCCGCCACACGACCGTCAACTCGGTGATGCTGGACCTGCCAGGCGGCGGCCGCGTCATCGACTCGCCAGGAGTCCGCGACTACGCGCCAGCGATTGAGTCTGTCGCGGCCGTCGCTGCCGGATTCCGTGAAATCGACGAGGCCAGCCACGAATGCCGCTTTGCGAACTGCCGGCACTTGCAGGAGCCCGGCTGCGCCGTAAAGGCGGGTGTGGAGGGCGGGACGATCAGCGCGCGGCGCTACGAATCCTATCGCCGCCTCCTGCGGCTAACCGAGAAGCTGGAGAGCCAGGTCTAACCCGGTGGCCAGCTCAGTCCGCGGCCACCGAGCACGTGCAGGTGGATATGGAACACGCTCTGGCCGGCACCCTTATTGCAATTCATGACCGCACGATAACCGGACTCGTCGATTCCCTCTTGCGCGGCAATCTGCTTGGCCGCCATGAACAGGTCGCCGACCAATTGCCGGTCAAACTCGTCGAGATCATTGATCGTCGAGATGTGCTTGCGCGGAATGACGAGCACGTGAGTCGGCGCCTGCGGGCTGATGTCGCGAAACGCCAGGGCCGAGTCGGACTCGTACACAATGTCGGCCGGTACGTCGCCATCGACTATTTTGCAGAACAGGCAGTCTTCACTCATCGTTCCCTCCTAGTCGACCACTCGTCGACCATAGAATGCGTGTGACAGCGTACCGCCGTCGACGTACTCGAGCTCACCGCCCAGCGGCACGCCGTGCGCAATCCGCGAGGCCTGCACGTTGTGCCCGGCGGCCATCTCGGCCAGGTAGTGGGCCGTCGCGTCGCCTTCGACGGTCGGGTTCGTTGCGATGATCATCTCGCTGACCACACCCTGCCCCAGGCGCTCATCGAGCGCACCCAGGCCGAGTTGCTCCGGACCAATGCCATCCAGGGGCGACAGGTGCCCCATCAGGACAAAATAGAGACCGCGAAAGCCCGTGGCGTCCTCGACGGCCATCACGTCGGCCGGCGACTCGACGACACACAGCTGCGACTCGTCGCGCCCGCTGGCCGAGCAAATCGAGCACAGGTCATGCTCGGTGAACATGCGGCATTGCCGGCAATGGCCGATTCCGGCCACTGCCTCCTGCAGAGCGGTTGCCAGCGCCGTGGCGCCGGCGCGGTCACGCTCGAGCAGGTGGAACGCGATGCGTTGTGCCGACTTGCGACCCACGCCCGGCATGCACCGCAGGGCGTCAATCATCCTGACCAGAAGTGGTGAGTACGACATCTCCGCTAGAACGGCAGCTTCATCCCGGGCGGCAGTCCCATCCCGGACGCCATCCCGGCATACTTCTCCTGCACCGTGGCTTCGACCTTGCGAATAGCATCGTTGAACGCCGCTACGATCAGGTCTTCCAGCATCTCTTTGTCGTCACCCACGATCGAGTCGTCAATCTCGAGCGCTTGCACCTGGTGCTGGCAGGTCATCGTGATCTTCACGGCGCCCGCCCCGGACTCGCCGGTGACGGTGAGCGAGGCCATCTCTTCCTGCGCCTTCTTCATGTTGGCCTGCATTTCCTGGGCCTGCTTCATAAGCTGGCCGATACCACCTTTCATTCCGTACTCCCGCGATGTTAGTCCTGCGACGAGGTATTCAGCTTGATTGACCCCGGGTTCAACTCGGCGCCAAACATGTCCTTGAGGGCCTGCACGTTCGGATCGGCCTCGAGCTTGGCGCGCTCCTCCGCGAAATGCTCGTCCGCTTCGCGATTCTCGGCACGCATGGGCGATTCGAGGTCCTCCACCGCGCCGATGCTGATATCGACGGCCAGCGGTTCACCGAAGTGATCCGACAGCCGGCGGGCGAGCGCCTCCTTACGCTGCCGCGTGAGATAGGACTCCGAGCCCGGGTCGAGCTTGAAGAAAACCGTGTTGTTATCGCGCCGCAACAGCGCGCAGCTGCCGGCAAGTAGTCTCTCGGCGCCCGACAGCCCGAGCTGCGGCACCAGTTCCTTCCAGTCGGGCGACTCCCAGTTCGCAGACGCCGCGGGTGCCGGCGCCGCCTGCACGGCCTTGGGCGGCGGTGCGGCCGCGGCCTCGGGCTGCGCATCGTTTCGCTGTGCGGTGCCGGCCGTGCCTGCGGGTGCCGCGGTGCCGGCTGCCGCCGGCCGAAAGGCGAGCATGCGCAGCAGCGTCATCTCGGCGCCACTTTTCGGGTCGGGCGCAAGGTTTAAATCGCGGCGGCCGATCAACGCCGTCTGGTAATAGAGCTGTACATCGGCCGGCGTCAGGCTGCTCGCAAATTCCTCGAGTTCGGCATCGCCGATCTCATCGTCATCGTCGATACTGCCAACGACCTGGTAGACGGCAACGCGCTGCAATACGCGCGCCAGGTCCTCGAGCAAGCGGGCATAGTCCGGAAACTGTTCGTCGATTTCCTGCAGTGCCGCAATCACGCCTGCGGCATCGTTCTCGGCCAACAGTCGAACCAGGCGCGCCACGTGCGCACGGTCGATTGTGCCGAGCATCGCGGCGACCTGGTTCTCATCGAGTTCGCCGCCGCAGTACGCGATCGCCTGGTCGAGCAGGCTGAGCGCATCGCGCAGGCTGCCGTCGGCAGCGCGCGCGATCATCGCGGTGGCGGCGCCGTCCGTGTCGATCTTCTCGGCCTCGCAGATCAGGTCGAGGCGCTCCTGGATCAGTCGCGGCGTCAGCCGGGTCAGGTTGAACTGCAGGCACCGCGACAACACCGTGACCGGGAGTTTCTGCGGATCGGTCGTGGCGAGCAGGAATTTCACGTGGGGCGGCGGTTCCTCGAGCGTCTTCAATAGTGCATTGAACGAACTCTTGGACAGCATGTGCACCTCGTCAATCAGGTACACCTTGTAGCGGCCCCTGGCCGGCGCGTATTGCACGTTGTCCAGCAGGTCGCGGGTATCGTCGACCTTGGTCTTCGACGCGCCGTCCACCTCGATGAGATCCACGAAGCGCCCCTCGTCGATCTCGACGCACGCGCTGCATTCGCCGCACGGGCTCGCGGAGACGCCGTTGGTCTCACAGTTGAGGGCCTTGGCGAGGATGCGCGCGATCGTTGTCTTGCCAACACCACGGGTGCCCGAGAACAGGTAGGCATGATGCAGGCGGCCCGACTCGAGGGCGTTAACGAGGGCCTGGAGAACGTGCTCCTGGCCGACCGTGTCGGCGAACGTTTTGGGCCGCCACTTGCGAGCCAGGACGAGGTAACTCATGGAAGTCAGTCTATAACTGCAGAGTGGCCCGCGCCAGCCAATCCCCGGCACCCGGTGTCACCGCTACCGTTGCTCCCTTCCGGGCCTGGCGGGGTTCACGGCTGACCGTCGCGGGGTAGCCGACGCGGACCGGCGGAGATTATCCCCAGAGATGCCGGTCTTTTTCAATAACCTGGGACGGCGTGCCCACGATCAGCGGGTCGGGGCCATGCACCACGCGGGTGTTCTTGTCCGGGTAGTCGAGGTGCGACAGGAAATGCTGCATGCAGTTCAGCCGGGCGCGCTTCTTGTCGTCGGATTTGATCACGGTCCACGGCGCGTCGGCGGTGTCGGTGTAGAAGAACATGGACTCCTTGGCCTCGGTGTATTCGTCCCATTTGTCCCGTGACAATTCATCGATCGGGCTCAACTTCCACTGTTTCAGGGGGTCGTTCTGGCGCGCTTCAAAGCGCCGATGCTGCTCCTCACGAGTGACCGAGAACCAGTACTTGAACAGCTGGATGCCCGACCGGACCAACATCTTCTCCAGGTCTGGCACCTGGCGCATGAATTCGAGGTATTCGATCGACGAGCAGAAACCCATGACTCGCTCAACGCCCGCGCGGTTGTACCAGGAGCGGTCGAAAAACACCATTTCGCCCTTGGTCGGCAGGTGCTTGATGTAGCGCTGGAAGTACCATTCGCCCCGCTCGTGCTCTGACGGCTTCTCGAGGGCGACGACGCGCGCCGCGCGCGGATTCAGGTGCTCCATGTAGCGCTTGATCGTGCCACCCTTGCCGGCGGCGTCCCGCCCCTCGCAGATGACGACGACTTTCTGCCCGGTCTGCTTGACCCAGTTCTGCACCTTCAACAGTTCGACCTGCAATTCGCCCTTGTGGTGTTCGTAGACACTTCGACGAATCTTGTTCTTGTACGGATAGCGGCCCGAGCGAAAGAGCTCCTTGATCATCTCGGGGCTATGGCGCATCCGGCCGAACACGTGCGCAGCAGACGTCGTATCGATACCTTCCGCGGCTTCAGCCGACTCCTGCTTTACAGGCTGCAGCCTGGCTTTGGCCTTGGCCCTGGAATAGTCTTCCGACATCGGTAACCCCTTGGCAGCAAATAAAAAATCACCTAATTTTCCGCCAATATTCCGAGGCGGTTAATACGGATAAATGCCTATTTCAGCAGCGGCACGGCCAGCGCGAGCTGAGCGTCGATCTCGGCATCCATCTTGTTCTCGAGCTGGTAGAAGCGAGCCACCTTCTGCACGGGCAGAACCGACCTGAATCCGCCGCTGAACTCCTTCTGCACGCCGAGCCAGGCCTCCTTTATCGCAAAATTTTCGGCGATCAGCCATTCCGCAAACTCGTCGTCGAACTCGCCCGCCTCGTAAGCCTCGACAAACCGGCGCACGAGTGCCGCTTTACGATCCCGCAGCGGCGACAGCCGGGCCACGTAGGCGCGGTAGATGGGCCAGAACCCGGCATGTTGCTCGGCGCTGAGTCCCAGCTCTTCGCGGATAATCTGGTCCCTGCCGGCCTGCAGCTCGTTACGCGCCTGCTCGATCTCCGTCGACTGGGCCATTGCCACTCC
>JASJBB010000135.1 GCA_030066735.1 Woeseiaceae bacterium | reverse complement strand
AGGCAGTCGGCCTCGAGGCCAAGCTCGTCGTCGCGGCAGCCGGCTTCACGGCCGAGTTCGTCCTCGCGGCAACCAGCCGCGCGACCAAGCTCGTCTTCGCGGCAACCGGCTTCACGGCCTAGCTCATCGTCGCGGCAGCCGGCTTCCCGGCCGAGTTCGTCGTCAAGAAAATCCGCGTCGACGGCAGGCGGCTCGCGCCGATCGGACGGGTCGAACAAAAGGCCGGACAAGAAGTAGCACCCGGGGCCTATTCGTCGTCTTCAGCGGACGTCAGCTCCCAGGCGATATAGGCGATGCAGGCCGCGGAGAATATGGCCAGTGCGACGAGTATGAACGGCAGCGCGGCACGCATGCGTCGAGTTTAGCATCGCTAGCTACCCTCGCTATCGTTGGGCGGCTGCTTCGGCAGCCGTCCACTCTTGCGCAATGCCTCGCGCAGAACGAACTCGATCTGCGCATTGAGACTGCGCAGATCGTCGTTCGCCCAGCGCTGCATCGCCGCCAGCGTTTTCTCGTCGATGCGTAGCGCGAATGCCTTGCGGGCCGCCATGGGTCGCTCGAGCCGCTGCCGCCTAGGTGTACAGCGAGCCCGTATTGACGACCGGCTGCGCCGATTCTTCGCCACACAGCACAACGAGCAGGTTGCTCACCATGGCCGCCTTGCGCTCCTCATCGAGTTCCACGATGTCGCCCTTCCTGAGCTCGTCGAGGGCCATGTCGACCATGCCGACCGCGCCCGCCACGAGCTGCTTGCGGGCGGCGATAATCGCGGACGCCTGCTGCCTGCGCAGCATGGCGTTGGCGATCTCGGGCGAGTAAGCGAGATGGCTGATGCGCGCCTCGATGACCGTGACACCGGCCTGCTCGAGACGATCCTGGATCTCGTCACGCAGGGCCTGGGCGATTTCTGCAGGGTGGCTCCGCAGCGCCGTGCCCTCGCCTTCGTGCGGCTCATAGGGATATGTCGTTGACAGGTTGCGCAGAGCCGACTCGCTCTGGATTTGCACGAACTCTTCGTAGTCGTCGACCTCGAACAGCGCCTCGGCCGTGTCGTGCACTTTCCAGACCACGACCGCGGCGATTTCGATCGGGCTACCGCGCGAATCATTGACCTTGAGCTTGCCGCTTTCGAAGTTACGCACACGGACCGAGACAGCGGTCTTCATGTAGAACGGGTTGGCCCACTTCAGGCCCGGCTCGTAAGCCGTCCCGACGTATTTGCCGAACAGCTGCAGAACCTTGGCCTCGTTCGGATGAACCATGAAGAGCCCGGCCCAGCAAATCGCCACGACGATCGACGCCAGCACGAATCCGATGATGCCGGGGACGTTCATAACCACCAAAGACCGGAATATCGCGTAACCGAAACCGATCTGCGCCCCAGCAAGCACGACTAGCATCAGGTAGCCGGATGCGACCTTTCTGACATTCTCTCTGATCATGGCCTTCTTCTCCCGTGTCATTTTGATATCATCTTGATATCACTGGCGCCAAAAGTCAATAACCAGGGCCCAGGTTATGTCAAATCGCTGATACCGAACATTGGCGGCTGGCGTGGGTCTCATCAGTGTGGACAGCGCCTTTACCTTTACTGTTTTCGAGCGATAATCGTCGTATGGACTCCTTTTTCAGCGAACTGCGCCGGCGCAACGTCTTAAGGCTCGCCGCAACCTATGCGCTCGTCGCCTGGATCCTCATCGAAGCCGGATCCGTCCTGCTGCCCACCTTCGGCGTCCCTGACTGGGTATTCAGAGCCTATGTCATCGTCATTTTCGCGGGTTTTATGGTTTCGCTCGTGCTGGCCTGGGTATTCGAGATCACCCCCGACGGCGTCAAGCTCGACAGCGAGGTCGATCGCAGGGCGCAGCCGGAACGCGACCGCAATCGATCCAATGCCGTCATCATCGCCCTCCTCGCCATCGCGCTGGGCGTGTCGATTACCTTCAACGTGACTGGCATCCGCAGCCAGGATGCTGCTCCGGTCGCAGCGGCCGTGACAGACTCGATCGCGGTCCTGCCGTTCACGAGCCGTAGCAGCGACCCGGACAACCAGTTCTTCGCGGACGGGATCCACGACGACCTGCTGGGTCGCCTGGCCGACATCGGGTCACTGCGGGTCATCTCCCGCACGTCTGTCAACAAGTATCGCGATACCAGCAAGAACCTGCGCCAGATCGGCGCGGAGCTCGACGTCGACACTGTCGTTGAAGGCGCAGTGCAACGCTCGGGCGACCAGGTACGCATTACCGTGCAGCTGATCGATGCCGCGACGGACGAGCACATCTGGGCGGAAAGCTACGATCGCGAGCTCACTGCGAGCAACGTGTTTCGTATCCAGAGCGATATCTCGGCGCAGATCGCGGCGGCATTGCAGGCGGCGCTTTCGCCCGAAGAGGAAATCCGGCTGGCCGTCGTGCCCACGGAGAGCCTTGAAGCGCTGTCTCTGTACACGGCCGCCCGCAATAACCTCTATCTCCGGCGGTTCGATACGCTGCTGGAGGCTCGCGAGCAATTCGAACGCGCTATCGAGATAGATCCGAATTATGCCCAAGCGCATGCCGGACTCGCGGAGACGGTGCTCGTCATTCATACCAACCACAACGCCATCCGGATCGAAGAGGCGGACAGGATCGCTGCAGAGGCTGTCGCCAGGGCGCTGGAGATCGACGGTCAGCTCGCGGCAGCGCATGCCGTTCAGGGCCTGCTTGAATTCAACCGGTACAAGGCCGACAAGACCGGCAATGCCCATTTATTGGCGGCAGCGGCCTACGAGCGGGCCATCGCGCTGAATCCGAACCTGGCCAATGCCTATGTCTGGTATTCCAGCGTTCGGGAAACTCAAGGCGACGTGCAGGGAGCGATTGACCTGTTGACGACGGCAATGGAGATCGACCCGCTAGGACGCATCCCCTACCTGAACCTGCCGAATTTCTACGCCATGCTCGGCGAGAATGACAAGGCCGTTAATCTGCTGCTCAAGTCGATCGCCATTTTCCCGGACTGGCCGTCTCCCTACGAGTCGATGGCCGAACAGCTCATGGGCCTCGGGCGCCTGGACGAGGCCCTGGCCTGGTCGCGCGCGGCCGCGGCGATGTCCGATGACCCGATGGTCGGCAAGGATTCGGTACGGATCTACCAGGAATTCGGGGAGTCGGAAAAAATCATGGACTTCACCGCCCGGTTCCCGGAGGAGCACCCGATTTACCCGATCGGTGAAGGATTCATGCGGTTCATGAACAATGATTTTGAAGGGACTATCGAGACATTGGCCAGGTTCGACGAGCTGCCCGATGCGCAAGGGCAGATCGCCTATCCCATCATTGCCGTTTCGGCCGCCATTCTCGAGGACTACGACATGGCGCGCGAGTACCTGGTTCGCGCCAACCCCATGCTGGCCAGCGATACGAGTCTCAACGTCAATCGCCACAATTACGAATCGGCCATCCTGCTGGCCTATATCAACCGCAACCTGGGCCGCGACCGGGAGGCTTCCGAGCTGCTCGCGCAGGCCTGGAACGTCATGCAGGACCTGCCGCGGCTTGGCATTGCCGGCTACGGCATCAGCGACGTCCATGTTCTCGCCATCCAGGGGCGCAAGGACGCGGCGCTGGACGCACTGCGAGACGCGATCGACGAGGGTTTCGTCAGCCTCATGTCATTTGAACTGTGGACCCTCGACCAGGACATCCTGATCGACAACCTGCGCGACGACCCGCGGTTCGAGGCCATGCGCAACGAGCTGCACGGCCTGATCGAAGTCATGCGCGAGAATGTCCGCCGCGCCGAGGAGACCGGCGACTGGAGCGAACTGCAGAACCGCGTTCGTGGCGAGCTGACGGCTGCGGTCAGACCTTGATCTTGCCCATTGCGATAAAAAGCAGGGTGAAGGCGATCAGGGCGACGGCCGCGACGCCCAGAAACATGCAGACCATGAAGACCATCTGTTCCATGGTGTCTCTCCCGAGTACAGACGCTCAAAGTCTAGTTGAAGATCCTGCCCCCCGGGATTGCTGATATTACCTAGTCTCACCCAGGTACTTGCGGCACATGGCGTCGTGCCGCGTGGGCGGGTAGTCCTGCAGGATGATGGTGCGCGCGTTGTTGCGCAGCACGAGCACCTGGTCCTGCAGCAACGCCTCCGTCTCCCGCGCCTCAGCCAGCGCATCTTTCGCGGCCAGCAACTTGTTGGGCGGCACCTTATCGCCGGAGGCTGCCAGTTTTTCACATTTTGACAGAGACTTAGAAACGTCTTTTAAAGCAGATTGTAATGCTCGTTCGCGTTCGTGAAGTTCGTTGAGGGCGCTCGCCAGCCGGCCTCGCCTCGAGTCCTGAAAGAGCCGAAACACGACAAACAGGGCGATCGCCAGGCCCAGGATGCTCGCCACGATCAGCGCCCAGTATTGGGGGATTGCCTGCAGCATAGGCGCACGATTATACCCCACAACAAGACGCAGAATGCGTTACATTTATATCATTTTGAGCGTACAATGTAACGCATGGCGAAAACCAAGATCTCCACGTTGAACCTGCGCATCAACCCGTCCATCAAGGCGGCCGTGCGCGAGGCGGCAGCGCGCGAGCACCGCAGCGTAGCCAACATGGTGGAGGTCTTGATTCGCCGCTACTGCGACGAGGCAGGAATCACGATCCCCGAGCAAATGGACCGATCCCCGAGGAACAGGAATGGATGAGAAGATGTTGAAGGCCATGGTGGCGGCAGGCGCCATCAAGAAGATCGACATTATCGCGACGGGCGCCCGCTTCCACGTGGAGGCCAGCACCCCGAACGGCCCGGTAACGGCCGAGACGCACAAAGGCAAGGTAAAGACTTGGGTCACCCTCGACGCGGCCGCCAGATGGGTGCGCGGCCTCGGCATCGGAGGCGCGCGCATCAATCTTACCCACTGGCAGCCAGGCCAGCGGGAGTTACCCGTTTAGACGTCCTCTTTCGTCTCGCCGGACGGCCAGGCGCCGCCGAACGGAAACGGCTTGTCCTCGGTGTTGAACGTCAGGTAGCGGACGATTTCGTACATGTAGCTGGCAATCGCCTGCCCTACCCGCCGCAGCTCGCGGTTGACCTCACCGGTAAACAGGACCCAGAAGAATCCCAGAACGACAATCACCGTGCCGATCATGCCGGCGAAGCAGATGAACAGGCCAAACAGGGCCATGAACAACAGCCGCATCCATGTGGCACGTGACTTCAGGTTGGTCTCGAGCTTGCTGCTTTCCGCTTCTTCGCCAGCAACCTGGTCAATTGTGGGGTTGTCACTCACCGTCTTTTCTCCTCATTCGCCCAAACAGTAAATCCACAGCATCTATTATGGATCCATTGTTACAATCTTCGACCCCTGAAACGAAAAAAAATTTCCTGACATGATCCGCAAATACCTGACCCTGTTCGCGTCTGCCCTTCTCCTGGCAGCCTGCAAACCCGCCACAGACCAGCCCGCAGAGCAACTTGCGGACCAACCCGCTGAGGCCGTCGACTATGCCGCCGAGGCCCAACGCATCGCGACATCGAGCATCATTATCGACACCCACGTGGATGTGCCCTATCGCCTGCACCAGAATCCGCAGGACGTCTCGGTGGCCACGCCGACGGGTGACTTCGACTATCCGCGCGCCGTCGCAGGCGGTCTGAACGCGCCGTTCATGTCGATCTATACCGCGCCTGCGCTGGAGGCCGAGGGCCGCTCGCGAGAGGTGGCGGACGAACTGATCGATATCGTCGAAGGCATGGTGGCGGCGGCACCTGACAAGTTTGCCATCGCGCGCTCGCCGGCCGAGATTCGTGAACACTTTGAAAACGGCATCATGTCGCTGCCGCTGGGCATGGAAAACGGCTCACCCATCGACGGTGACATGGCGGCCCTGAAGTATTTTTACGACCGCGGCATCCGCTATATTTCGCTCTCTCACGGCGAGACCAACCACCTGTCGGATTCGTCCTACGACGACAATCACCAGTGGGGCGGACTCAGCGACTTCGGTACCGAAGTCATCAAGGAAATGAACCGCTTCGGCTTCATTGTGGACGTCAGCCACCTTTCGGACGACGCATTCTGGGACGTGCTGGAGGTGTCGACGGCGCCCGTCATCGCGTCGCACTCCTCGGCTCGGCACTTTACGCCCGGCTGGGAGCGCAACATGAGCGACGAGATGATCGTGGCGATGGCCGAGAAAGGCGGCGTCATCCAGATCAATTTCGGCTCCAGCTTCATCACCCGGGAGGCGCGAGAGTATTCCACGCCCGCGTATGCCGCGGTTGGCGCCTGGATCGCCGAAGACCCGGAGAACCGCAACATGGCGCTGGCGCTGACAGAGTTCTTCCCGAAGTATTACGAGGAACACGGGGCCTACCCCTTCGCCAGCGTGGATGACGTTCTTGATCATTTCGATCACGTCGTTGCTCTAACCGGCATCGACCACGTCGGGATCGGCTCTGACTATGACGGCGTCGGCGACTCGCTGCCGGTCGGGCTGAAGGATGTCTCGTCCTACCCCAACCTGATCGAGGGACTTCTGAAGCGCGGCTACAGCGAGGAAGACATTCGCAAGATCCTGAGCGGCAATCTGTTGCGAGTCTGGGAGGAAGTCGAGTCCCGGGCGGTCAAGAAGCAAACATAGCGGCCTCCGAACCAAACGTTGGTAATGGCGCTGATACGCAGAATTTTCTCCGGCACCAACTGGAAACACGCTGCCGCCGAACTCGCCCTGATAGTCATCGGCGTCACGATTGCGCTGTGGGCCGACGCCTGGGTCGGTGATCGACAGGACTCGCATCGTGAAAATGCACGCCTTGACGCCTTATTCACGGACACCGAAGAGACATTGGCGGCGATTTCCGCCGTACGCCTCGAGGTGTCAGATGCGGCGGTCGCCTTACGCGGCATTCTCAGCCTGCAGCCGCCGTATGAACCTCATGATGAAACCTTGAAGCTGCTACGCCATGGCCTGCTATTCGGGTTGGCATTCCATCCCGAAATGAGCGTCTACGACGATCTGAAGAACTCGGGCGAATTGGCTCTCCTCACCAATCCTGTACTCCGACAGGCACTATCGAGCATGGAGGCGGGCCTGGAGCAACTGCGCATGACGCAAGCTGATCTGACAACCGTGCAACAGCTCAATGTCGATTCGTACATGGTTGATCACATGGAATTGATTTCTTTTTACGGTGAGTTAACCGGACTGCAGCGCGTGGCAACAGGGACAGAAGCAGATCTCGGTTTTGTCGGCGAACGGGAGTTTCGGAACCGAGTATTGCTTAAGCTGGACCTGGTGACCCAGCTCGAATCGGTGTTAGAAGAAGCAGAGTCGAGAGTGAATGAGGTGAAGCGACGAATTGCCATGGAAACGGAGTCGAGATAATTCGTTCCTCGCGAGCAAGGGTCGCGCTGCTTGCTGTTGGCCTGCTGCTATTGCTCGTCATCGCTTATTCGGTCAAGTCGTTTACACCGCCGATTCTCGCAAAGAACTCGATCGCCGAGCTCAGA
>JASJBB010000137.1 GCA_030066735.1 Woeseiaceae bacterium | reverse complement strand
CGCCGGCCGTCTGCCGCAGCGACGCACAGGCAAGGTCGCGGGCCAGGTCCGCGGCGAGCAAGTCGGACTGCTCGGTGTCGTAGGGGGCTGCGCGCGCTCCGCGGAACCAGGGATCTGCTTGCGGCCGTCGCAAGGCGTTCTGCTGGCTCTCGGTCAGCGCGCCTTGCCACGTCAGGTCGAAGCCCGTTACCCACGTCCGGTCCTCGACGTCGAGCGTGCGCAGGTCGATGCGGAACTCATCGCTGCCCAGGTCGCTGATCTGCAGGCCGATGTAATAGTCGACCTCGGTAACCGTGCAGTCGAGACGCTCGCCGGGATCGCGGTCCGCTGCCATGCGAATGCCCGGCGTATCGAAGATCGCCATGGCCAGGCGGTCGCGCAGCGACAACGCGAACGCGTTGCTGGCGGCTGCCGGGCGGTCGTCCGCAAAGACGACCACGCGGACCGACTCGCCCCGAAACCGCGGGTGTGACGACAGTTCCCTGACAAGCGAGGGCGCGACATTGAGCGCAACCCAGGCCTCGGCATCGCGCGGCTTCGCCGTTGCCGCGGACGCAAAGGCGAGTGCGGCGGCAATTAGCATCAGCTTGACCAGGGGATGGCCCATGTCACTGCTCCAGCCTTAACTTGCCGTTGCTGCCAATGACCAGGGCGCCTCCGCTCCCCGACTCGAGGTAGCCGTTGAGGTCCTGCTGCATGCCGGCCGGCAGCGTGACGCCCCACTTGACAGCCGTGGCATCGATCCCGGACGTGCGCAGCAGCGCCCTGGTGACCCGGCTCGGCACCGTGCCGCGATCCATCTCGTGAAACTGGTTGGGCGTCGATGCTTCCCAGAAACTCATACGGCTCTCGCTAACGTTGAGGCGCAATGTCCTCGCGTCGGTGATCGCATACAGGCCGACGACATTCCGGGCCACCAGGCGCGTGAGCGCGAGGTCAGACTCGAAGCGCAGCGTGAAGCCCTCCTGCACCGGCGGCGCAGGCGGCGGGGGATCCACGACCGGCTCGGGAGCGGGCTCGGGAACGGGTGCTGGTTCCGGCACAGGCTCCGGTACGGGCTTCGGCAATGGTTCCGGCAAAGGTTCCGGCAAAGGTTCCGGCAAAGGCTCCGGCAAAGGTTCCGGTACAGGCTCGGCCGCGGGCTCGGGCACGGTCTGCGCGGGCCGCAACGGGATGCTCTGGACAAGCGCGAAAATGACGACGAGGCAGATCGCGAGGATGGCCATGAAGCGCATGACGTCGGTTTGCAGGTCCGCCACGCCGCCGCCCTCTGCGTCCGCGCCACGGTGCAGGGCGTGCCAGTAGGGCGAGCGGGTCACGGCGGCGTGCCCGCTTGCAGGTGTTGCTCGATGCGAGTTAACGAGTCGCGCATGCTCGTCGTGTCGGAACGCGCCTCCCGGTCGTAGCGCGCCTGCAACCGGGACCCGAGCGCGATCGCCTTGTAGACGCGCATCAGGTAGCCGCCGATGCCGCCGAAGATCGTCGTCGAGAGCGCGAGCAGGATGCCGCCCTCGACCATGCGTTCGAGCATCTTGAAGGCGCCCTCCTGCACGGAGACGTCGGGGTCGCCGAGCGCGAAGATGAGCGCGCTGCGCATGCCGATCGCCGTCCAGATGACACCCGTGCCGAAGAACAGCGTGGTCCAGGTGTCGGTCAGGTGGTCGAGCTGCACGATGCGTTCGAGCGGGCCCGCGTCATCGAGCAGGCGGCGCAGCCGCGAGAGGCTGTAGAAGAACGCGAGCAACAGGCCCGCGAAGACGGGAATCGACGAACCGAGGTTCAGCGTTGCCCAGGTGAACCAGCCATCGAGGCTGGGCACGCGGTCGTTCGTGAACGCGACGACGCCGTAGTGGGAGAGCGCGAACACGAGCGCGCCGCCCCCCACGAGCGTGCCGACGGCGCCGCCCGCGAGACCCTGCAGGAACTGTTGCCGTTGCCCCTGCGCCACGGCCGATCAGCGCCCCGCGGCGCAGGCCGTGCAGGTGGCCTCGAGGACGAGCTCCATCTCTTTGTAGAGGCGGTCCGCGCGGTAGTAGCCGGTGTCGTCCTGGCTGACCCTGAGCAGCCCGCGTTCCTTGTCGCTGAGCTCGCGCTCCATGTCGAGCAGCACGCGGTCGCGGCGCGGGCAGGTGTGCGAGCAGTTGTTGTAGTCGCTCGCGAGCGTCATGAACTTCACGTTGAAGTAGCGGTTGTAGTACTCCTTTGCCTGGCGTTGGCTGAGGATGCCCTCGTCGGCCGACCACACGAGGAACTCGCTGAACACGCGCTTGTTCTCCGGTTTAGGGTCGCCCTCGGCCGTGCGCAGCAGGTCGTCGTAAAAACGATCGAAATGCGCAGCGCAACCGTTAGCGAGCGCGCCTTTGACATGGTCAACGGCGGCCGACAGGTTGCGCGACTGCGGTCCTTCGCAGGGGGGTGGGGAAGACGCGCACGACGCGAGGGCGAAAGCGGTGCAAGCGACGAGCAGGGTTGCGATTCTCATGGCTCGTTCTCCTATTGTTCGAGGGGGCTGCGATAGGCCTGTTCGACGCTGCCCGGCGGCGGCCCGGCGATGACGACGTTCGATGTCTCGTCGCCGAACAGGATCGACTTCACGCCGCCGACGATCTCCATCATCTCGGGCGTGATCGTGCCGAACGACTGGTTGAGCTGTTCGATGAGCGTCGCGCGCGCGATCTCTTCACGCGTGCGGGCAATCAGCGTGCTGGTCTCGTCCATGTCGAGGTAAATGTCGGAGGCAAGCACGGCCAGCGACTGATCGGAGTTGCTGCTCGACGAGGCAACCAGCTTGTAGTACTGCTTGAAGCGTTCCGACAGGCGCATGCCGGAGCGGCCGCGCAGGCTCGGCGAGGGGGCCGAGGCATCCTTGGGCGGGTTGCCGCCCAGCAGCGTCTCCTGCAGCGTCCAGGAGGTCATCTTGTTGCCCAGTTCCGAGCGCAGGCGCTTTTCGAGGCTCAGGCGCGTGTTGTTGACGGTGTGCTCCATGTCCGGCAGCCGCTCTTCCATGATGCCGAGCATGTCGAGGTAGGTCGCGCCAATCTGCTTGGCGAGGCGCTGGCAGCCGGCATCGTCCTCGGCGCCGTCGCATTTGCTTTCCAGGTACAGCTGTTGCTGCTGATCCAGGCGGCCGATGACCTCCTGCAGGCCGGTTTCCATCTCCTGCGCCACCGAGCTGGTCTGGCGCAGGTCCTCGACGACCGTGGTCGGGAACAGCCGGATGGTCGGCGAAGTGTTGTTGGCGGTGGCGATGCCCGTCGCCACGAGGGCGAACATGCACAGCGCAGCGGCGGCCGTGCGTCGTGGAATACAGCGTTCCATAGCGCCTTCTCCCTTGCTGTTTTTGGCGTGGGATTAAGCTACCGGGCGATCGCTGAACGAAAGCTGAATGTTGGACAACGCCGACGCTATTGTGCGTAACCGGTCAGCTCGACGTAGCCGCGCCCGGACAGCGGCTCACCGAACCGCGACCCGCTCACATCCACCGCGCCTTCCCAGTAGCGCACGGTCGTGAACAGCTCCTGGTCGTCCAGCACCGGGGTCACCGTGACGTCGAGTCCCAGCCGGTTAGAGCGCACTTGCCACTGCGCCGGGTAAGTGCCGCCTTCCGGGCTGTCCCAGGTGGCGAGCACCGTGATCTCCACGTCATCCGCGTCGAGATGCGTGGCGATGCCGTCGGCGGTCACAAACGTGCCGCCACTGTGGGGATCCTGACTGCCGTCACTGAGTCGCAGACCGTAGAACATCAGGTCGGACCCGTCCGAGAACTGCAAGGCAAACCAGTCCCAGCCGACCTGGTTGTCGGCGAGCGCGCTCGTGCTCCATTCGCGGTCCAGCCACGACAGGCCGTTTACGTTGTGTTCCTCGCCATCGATGCGAATGCGGCCCCTGGTCTCGAGGCGAGTGATCGAGTAGTAATAGGAGGCGTTACCGGGGTCGGACGACTTCTGTGACAAACCGGCATCGCCGTTCAGCACGGGCGGCTTGCGAGGAACGAGGCTGACATCGATTGCGAATTCACCGTCGTCGGCAACCAGCCGCCACGCGCCGTCCCGTTCCTCGGTGATGGACCAGTCATCGATCCATACCCGCAACGGCCGGGCGCTTGCACCGGCGAGCCCGAGAGCGCCGCGCCCGTAGCGTTGTGCAACCAGGAACCGCTCGGCCGACACGTCGGTGATGGCCAGGTGCGCGATATAGACCTGGTTGGTGCGCCATTCCGACACGGACTCGGGCCGTTCGGGCGCCAGCGCGAAACGGAAAATCGTGAGTTCGTAGCCGAAGCGCCGGCCGTCGGCACTATCGAGATTGCCGGTGACATACCACCACTCGTTGCGAAACTCGGGGTGCGGCCCGTGGTCGGCCGGGAACGTGAACGCGCGTGGCTCGATAGCACTTGCGTAGCCTTCGGCATCGGCGCTCAGCAGGTCAGCGAGCTGCGACGGTGGCTGTGAGCGCTCGTCGGCAGACGCGGCGGTGGCCAGGAGCAAGAGCACTAGAATCGACAGCCGCATGCGTTACTCCTCGCGCATGGCGATAGCCGGCTGGCTTCGGCCAGCACGCCACGCCGGGTAGAGGCCTGCCAGCACAGCCGCGCCGATGGCAAAGGCGACCGACACGGCCAGGATGTCGGGGGCGACCGTCATGTCGATCTGCCAGCCGAACGCGCGCCGGTTGATGACCTTGATGAGCACGTAGGCCATAACGATGCCCAGCGGGACCGCCGCGAGTCCGCTCAGCAGCCCGATGGCACCGGTCTGCGCCGTGATCATGCCGCCGACCTGGCCGGGTGTCATGCCGAGGGCACGCAGCGTGGCAAACTCGCGGGCCCGCTCCAGCTGCAGCGCGAGCATGGCCGAGAGGATGCCGATAAAGGCGACGCCGAGCGTCAACCAGTAAAGCACGTCGGTGATCACGAACGTGCGATCGAAAATACGCAGGGACTCGTCACGTAATCCGGCGTTGGAGCTGATGTAGAGCTGTTGCCAGCCCTCACTGAGCCGCTCGATGTCGTCGACGACGCCATCGACGTCGACGCCGTCGGCAAGGTACAGGCCGAGCGAGTCGACACTCGGGTCCCGGAAATGGCGCGCATAGGTGTTGCGGCTCATCATCAGGCCGCTCGCGTTGATGTCAAAGCTCTGGAAAGTGGCCGCGACGGCGAATTGCCGCGGCCCGTGGTCCGTCGGCAGCGTAATGCGGTCACCGGCCCCGACGCCGTTCTGGTAAGCGTAGGGTTCGGAGACGAACACGGCGTCCTCGTTTTCCCAGGCCATCCACGCCACGGCAGGGTCGGCATCGATCAACTCGGCGCCGGAATAGCTCTCCGGCGGCAGCTCGAACACGCGCAGCTGTGTGCGCCCGGTCGCGTCCTCCACCGTGGCGCGTTTGCGCGTGCTCATGTCTACGACGCCGTCGATGCTGCGGATGGCCGCGATCAGCTCCGGATCCATCGAACCCTCGCGCAGCGTTCCCGTGTAGACATCTGCTCGCAGCGTCTGCACGAGCCAGGCATTCACCGAGCTGCGAAAACTGTCGACCATGACGCTGATACCGATCGTTGCGGACAACGCGACCGCGAGCGCCACGATGGCGATACCCGTGCGCGACAGGCCGGAAGCGATGCCGGCTATGGCCATGCGTGCCGACGTGCCGCCGAGCCTTGCAGCGAGCGGAGCAACAAGAGTGGACGAGAGACGGACAAACAGAGGCACGCACAGCGCGAACCCGAGGATCAGCAGGAATACGGCAGTGAGGCCTGCGACCAGGCTGGTGCCGGAGGACAGTATCAGGGCAATCGCGGCGATCATGCCGGCGATACCGGTCAGCGTCACGACCGGAAGCACGTTCTTCGCGCGTCTCTCGATGACCGACCGGGTCAGGGCGAGGCGTGGCTGGTACGAGGTTGCCTCGAAGGCCGGCAACGCCGCGGCAATCAGGGCGGCGCCGACGCCGGCGATGAGTCCTTTCGCGACCGAGAAGGGGCTGACGCTGACAGCGGTGACGTTGACCCGAAAATACAGGTCGTTGATTGTGCGCGACACGAGCTCGAGCAGCTGCTCGCCCAGCATCGCGCCAAGCAGGACACCGGCCACGGCCGCAACGAATCCGACGATGGCGGCTTCGAAAAGAACCATCGCAAGTAGCTGCCGACGTGTGAGCCCGAGCGCGCGCAGCACGCCGATCAGGCCGCGGCGCTGCAGCACCGAGAAGTTCACGGCGTTGAAGATCAGGAACAGCCCGACCAGCAGGGCCAGCAGGCTCATGGCCGTGAGATTGGTCATGAAGGCCTGGCTCATGTCGGCGGTGGAGCGGGTGCGGCCGGCTGCCGACAGCAACTGCGTGCCGGGAGCCAGCGCCTCTTCCAGGCGTTGCAGCATTGCCGTGTCGCCGTCAGCGATGCGAACGTCGATACGGCTGATCCAGCCGGGTCGATCCAGCCACTCCTGGGCCGTCGCGATGTCGGTGACGAAGACCCGGTCCAGGTTGCTGTCGCCGGCAAATGTCGCGAACAGCGCGGCCGTTTGCGGCCGCCCCCCGACTGAGACCGCGAACGTATCGCCGACGGCTATCCCGAGATCCAGCGCGGTCTGCTCGGTCGTCGTGACCGCGCCCGGCTGCAGCAGGAAATTCAGGAACAGCGACGAATTGTCGTCGTCAGGTTCCCCGGACGTCGTCTCGCCGGTAAAGCTGCGCACCGACTGTTCGGCGAACAGGTCGATGCCGAGCAGCTGCACCGGCACGCCGTCGACGTTTACCGTGCCCTCGACGACGGGCGCGACGTTGATCAGCCCTTCCCGGGTCCGCAGGTCGCGATAGACAGTTTCGGGCACGCCGTTCGGGCCGCCTATCACCTGGTGCGTGGCCTCACCCGTGATCGCGTCCATCGACATCAGGAACGCTTTGCGCGCGCTCGAATTAGCAAGGTCGACAGCGACGATTACCGCGACGCCGATGACGATGCCGAGCAGGGACAGGACCAGCTGCCAGGGGTGACGTAGCAGGTAGGAGAAGCTGGCGCGGTAGGTGACCGGGATCATGCCGCCGGTTCGAGCCTGCCATTGTGCAGCTCGAGCACCCGGTCGCAGCGCGCCGCGACGTGCTGGCTGTGCGTGGCGATCAGCATCGTGTGGCCGCTGTCGCGCACGAGCTTGTCGAGCAGGGCAAGCACGTCCTCGGCGGTAGCGTCGTCGAGATTGCCGGTCGGTTCGTCCGCAAGCAGCACGGCGGGTTCGTGACTCAGAGCGCGGGCGATAGCGACGCGCTGTTGCTCACCGCCGGAGAGTACGTCGGGATAGCTGTCGGCGCGGTCGGCCAGTCCGACAGCCGCCAACAGCCCTTCGATGCGTGCGCTGGCCGCGCCGGATGGGAACTGGTTGAGTTCCAGGACAAGGCGAACGTTGTCGGCAACGCTTAGCGTCGGCACAAGGTTGAAAGCCTGGTAGACGAAGCCGATATGCCTGCGCCGGAATAATGTACGTTCGTGCTCGGTCAAAGCCGTGACCTCGATACCCGCGACATGCACGGTCCCGGCGTCGGGGGCATCAATACCACCGACGAGGT
>JASJBB010000136.1 GCA_030066735.1 Woeseiaceae bacterium | reverse complement strand
CGGCGGCTTCGGGTGCCGGTTTCGGCTCAGGCTTGGCAGCCGCTTTCGGCTTGCTCTTCCCGGCCTTGGGTTCCGGCGCAGGCTCCGGCGCCGGCTTGGCTTCCGGTTTCGGCGCAGGTTTGGGTTCGGGTTTGGGTTCCGGTTTCGGCGCGGCGGCGGGCTGCCCGGGAACCTTGAACGCCGAATCCGGCGCTTCGAGATGGTGCTTCACGGATGCCTCGATCGCGAGGCGCGAGCGGCCCGGCGAGACCGGCTTCAGGAGGAAGCGATACACCTTGCCGCGGTTGATCAGGTCCATGAGCATTTCGCCGTCATCGCGACGGCCAGCAACGATCGCGACCAGGCGTGGCGCCTGCCCGCGCAGGTGCATCGTCAGCTTTTCGACGTTGGCGCCGACCATCGCCGCATCGACCACGGCAACACCGACCTTGTGCTTGCGCAGCGCCTCATCGGCCTGCGAAACCGTGTTCGCGTAAATGACGTTGTGCAATCCGCGGGCCGACTCCTTGACGGTTGCCAGGAACTCTTCGTCGTGTGTCAGCACGAGAACGTCGACCGAGCTCGCGCCAACGTCGGCTGCTGCGGAGATTTTCTTGGGGTCCAGCGCCGGCATGCGTCCGGTGCCGTCGCTGATGATGGTCGATCCGTTCTCGGACGTTTCCATCACGATGTGCTCGGCCGCCGGCTCGTCGGGGTTGGCGGTCGTGTCGTTCGCGGACTCGGCGAGCGCAATCAGGCGGGCTTGCTGCGTCGCGTTGTCGATCATGCTCTTGAGCGAATCGGCCGTGACGGAGCCGCGTACGACCTGGAACACTTCCTGGTCGCCGACCAGCGCCTCCAGACCGTCGTCGTCGCTGCCGGCCAGCAGGATTCCGATCGTGTCGGGAGAGCGTTTCTTGGCCTCGCGCAGCGCTTCAAGACCGCTCATGCCGGGAAGCTCCTGCGCCGAAACGATGACGTCGATCTGGGTCTCGCCCAGCGTATTCAGTGCTTCGGAGCCGCTCGTGGCACAGTGCACCGTGTAACGATCATTGAACCCGGAACTCAGGTTGTCCAGGGTGCTCTGCTCGCTGTGCAGCAAAAGTACCTGCGTCTTGAATTGCTCGAACGACACTCGACGGTCTCCCTTGATTTATGTCCAATCCCACGCCTAGTCCTTGCGTTCAGGGAGTATATCCACGGGAAGCCGCTTGATTATTGCGTTTCAGAGTTTCATCGTTGAATCTGTGACGCGGCGCACAGAGAAACTGTAGGCCCCATCACATTTGGCCTGTCACGCCCGGTCGATGACTTCCCGGGTCAGCTCGGCGACCGCTTCATCGAGCCCGAGGACGGTCTGCTTCTTGGAGCCGAGGCGGCGCACTGCCACGTTGCGGTCGTCGACCTCGCGCTGGCCGACGGCCAGCAGTACCGGGATCTTCTCGACGCTGTGTTCGCGCACCTTGTACGAGATTTTTTCGTTGCGCAGATCGGTCTCCGCCCGCAGCCCCTCAGCTTGCAATGTGGCCGCGACTTCTTCGGCGTAGTCGTTGGCGTCCGAGGTGATCGTCAGTACGCGAACCTGGACCGGCGCCAGCCACAGCGGCAGGTTGCCGGCATGGTGCTCGATCAGGATACCGATGAAACGTTCGAGCGAACCGAAGATGGCCCGGTGCAACATCACGGGCGTGTGCTTGTTACCGTCCTCGCCGACGTAGGTGGCGCCGAGGCGGCCCGGCATGTTGAGGTCGACCTGCAGCGTGCCGCACTGCCAGTCACGGCCGATCGCATCGCGCAGCACGAACTCCAGTTTCGGCCCGTAGAAGGCGCCCTCGCCGGGATTGTGGGTGTATTCCAGGCCGGCGGCTTCGAGCGCTTTGAGCAATGCTGCTTCCGCCTGGTCCCAGACGGCGTCCTCGCCGACACGCACCGGGGGACGGTCGGCGAACTTGATGCGCACATTGTCGAAGCCGAAGGTCTTGTAGATGTTCAGCAGCTGCTTGCAGACGGCGAGCGACTCATCGGTAATCTGCTCGGCCGTGCAGAAGATGTGAGCGTCGTCCTGGGTGAACGCGCGCACGCGCATCATGCCGTGCAACGCGCCCGAGGGCTCGTAGCGGTGACACTTGCCGAACTCGGCGATCCGGCGGGGCAGGTCGCGGTAGCTCGTGATGCCCTGCTTGAACACCTGGACGTGACCCGGGCAGTTCATGGGCTTGATGGCGTACTGCCGCCCGTCCACGGTCTCGGTCGTGAACATGTTGTCGCCGAACGCGTCCCAATGGCCCGACTGCTCCCACAGTGCGCGGCTGACGACCTCGGGCGTATTGACTTCCTGGTAGCCGCCCACGACGAGCTGCTCGCGCATGTAGCCGACGAGGTTCTGGAACAGGGCCCAGCCCTTCGGGTGCCAGAACACGGCGCCGGGCGCCTCTTCCTGGAAGTGGAACAGGTCCATGACCCGGCCGAGGCGGCGGTGGTCGCGCTTCTCGGCTTCCTCGAGCATGTGCAGGTACTGCCGCAGCTGCTTCGGGTTGGACCAGGCCGTGCCGTAAACCCGCTGCAGCATCTCGTTATTCGAGTCGCCGCGCCAATAGGCGCCCGAGACGTGCGTCAGCTTGAAAGCCTTGCCGAGCTTGCCGGTCGAGGGCAGGTGGGGTCCGCGGCACAGGTCGATGAATTCGCCCTGCCGGTACAGCGTGATCGCCTCACCCGAAGGGATGCTCTCGATGATCTCGGCCTTGTACTCCTCGCCCATGTTGCGAAAGAATTCGACGGCCTCGTCACGATCCCAGACCTCGCGCTGGATGTCCTCGTCGCGGTCGACGATGTCCTGCATGCGCTTCTCGATGACGGCAAGATCGTCCTCGGTGAACGGTTCCTCGCGCGAAAAATCGTAATAGAAGCCGTTCTCGATCGCGGGACCGATGGTGACCTGGGTCTCGGGCCACAGCTCCTTGACGGCCTCCGCCAGCACGTGCGCGGCGTCGTGGCGCAGCAGTTCGAGCCCGTCGTCGGAATCACGCGTGACGATCTCGAGCGCGACGTCGGATTCGATGTCGCGTGTGAGGTCGTACATCTCGCCATCGACTTTGACGGCCACAGCAGCGCGCGCCAGCCCTTCGCCGATGCTGGCGGCAATCTCGGCGCCCGTTATGGCAGTGTCGTACTGCCGAACGGAGCCGTCGGGGAGAGTAATGTTTGGCATCGCTCGATCTGCTTCTTGTGATTCCGGGTGGCAGCGGCCACGGCGCGCTATTGTACAGAAAATAACGTGTAGAATAGCGCCCCGTTTGAACCAGTTAGCGAATCATCCATGTCAGATGCCCCCGGGCGGGACTTTATCCGCCAGATCATTTTCGAGGACCTCGAGGCAGGCAAGCACGACGAGATCGTGACGCGCTTTCCGCCCGAGCCGAACGGCTATCTCCACATCGGGCACGTCATGTCGATTTGCCTCAACTTCGGCGTGGGCGAGGAGAATGACGGGCGGACCTTCCTGCGCTACGACGACACCAATCCCGGCAAGGAGAAGCAGGAATACGTTGACGCGATCGAGCGGGACGTGCACTGGCTGGGATTCGACTGGGGCGACCGGCTGACGCACGCGTCGGATTACTTTGAGCGCCTCTACGAGTCGGCCGAAAAACTGATCGATCTCGGTGTCGCCTATGTCGACGACCTCAGCGCCGAAGAGATTCGGGCGTATCGCGGTACGTTGACCGAGCCCGGCAAGAACAGCCCGTACCGCGACCGCAGTGTCGAAGAGAACATGGACCTGTTCCGCCGCATGCGCGCGGGTGAATTCGAGGACGGCACTCACGTGTTGCGGGCCAGGATCGACATGGCCTCGCCCAACATGAACCTGCGCGACCCGACGATTTACCGGATTCGCCATCTCGATCACCAGCGCACGGGCGATACCTGGTGCATCTATCCGATGTACGACTATGCGCATGGCCTGTCGGATGCGTACGAGGGCATTACGCACTCGCTGTGCACGCTGGAGTTCGAAGACCACCGGCCGCTTTACGACTGGTTTCTCGACCAGCTGCAGCCCGAGCATCGGCCACGGCAGATCGAATTTTCGCGCCTGAATCTCGCGTACACGATCACGAGCAAGCGCAAGCTCGGCCTGTTGATCGAGAACAACGTGGTTTCCGGTTGGGACGACCCGCGCATGCCGACGATTGCCGGCATGCGTCGTCGCGGATACCCGGCGCTGGCCTTGCGCGACTTCGTCAAGCGCGCCGGCGTGACCAAGAAGGACAAGCTCATCGAGATGGGCGCGCTGGAAAACTGCGTGCGCGAGGATCTCGGCGACATTGCCGAACGGCGCATGGCCGTGCTGCGACCGCTCAAGGTCGTGCTCACCAACTACCCGGAAGGCCAGGTGGAGATGATGGAAGCCATGAATCATCCCAACAACCCGGACATGGGGACGCGCGAGATCCCGTTCTCACGCGAACTCTGGATCGAGCAGGACGATTTCATGGAGGAGGCGCCGCGCAAGTTCTTCCGCCTGAAACCCGGCGGCGAGGTGCGGTTGCGTTTCGGATACATCATCAAGTGCGAGGACGTCATCAAGGACGCCGACGGCAACGTCATCGAGCTGCGCTGCACCTACGACCCGGAAACCCGCAGCGGCGCCGGGTCATCCGACCGCAAGGTCAAGGGAACGATTCACTGGGTATCCGCCGCGCATGGCGTTCCGGCGACGGTGCGGCTCTATGATCGCCTGTTCACGGTGCCCGATCCGAACAGCGTCGACGATTTCATGGAAGTCCTGAACCCGGACTCACTTGAAACCGTGGCAGCCACTCTCGAGCCGACGCTGGCCGACGTGACCGGCAGTGACCCGGTGCAATTCGAGCGCCTCGGCTACTTCTGCCCGGACAGTCACAGCCACACTGTTGACGCACCGGTGTGGAACCGGATTGTTACGCTCAGAGATACTTGGGCCAGGATCGAGAAACAGGCGATGAGCACCGCCTAGGAGCCCGGCTCGAGCAACTGCGATAGTCGCGGATTCGGGGGTCCGGTATAGTCCTATTGCTACGTAGCGAGGGCGTGCGGTGAAAAGGTTTTCCAATATCCTGCTTGTTGTCGATAACAGCACGGACCACTCGGCCGCGCTGCAACGCGCTACCACCCTGGCGAAAAGCAACGATGCCCACCTGACGGTCTGTGCGGGCATTGATGCGATACCCAACGAAGTGCGTATGAAGGCCATCACGGTCTCGTCCCGCGAGGTGCTCGACGTCGCCATCGCGAAGACGCAGGAGTGGCTTGACGTCATCGTCGACACGGCCGCAACAGATGGAGTCTCGATAGCTACGAAGGTCCTGGTCGGGAAACCGTTCATCGAGATTATCCGGCAGGTGTTGCGGGACGATCATGACCTGTTGATCAAATCTGCGGACGCCGACAGAGGCCTGCGCGAAATGCTGTTCAGCAGCACGGACAAGCACCTGATGCGCAAGTGCCCGTGCCCGGTCTGGATCATCAAGCCGACGGAGCGCCAGAAATACGAGCGCATCCTGGCAGCCGTTGATCAGGATCCGGGGGAGCCGGTAAAGGACGTCCTGAACCGCCAGATTCTGGAAATGTTCGCCTCAATGGCGCTCGCGGAATACAGCGAAGCGCACGTCGTACATGCATGGCAGGTATTCGGCGAAGGGCTCCTGAAATCGCACAAGTGGGACTTCTCGGAGAGCGAGTTCGAGGCAATGCTGGACGAGGAGGCCGCCGGGCGCCGGCGCTGGCTGCAGGACCTCGTGACCAGCTATGGAGAATTTCCGGCGGCGAGCGGTTCTGGCGCTCCGAACCTGCATCTCCATGTCATCAAGGGTCCTGCCGAGCAGGTCGTGCCGGAGTTAGCCCGCGAACTCGAAGTCGACCTCGTCGTCATGGGAACCGTCGCGCGCACGGGAATTGGCGGTTTCTTCATGGGCAACACGGCGGAGAGCATTCTCGGTGAACTCGACTGCTCGGTCCTGACAATGAAGCCGCCTGGATTCACCAGCCCGGTCACGCTTGCGGACTAGCATCCTGACCCGACCGCAGCTATTGCCGGTCCGGGTTCCTGTCTGACCGCTTCGATTTCGAAGCACGGTCCCGGAGTATGGAGAGCTGGCCATAGGCGAGCACCGAGATGATCGGAAACATCGCCGTGAGTGCGATCAGGCCGAAGCCGTCGACCAATGGGCTCCGTCCCGGCACAGCGTCGGCCAGACCAAGTCCGAGCGCCGCGACCAGCGGTACCGTAACGGTCGATGTCGTCACGCCGCCTGAGTCATAGGCCAACGGCACGATTATCTTCGGGGCTGCTAACGTCTGCACGATAACGACGAGGTAGCCGGCCGCGACAAAATAGGGCAACGGCACACCGGTTATGACGCGCAGGCAACCCAGGGCCACGCCGATGCCGGCGCCGATGGCCACCGCAACGCGCAAGCCGACAACGCTGATTGTCCCGCCGGACACCGTGTTGGCCTTCATGGCCACCGCGATCAGCGAAGGCTCCGCCATGGCCGTGGAAAAACCGACTGTCGCTGCGAAAATATAGACCCAGTAGAAATCGGTCCACGTGAACTCGGCCACGGCATGCTCCACAGAGTCGAGCAGGAAATCCGGGTGGGTGAGCTGCTCCGCCATCATGCGTCCGAGTGGGAACAGGCTCTGCTCCAGGCCTTCGAGAAACAGGCCAAGCCCGACGACGACGAACAGAAATCCCACGAATATCTGGCCGCCGTTGTGCATCCTTTTGCCGATGACAAACCACTGAAACGCGAACAGGAAGGCGACAATCGGCAGCACGTCCAGCGCACTATCGGCGACAAAGCGCAGCGTGTTAACAACCAGGTCCATCAGGCCACCATGCCGTAGATCAGCACGAACATGATCGGGGTTAACGACGCAAATGCGATCAGGCCGAAGCCATCGAGCATCGGGTTCCTGCCCTTTAGCGAACTGGCAAGCCCCACACCGAGCGCGGTCACCAGCGGAACGGTCACGGTCGAGGTCGTCACGCCGCCGGAATCGTAGGCAATGCCGATGATCTCCTCCGGCGCGAGCGCGGTCAGCATTACCACCAGCGCGTAACCGCTGATGATCATTACCGGCAGCGACCAGTTGGTGATGATCCGAAGAACGCCCAGCACGAGCGCGACGCCAACCGCGAGCGCTACCGTCATGCGCAGTCCGAACGCATAGTCATTCATTGCCTCGGGCGTTCTTGCGATGACTTCGGCCTCCGCCGCAACCACAGACGCCTCGGTTGCGACAGCGATCAACGCCGGTTCCGCGACCGTCGTCCCGAAGCCGAGCACGAAGGCGAAAGCGACAAGCCAGAACAGGCTCCCTTTGTGCGCAAGCGAGTGAGCAAGACCTTCGCCGACGGGAAACAGCGCGATTCGCAGGCCGAAGATGAAAAAGGTGAGGCCCGCAAACACGAACAGGCCTCCGGCAATGATCGACATCAGGCCGTCGACCGGCTGGCGGATGATGAAGATCTGGAAAACCGCGATCACGACAACGATCGGCGTCAGGTCGCGCAGGCTGTTGCGTGCGTCTCTAGCGAGTGCGCGCAGCAGATCCTTGGTTTTCGCGTAGCCCATATCCAG
>JASJBB010000036.1 GCA_030066735.1 Woeseiaceae bacterium | reverse complement strand
GATCTATCGGACGTACACCAGAACCGACTCAATGCCGTTGCACGACAACTTAACGGACGACCCAGAGAAACGTTAGACTTCGAAACACCGGCGGAGCGTTTTGAACAATGTGTTGCGTCGACCGGTTGAAACAGCAACCCATTGCGGTCAGTCGCAAGTCAATCAAATCTGCGTACGGGGAGACTCTGAGGATGGGAAGAATCAGTCTACTTCTGATGGGTTTCGTTGGCGGATTGTTGCTCGCGGCGGCAATCGGAATGTGGATTGTTTTCCCGTGGGTTTGGGGGGAAGCTCACAGCGGAACCACCGAAGTTTGGCAGGCTAAGAGAAAATTGACGCTTGCCAACGGAATAGCGATCCCATCTGGAACAGAAATGACGCTAGACACGTATATGCCGGAAGGGTTCGTGCGACTAAAATTGGCAATCAACGTCGAGGGTGAGGCACTGGACTGGTTCGATAAGCGAACGGAAAAGCACCCCAATCTGACAATTCCGTACTGGGTTGAGCGTTAGTCCAGCCGGCTGCTATTGGCCGAAATCAGCCACCCTGGAATTTGGGTATTGAATGACTCCTACTGGTACATTGCAGACGGTACACACTTACGCTCGATGAATACGAGGAAGAGCTCAAGCAGTATTCGCTTTCGACTGGCCATATCTGCTGAGGAATACCTGGCTTACTATCGAGGCAGCGCGCGAGATGTTGTCGCCCGCTCCGAAGACAACAAGGTTGTTCGATTTCCCGCCAGTGCAATCCGGAAGTTCGTTACCCGCGATGGCATTTTTGGGAGATTTGAAATGACTTTTGACGAGAACAACAAACTCATCGAGATCCAGCCAATAGAATAGGCACAGGAGCCCATTGACATTCGTTGTCCACGTTTCTTGGCTCGTGCCGCACATTCCTGCAGTATGCCGGCTGTTACCACAGATTCAGGACTGTCCCCATGCGTAAGCTCGCCATTCTCGCCTGCCTGCTGTTACCCACCCAGGCGCCGTTAGCTCAGGATCAGGGTCGCGAAGTTGCTGGCTCTCGTGCCGTGCTGGAATACAGAGACCGCCCCCCCGCAGAGAACCGGCACCTGGAAGAGCGCCTCGACACGCTGCTGCCGGCCCTGATGGAAGAGACTGATCTCGACATGTGGCTCGTACTCAATCGCGAGTACGCAGAGGACCCCATCTACTTCTCGCTGGTGCCGCAGCCGACGTTCGCAGCGCGCCGTACGACGATGCTTGTGTTTCATCGCAGCGACAATGGTGTCGATCGCCTGACGGTCAACCGCTATCCGCTCGGCGGTCCGTATGAGTCAGCCTGGGAGGGCGGCGACCTCGATACCCAATGGCAGGCGCTGGGCGAACTCATCGTCTCGCGCAACCCGGCACGCATCGGCATTAACGTGTCCCGCCACTGGCCTGTCGCCGATGGCCTCTCCCACGCTCTGCATCAGCGGCTGCTCGACGTGCTGCCTGACGACTATGCAGAGCGCCTCGTGCCAGCGGAAGACCTGGTCGTACGGTGGGCAGAGACGCGCACGCAGAATGAGATGGAAACCTATGCGCACACGGTGAGTCTCGCCCGCAGCGTCATCGCCGAGGCGTTTTCCAGCCGCGTCATCACGCCCGGTGTGACAACGACCGATGACGTCGCCTGGTACCTGAGGCAACGCTTCGCGGAACTCGACCTGCCTATTTGGTTCATGCCCTATGTCAACGCGCAACGTCCCGGACTAACCTGTGACCGCGACACCGCGTTCTGCGGCGAAACCGGCATCATCCAGGCCGGCGATGTCCTGCACACCGACGTGGGTATCTGCTACCTGCGTTTGTGCACTGACACCCAGGAAATGGGCTATGTGCCGAAACTCGGTGAAACCGAAATCCCCCGGGGCATCATCGACGCACTCAAGGTAGGCAACCGCTGGCAGGACCTGCTGACCGGCGAGTTCGTCACTGGCCGCACGGGCAACGAAATCACGGCAGCGACGCGCGCCCGGTGCGCCAAAGAAAACATCGAATGCAGCGTGTATACCCACCCGATCGGTTTCTTCGGGCATGCACCTGGCCCGACGATCGGCATGTGGGACGACCAGGACGGCACGCCGGTACAGGGCGACTGGCCGTTGCACGCGAACACGTGTTACGCGATCGAGGGCAACATCAAGGCACCCGTGGCCGAGTGGGACGGTCAGCTGGTGCAGATCAAACTCGAGCAAAGTGCCTGTTTCGATGGTGAAACCGTGCACTACCTTGCGGGCCGGCAGACCAACTGGCATATCGTGCGCTAGTTCCAGATGCGCTTCCACCAGGGCTCGTCGACGACGTTGCTACTGGTGTCGATGAAGTCGATCTTTGCCCGAATGTCGTCGATGTCCCAGCCGGTCAGGTTGGCAAGCGTCTCCGCTTCGCGCTCCTGGCGCTGGCGAACGGCCTTCTTGTAATCCGTTGCATCGCAAGTCAGTTCGCCGCGGAACGGGTGCCGGATCACGTAGCGCCCCTGGAAATTCTGCCGATCGCCGGTTTCCTGGAACACCAGGTCCTCGGGGAAGTGTTCCTTGTCGTAGCGTACGTGCAGGCGCGTTACGAACACATCCTGTGCGCCGCTCTTGACGCCACGGTCATTGCGTCCGCCGCCGACCCAGAACACACCGAGCTTGCGCAGCTCATCGGCGCTCAGCGGATCCGCCGCGCACGGGTCGCACCAGTTCATGTCCCAGGCGTACTCGAGAAATACGCCGCGTTCGTTCTCCTTGATGGTCTGTTTCTCGAACATGGACCGATAGAAGTTGGAAAACTCGGCCTGCACGAACTCGGGCACCTCGGTATTGCTCGGCAGCTTCACGGTGCGGTAGTTGGTCGTCTCGATGCGGCCGGTGCGGGTCAGGCCGTACACGTATAGTTCCTGCTTGCCGTTGGCATTGAGCGTGCCGAGCCGAATCGGCAGCATGAACTTGTTGCTCTCGTACGCCACCTGCAGCGGTCGCAGGTAGGAATAGCCGAGCTTCGACTGCTCCTCGAGATTGACCTTGGCGACAAAGAAGCGCATGTCCTGTTTCAGGTAGCTGTCGACCACGGCCTCGGCGCCGCGCGGGATGTTGTAGCCATTTTCATCGAGCCATTCGATCAGCCCGTCGCTTTCCTCGGCCGAAAGTATCAGGATGTCGTATTCGCCGACGGTATAGCTGGCCTCGATCGTGACGCCGCGCGACCGTCCGAGTGAAGCCTTCAGCGCCTGTGCAGACCGCGGGAAGGCCATATCCATCGACGCCACTTCCTCCAGTTCATACCGGTTGCACGGGTCGGGGTCGTGGTACTCGACCAGCCGCGGCGCGGTGTAGGCGTCGAGATGCTCGACAAGCGCGCGGTCTGCGACATTGATCTGGCCGCGCTCGATAAACGTCGGGACAGGGATGACGACGGCAAAGTCCTTGACGTCGCCCTGGAAGTCATTGGCCATCGTGATGACCGTGCGATCGTCGTCGCGCACGAGCACGACCTGCGACGCCTGGTTGAACAGGCTCGTATCGGCCCTGGCGACATAGAAGCCGCAGAAGGCCTGCGCCGTCGTACTGATCATGATCGTCAGCGCGGCCACGGCCACTGTAATCAGGAATTTCATGAATACACTCCTTCGACTGGGACGGCCGAATCTTTGGCCGGTCGTTTCCACCGGTAGCTCCTGCCACCGAGCATGAAGTCGATCAGCGGCACCAGCGGCGCACAGATGATCAACGCGAGAATGGGGGCGTTCGGTTCATACAGGACGAACTGGATGGCATAGGCCACGGCCGCCACGAGGGCGCCGTAGAAGAGCCGGCCGAATGGCGCGTCCGGGGTCGTCTTCGGGTCGGATATCATGAAGAACGCGAAGATCAGCAGCGCTCCGTTCTGCACCTGGTGCAGCGGAATGGTGAGCGGATCGCCGAGCCAGAGCGCGCGGCCGAACAACAGCACTGCCCACGCCGAAATGAACGCGAGCGTCGTTTCGGCGCGCCGGGCGCGGGTGAGCACGAGCATGCCGAGGCAGGCCAGCGCCAGCGCGCCGATGGTGGCGCTGCCCCACTGCCCGGAGGAAACCCACGCGTGCTCGCTGAGCAGCATTAGCGACACGAGCGCTACGTTCGCCGGGTTGAAGACATGCTTGCCGCGCACGCGGACAAGGAACTTGCTGCCAATTGCGATGATGGCCGCGAGCATGGCGACGCCGATGACGTCGGTCCTGAGCAGAAGCGTTAGCGAGTACGACGTGATCAGCGCACTGAGCGGGTCGTATGGGATTCTGGCGATCAGGCGTGATGCCAAATATTGCGTCACCTGGGCCATCGTGAAAATGGCGACGGCGTTTTGCCAGTGGATGCCGAAGTCCAGTACCAGGATGCCGAACCCGAGTAGCAGGCTCAGCACGAAGACCTGGTACCAGCGCGGGTCGCGAATCGTTGCGAAGATTTTCGTGACGATGCTCATGCCCGATACAAACGCGTCGGGCGTTAGAGCGGGGTTAAGCGATTACGCGCTGTTGATGAGCCCTCGCATCGAAGGCGCTGCTGCGCTGTCCGGGAATACGCTCGTGTGCATTTCTGCATCCGGGAGTTGCAGGTGTTCCGCGAGCACGCCCTTGAACACGCTGCGCAGGTCGGTCGTCGGCCGCAAATCCCGGCCCTGGTGAAGGTCCGAGTTGCGCAGCCCGGGCCAGTCGGCGAGCACCCGCCCACCGGCGACGGCGCCGCCGACCAGGATCGCGGCCGTGCCCGTGCCATGGTCCGTGCCCCGGGTCCCGTTAACGGCAACCGTGCGCCCGAACTCGGTGACGATCGCCATGACCGTCTTCGACCAGGTGCCGCCCAGCTCTTCACGCAGCGTGCGCACGCCGGCATCGAGTCCCTCGAACCGATTGGCCAACGCGCCGCTCGTTGTTCCCTGGTTGGCATGCGTGTCCCAGCCGCCGGCTTCGAGGACCGCGATCCTGGGGCCGTCCTTGGCCCTCAGGAAGCGGGCGGTTGCAGCGGCCATCGTCTGCATCTGTTGCGCTTCATTGCCGCGGCTGTTCATCTGCGTCATGCCGGTGTCGGCCTCGGCGATGGCCTGCGCGTCGAGCGCCTGCACGAGCCGCATTGCAAAAAACTCATCGCCGGCATACAGGTCCTGTAGACGCTCGATCGTACTGTCTTCGGCGTCCGGCAAGCCCGATGGCGCCCAGCTCGTCACCGAGTTGTCGCCTCGCAGCACAAGCGGCGTGTTTTGCGCCATCGCGATGGCGACCTCGTTGCCAAGCGATCCGCCGAGCGGTGCAATCGCGCGGTTCAGCCAGCCGTCACGCAGCATGCCGACGCCGGC
This sequence comes from Woeseiaceae bacterium, assembly GCA_030066735.1. GTDB lineage: Bacteria > Pseudomonadota > Gammaproteobacteria > Steroidobacterales > Woeseiaceae > UBA1847. Next base: position 16,310 of record JASJBB010000036.1, on the reverse strand, counting down.
AGCGCCGTTCTCGAGCACATCCTGGCCGTCGAAATGCGATCGCTCGCGATAGGGGCTGGCGACGGCGTGCACGATCAGCGCCTGTCGCTGGCGATACTGGTCGTGAATATCGGCGAGGGCCGGGTGCAGGCCAAAAATTCCGTCGAGCTTGTTGATTTCGCGCGATGACAGCGCCAGCTCGCCGCGCACCCTGGCATAGTTGCCGTCGCCATAGGCGGGGGCAATGGCAAGGCCGTCGGCCGCGCCGCGCAGGATCACCAGCACGAAGCGCGCCTCGGTGTTCGCGCTGGCCAGCGCCAGTCCCGGGATACTGCTTGCGACCAGTCCTGCACCGGCTGCCCTGAGAATGTCTCGTCTATTAACCATGACTACCTCCGCTGGAAGTCGGGGGACGCCAGCAGCAGCGTCATGCCCTGTACGTTGCTCTCGGCACGCCCGATGGCCTTGCGCGACGAAGCGCTGAATGCGGGCCCGAGGACCGCGTCGCCCAGGTCGACCGGGTTGACGCGGGAGCCCACGACGCGGGCCACCGTATTCGACCACTCGATGCGCTTGTAGAGCGCGTCGGCTCCGCCCCAGTGCTCGGCCGTGTCGGGCCAGCCCGCGGGGCTGCCGGGCCGGAAAGGCGTCTGGCCCATCAGGTCCAGCGCCCCGACGATGAATCGGCCGTTGTCCGGCACATGGTCGAAAGCGCGCAGCGACGAGATCACGAAGTCGTGTGGCGACTTGTACTTGCTGTGCAGTTCTATCCAGGCGGCATCGGCGTTGACCAGCGCTTCGTAGACCGGCACGAGCTCGCCGCCGTTTTCGAGATACGTTGCCGCCAGTTCGTCGACCAGCGCGGCCGGGGGCTCGTCGGCGACAAAATGTCTCGCCAGCTTGGTAGCGAGGAACTTCGCGGTTGACGGGTGCAGCGCCAGGTCATGGAGGACCGCTTCGCCCTGGTCGACACCGGACTGGGAGTAGCGCTTGCCAAGGACCCGCTGGGCGCCCGGTTCGTGAATGATTTCGCGAAACTCGAATTCCCCGGGCGTGCCTTCTGCAAAGCGGCCGTTCTCGGCGGCGCCACCCACGGACCAACCGGTAATCACCCTCGCGAAACTCGTCACGTCGTCCTGGGTGTATCCGCCGTCCACGCCCAGAGTGTGAAGTTCCAGGATCTCACGGGCGAGATTCTCGTTGAGCCCCACGGTGCGCTCGCTGCGAAACCGGCTGGCGCGGCGGCCCAGCGTCGAGTCGGGCCCGATCGAGCGCTGGTTGTCGAGGTACGTGATCATCGCCGGGTGCTGCTCGCAGGCGATCAGCAAGTCCGCGAAATTGCCGGTCACGTTGGGCCGAATCGCCTCGTTTTCGTACAGGCCCGCGATGGCCGGCATGGGCTGCTTGTCAGCCGAGACCGCGAAATGGTTGCTCCAGAAATGCACGAGCCGCTCGTGAAACGGGTAGTCGGTGCGGGCGGCGTTACGGTAGCGCGCGTTGGTTTGTTCTAGATAATGGCGGCGCACCGTGCGACCGTATTTCTGGACGAAGTCGGGTGCGGGTTCGTCGTCTTCCAGGCTGCGCGTCGCGCGCTGCTCGCGCCGCAGGTCCTGGATATCCACGAGCACGCTGGCCGAGTCGGGCAGGTCGCGAATCTCGCGTGCGGGCCGCGATGGTCCCTGCAGCTGGTCGAGTAGCCAGTGCCGGGGATTGCGATCGACCTTGTCGAGTTCACCGGGCTTTGCGCCGAGCCCGAATCGATTGGCGGCGATTGCCGTTTCCAGTTTCATGTCTCGCGCCTCCTGGACGATCCCTGTTGGCCGTGCCTCCATTCATCAACGAGGCTTCGGGACATTGGTTGACCGGCGCGGGCGGTTATATGACGCAAAAGCCGGAAAATCCGGCCAATTGCGTTAGAATCGACATAATAAATCCATAAAAATCAAGAGATTAAAATCTTGCATCCAATCGCTCAATACGGTGCATCTACCGGGTGAGACCTGCTTGACAGCAGTAGAACTGAAGGGAGAAAACCAAAGTGGAAGGAACATGGGTACCAATCGCGATGTTTGCGGCGCTGGCCGTCATCTTGACGTTCTTTTTCTGGTTCCGGTATCGGTCCCGGAGTGAGATGCAACAGACCATTCGTGCCGCGATCGACAAGGGCCAGGAACTGACGCCCGAACTCGTCGAGAGTCTCGGCAAGCCGGCGACGCCGTCGAAAGACAAGGATCTGCGCTACTCGCTGATCTGGTTCGCAATCGCAATCAGTTTCAGCGTGTTCGGCGCTGCGATCGGCGCAGCCGAAGCGGAAGATGAGGTCTTCCTGATCATGACCGGCATAGCCGCATTCCCGTTCATGCTGGGGCTGGCTTACCTGATCATGTGGAAGTTCACGGAGCGGACGCAATAGCTCAACCGGCAACAGCTCGCGACGACCAGTACCTCGTTGCACGTGCGGTCGCGTCCCAGGACACGGCCGCCTTCGGGGAACTGATCCGGCGCCACCAGTCGCAGGTAAGAAACTTCCTGCGCAAGCTCGCGGCCGATCCTGTTGAAGCAGACGATCTGTCACAGGAAGCGTTCTTACATGCTTGGGACAAGCTGCAGACGTACAGTGGCAGGGGGAGCTTCATAGGCTGGCTGTTGAAGGTGGCCTATACCACTTTCCTGCAGTCGAAGCGCAAATCCAAGCGCTACGCGGAGGTGCTGAATGAGGCGGGTCACGTCGCGGACATGGAGTCGAGGAGTTACACTGAAGATTCAGAAGAAGTCTCTGATCTGGAAAAGCTCCTGGCGGTGCTGAACGAGGACGAACGCGCGATTATGGTCATGTCGTACGCATGTGGTTTATCGCACCGCGAAATCGGCGATGCGACCGGTTTACCGGTAGGCACGATCAAGTCGATCATATTTCGTGGCAAGGAAAAGATCAGGACAAGTTTTGACATCAAAGATCATCAACATGGCTGAGAAAATCAGGGACGCTGAAGACCGAATGCTCGAATCGCTGTTCGCCTCGGAGCCGATCGCGGATGACGGTTTCAGCCAGCGCGTTGTCGGGCGTATTCGCCGGCGCATCTGGGTCCGCCGTCTCGCGTTGCCGGTTGCGATGGTTATCGGTGGCGCCATTGCGATCAAGCCTGCCTCGCAACTCGTAGTGGCGGCCTCCAAGCTGCTGACCGTCGTTCCGGAAGAGGTCGTCGTCACGCCGGCCGAATGGCTGCCGCAGGTGCAGGGCATCGCGATCAGCGGTTCGTTCCTGCAGACGGCGATCTACGGCGCGGTGCTGCTCGGCGTCGGTCTTCTCGGCGCGAGAATGCTGACCGAATAAGCGAGACACATTTCATTGTCACGCCCGTAACGCTCGGTTACATTGCGTGCATGAGTCTCCGCGACCAGGTCGAAAAGCTGCTCCCCAACTGGGAACGTTGGTATCCCAGTTTGTTCGATGCTGCCAGTGATCTCGGCCTCATCAAGGCCGAAGTCTGCGACCCTGGCTCCTTGCTCCTGACCCGCCGCCACGCCAAGGTCCGCCAACGGGCGGAGGACGCGCATCGCGAAAAATGGGGCGGCAAAGCCAATGAGTGATCCTGCGCCGGCGCGAGCCGGTATCGATATTGGCCGAATACGCGACCAGTTTCCGTCACTCGCGGAAACGGATGACGGCCGCCCGCGGATGTACTTCGACAACCCCGCCGGCACGCAGGTGCCGCAGATCGTCGCCGATCGGATGGCCGACTGCCTGCTGTACCGCAGCGCCAACATAGGCGGTTACTTCCGGACATCGGACCTGGCGGGCGAGGTCGCCGACGCAGCGCGCAGCGCCATGGTCGACTTTCTCAACGCGCCGTCGGCAGACGAGATCATTTTCGGCCAGAACATGACGTCGCTGACGCTGCACTTCGCGCGTTCGATCGGCAAGCAGTTCCGGCCGGGCGACGAGATCGTGCTGTCGCGCATGGATCACGACGCCAACGTCGAGCCGTGGAAGCTCATGGCGCGCGACTTCGACCTGAAAGTCCGCTACCTGTCGTTCGACACGAACACGTTCGAGTTCGACCTGGGCGAGCTGGACAGCCTGCTCAATGACAAGACGCGACTGGTTTGCGTCGGTGGGGCCAGCAACCTGACCGGCACGATAAACGACGTCAAATCGATCTGCGCCAAAGCGCGCGCGGCGGGCGCCTGGAGCTTTATCGACGCCGTGCAATCGGCGCCGCACATCGTCAGCGACGTGCAGGACTTCGGCTGCGACTTTTTCGTGAGTTCGGCTTACAAGTTCTTCGGTCCGCACCAGGGCATCCTGTGGGGACGCCGGGACGTGCTGGAACAGCTGCAGCCTTACAAGGTGCGGCCGGCGCCGGATACGTTGCCATGGTGCTTCGAGACCGGCACGCAAAGCCACGAAGGCATGGCGGGCACAGCCGCGGCGGTCGATTACTTTGCGTGGATCGGCACCGAGATGGCCGGTGCGAAGGGCTCGAGGCGAGAAGCCATTTGCGGCGCGCTGGACCTGTTGTTCGAGTACGAGCGTGAACTGGCCGACAGGCTGGTCCGGGGCCTCATGGACATCGACGGTGTGCGCGTCCTGGGCATTACCGACGAGGCGGCCATGTCGCGGCGAGTGCCGACCGTGTCATTCGTTCACGACCGCCACCGGCCGTCGCACATCGCGAAAGCGCTGGCCGAACGCAATATTTTCGCCTGGAGCGGACACAATTACGCGCTGGAACTGGCGCGTGCGCTCGACATCGAAAAGTCCGGCGGCGGCGTGCGCATCGGCCCCGTGCACTACAACACGCTCGACGAAATCGACGTGCTGATCGACGCGCTGCAGCAGATTCTCGGGTAACGCAATCACGCCGCCACAACCCCGAACAGGCCCTCGTAGTCTATACTCGAGAGATCCGGCGCAAAGCCGGTTGGCCAAAATTAAATAAGAACAAGGGGTTAGCAATGAAAGTAGTTCGTATAACGGCTGCGTCAGCGGCCATGTTCATGCTTATTGGCTCGGGTCCGGTGATTGCGGACGGCCACGGAGAATACGCGGACGAGGGGATCATCCCGGTCGAGATTTTCGCCTGCAATTTCAGAGACGGCAAAGGTCCGGACGACCTCGACGCGGTTAACGCCAAGTGGAATGAGTGGATGGATGACAATGAGGCGACTGACTACTTTGCCGCGCTCATGTATCCGAACTTCTCGACAGAGCTCAACTTCGACGTTGCCTGGATCGGCGGCTGGGAAGACGGCAACGCCATGGGCGCCGGCGGAGACATGTGGTTGAACGAGGGCGGCGAGGTCGGCGCAGAATTCAACGCGGTTCTGAAAGATTGCCCGGCCCATGTGCTGTTCGCGACGATGAACATGCGTGAGCCCAAGGACAGCGACGACGACGAAGATGACAACTTTGTGCTCGCATTCTCGAACTGCACCATGAACGAAGGCAAGACGTTCGAGGACGTACAGGCAGCGCAGGAGAAGTGGAATGCCCATGCCGATGAGTACGGCTTCGTAGGCGGCTCGTGGGTGATGTGGCCAATCTGGGGCGAATCGGCCGATGCCGACTACGATTTCAAGTACGTGTCGTCAGCGCCCAACTACACCGCACTGGGGAACAACTTCCAGCTAATGGCGGCGGGCCACTGGCGCAAGAACGAAGAGATCTGGGGCGGACTGATGGACTGCGACAGCGCGCGCATTTACTCGGGCGCCAGTGTTCGCGAGATGCCTGAAGACGACGGCTAGCGACCTGGACATTCACGGCAAAAGAAAAAGGCTGCCTGCGGGCAGCCTTCCTTTTTTGTAAGAAAGGCCGCTCGAGAGCGGCCTTTCGTGAGATTCGGATTGGAAGACGTCTTCAGGAACCGTGCGAAGGTTGCTCCAATATCCGCACAAGACCCAACGGCTTTCTCAAACCCTTTGTCATCTCACTAGACATGGATCACCTCCTTTTCAGTAGTTTGCCCGGCGTCAGTATCCTGAAAAACGCGGCTCGTGCCAAGCCATTTTTCGACTAAAAACAACGGTATAAAAGGCGCAATTCATGCGTTATGATATGCAGCTCGGCCGGTGACTGGCCTCGCAACATCAGCCGTGTATACTCCGATACTTGCCTCGGCCGCGAATCGCGCGCTGCAACAAAAACCAACGGTGAGAACAGAATGGCAATCGCAGATCTCAAGAGTGTATTGAAAATTTTCGGCGGCTCGGATGTCAGTGATGAGGAACGTCACGAGCTGTACAAGGAAGTGTTGTGCATGACGCTGTCTCGCGCGGCAGATGCCGACATCAACATTCAGAACGTCGAAGTCGACCGTATCCGCGAAATTCTCAAGGAGCACACGGGCGAAGATTTCAGCGCTGGTGACATCCGGATCGCGGCACGGTCGGAACTCTACGCCGAGGCGTCGCTGGTCAAGTACCTGCGCAGTGTGCGCGATCGCATGCTGAATGAAGATCGGGTCGACACGGTTCACGCACTTGCCGACGTGTTTCGCAGCGACCAGGAAGTCAGCGTGCTCGAGATCGACTTTTTCAACAGCGTTGCCGAGGCGCTCGAGGTGACACCGGCCGAAATCGCCGGCCTCACCGCCGGGGGCGTACAGTAAGCCACTTCCTCGAGATCGCGCCGCCGATCTCCCGGTACACGACGAACAGGCCGGACGCGATGATCACGGCCGCGCCGACCAGCACCCAGCGGTCGGGCACCTCGCTCCAGATCAGGTAGCCTGCGATGGCCCCGCCTATCAATGCCGTGTACTCGAAAGGCGCGAGCAGCGCAGGGGACGCCCTGCGGTACGCGCCGATTATCCCAACCCAGGTAACGACCGAACTCGCGCCAGCGAGACCAAACAGCACCCAGCCGCGGGCATCCGGCACCTGCCAGCTGTCTCCGCCAAGCATCGTCGCCGACACGATCATCGGGCCCGCGATCACGTAAACCGACAAAGCATAACTTGACTCTGTCGCCGCCAGCTTGCGTGACGTGATGGCCATGCAGGCATAGGTAAAGGCGGCAAAAAGTACCGCAACCGATGCCAGGGAGATTTCGGTCGCACCTGGCCGCAGGATGATCAGCACGCCAGCGAATCCCGCGATGACCGCCGTCCAGCGACGCCAACCGACGTGTTCGCCCAGGAAGGGCACAGAGAGAGCAGTGACCATGAGCGGCGCCGTGAACCCGAGCGTCAACGCGTCGACCAGGGGCATGCGCGCAAGGCCGTAGAAGAAGGCGAACATCGTGCAGGTCGACAGCAGCGTCCGCAGCAGGTGCCAGCGCCACCTTTTGGTCACGAGGCTGCGGAAACCGCCGAACTGTTTTGCAATCAGCAGGAAGATCGAGACGCCGATGACGCTGCGCAGAAACACGAACTGTTCGAGCGAGTAATTCACGAGCAGCGCTTTCGCGCACATGTCGAGACCGAGGCCGCCGGACACCCCGAGCAACATGAAGCCGACCGCGGCCCCCGTCGAATCCTGACGGTTGTCGTGAACCATGGGTTATCGCCGTGAAACTTAACGAGAGCTGAACATCATCGCATCTCGCCCCCTCATTGCCTACGGATTCAGCGGCGATTCAGAGTCGCGGGCTTCTAATGGAATCAGGATGAACGACGAGAGGAAGGACGATGATTACCTATGCACTGTCGATCGATCGCTCGCAGGTAGCGGCGTGGGTATTCCTGCTGGCAGCACTGCTGCTGATGTCGCTGAACGCGGTGGCGCAGGAAGCACCGGCTGACAAAAGACTGACCCTGACCAGCCAGGGGCCGCGCGCCGAACAGGATGCCGGAATGCTCGGCGGCCAGCGCAGCGATGAATACGATGCGTTGCGTACCGGCACGAGCCGGGACCCGAGAAAGAGCGCGGCAATGTCACTGCAACCGGGTAGCCCCGTTGCGCAATCGACCAATGTGGACTTCTGGTTCTATGCCGCGGACGTCGAGCTGTTCAACGACCACGATCGCGACGGCTACTTTCACGGCATCGACCTGTGGTTCGACGCGGACACTTACTGCGCTTTCGCCGAGGTCTACGCGGTCGTCTACCTGAGCAAGGACGGCGGGCCGTGGAACGAGTACGCCGTGACGGACAACTTCACCCTGATCGGATCGAGCAGCGACGACGACTACGTGATCGTTACAGAGCTCGTGTCAGGGTACCCGCCGGGCAGCTACGACATTCTGATCGAGCTTTTCGACGCATGGGACGACTCGTTCCTCGCGTGGTTCGGCCCCGAGGATACGTCGGAACTGGCGTTCCTGCCGCTCGAGGACGCAACACGCGACGTGGCTGACACGACCGACGTCATCGTCGTCAACCGCGGCGGTGGCGGCTCGACGAGCTTGGTGCTTATCCTGCTTCTCTCGCTGGCTGCGATGGCGAAGGTCCGCGCCCGGCGAGGCGCTTGACCTTGCGCACCCAGCCCGAGAGGTTGTCGAAGTAGATGTACAGGGCCGGCACGACCAGGAGCGATACGACCGTGGAGAACGCCAGGCCGCCGATGATGGCGCGCGCCATCGGGTAGTACGGCGGCCCGTCTCCGCCCACCTGGGTGGTGCCAACCGCGAGCGGCGTCAGGCCGACTATGGTCGTGGCAACGGTCATCAGGATGGGACGCAGGCGATCACGGCCCGCTTCGACAATGGCCCTGTCGCGGGGCAGGCCGCGCAATCGCAGGTTGTTGATGTGATCGACGAGCACGATACCGTTGTTCACGACCACGCCGATCAGGATCATGATGCCGATCGATGCCATGAACGAGAACGTGGTGCCGGTGATCGCGAAGAATATGAAGACGCCGAATACCGAGAATGCGATGGAGCCGAGGATGATCGCCAGCGGGAACAGCATCGACTCGAACAGGGCGGCCATGACCAGGAAAATGCAGGCGATGCCCAGCAGGATGTTCTGGGCCATCATTTGCTGGGTTTCGTCCTGGCGCTCGAAGCCGCGACCGAACTTCCAGCTATAGCCCGGCGGCAGCTCGATTTGTGACATCAGGTCCTCGACGCTTGGCTGAACGTCCTCGAGGCTGACGTCTTTCTCGAGGTTGCCGGACAGGACGACCGAGGTCTGACGGTCCGTGCGCCGTATCGTATCGGGCGATTGACCTACGTGGAGGTTCGCCACGCTACCGAGTGTGATGCGCTGGCCGTCGGCCCGGTACAGCGGCAGGTCGGCCAGTTGTTCGACGCTCTGTTTCTCGTCCTCCCGGAAAGCCAGCCGCACGGCGACCTCGCCCGATTCGCCACGGAACTCACGGAGGTTCTCGCCACGCATCGCGATGGACACGGCCTGTGCGACGTCCTGGCTCGTCAGCCCCGCGGCGGCGGCACGGTCGCGGTCCACGATAACGCGGACCTCCTTGTCGCCGCTTTCGGCGTCGCTGCGTACGTCCTTGAGTCCATTCACGCCCAGCAGGGCGCGGGCGATCTCGTCACCGAGTTCGTTAAGCACGGTCGTGGAGTCGCCCGAGATCTGGATGCTGAACCCTTCCCCGCCACCTTGCTGGTCAAACTGGAAACTCGGTTTGCCGATGGCGAGTGCGGGCAGGTCCGCTTCGATGCGCTCGATAATTTCCTTGGTCGACAGCGTGGCGTCATCTTCGTCGGTGAGCAGCAGCGTCGACTCGGCGCGTTCGAGATCGAAGTAGCTGTAGACGCTGCGAATATTGAGTTCTTCCTGGCGCGAGTAGAGGTAGTTCTCGACGGTATCGACGGCTTCTTCCATGGTTTCCAGCGAGTGCTGGCCCTCGATGTGGTAGGGCATGAACAGCCGCCGGCCGACGTCCTGCGGAAACGCATCGAACTTAACCAGTTGCAGCGCGAGCGGCAGGATACCGACAACGCAGGTCAGGAAGATGCCGAGGGCCGCCCACCACGGGTGCTGCACGATCCAGCCCAGGCCGCTTTCGTAGCGCCGTGTAAGCCGCATCATCATGCCGCTCGGCTTCGGCCGGGGCGGCACCGCGACACGCTCCGCGAGCATCGGCACGAGTGTCTGCGCGATGACCAGCGAGGCCAGCAGCGCAACGATGATAGTGAGGGCTACGTGCGTCAGGAAGACCGTAATGTCCGCCTTGGTGCCGAAGATGATCGGCGCAAATACGATAATTGTCGTCATCGTGCCCGCGATGACCGCAATGCCGACTTCGCGCACACCCTTCAACGTGGCCTCGCGCGGGCTCAGGTCGGTTTCCGCGCGTTCCCGGAAGATGCTTTCGGTGATAACAACCGCGTTGTCCACGAGCATGCCGACCGCGAGCATCAGGCCCATCATGGACAGGATGTTCAGGGTCAGGCCGAAGAAGTACATGGCGCCGAGTGTGATCAACAGTGAGAACGGCACCGACGCGGTCACGATCAGCGTCGTCGACACCTGGCGCAGGAAAAAGTACAGCACGAGTACGGCAAGCAGGCCGCCGACCAGTCCGGCATTCAGCAGGTCGGACAGTGAGTCCTTGACGCTGTCTCCCTGGTTGTCGAGTGAGAAAATGTTGATGCCCTGCATCTGCGGCAACTTGCCGATTTCCTCGACCTCGGCAAGCACCCTGTCAGTCACGTCAACGAGGTTTGATCCGGTGCTCTTGCTGACGGCGACGCCGATGGCATATTGCTGATCGAGATGGCGGCCATAGTTGCGATCCGGCGTCCGCAGCTCCACGTCGGCAATGTCACGCAACCGCAGGCCGGTCTCGTCGATCACGAGGTTGCGGATTTCCTCGACCGAGGTGAATTCACCGCGCGGGCGTATGCTCAACCGCTGGTCGCCGGCCGTAATGCGTCCCGCGCTGACCGCAAAATTGCTGCTCAGCAGCAGGTTGCGCAGCTGAATGATGTCGATTCCGTGGCGCACCAGGAGATCCGGCTTGAACAGGATACGAATCTCGCGGGGATCGACGCCCTGCAACTGCACCTGTGATACGCCTTCGATGCGTTCGAGGCGGCGCTTCAGCAGACGGTCCAGCAGGTCGTAGCTGTCGGAGAGGTCGCGCTCGGACGAAATGCGCAGCTGCAGGACGGGCTGGTCACCCAGCGAGCCGGTGAAGATGAAGATGCGGCGAATGTCCTCCGGCAGCTGATGCCGGATGCTGTCCACCTTGGCGCGGGCTTCGATGCCCTTCGCGCCCATGCTGTGGTCCCAGCCGAACTGCAGGAATATCTGCGCCTGGCCCTCGTCCGAGCTCGAGAACATGCGCTCGACGCCCGACAGCGTCGCCAGTGCCTCCTCGACAGGGCGGGTAATCAGCCGCTCGACTTCCTCGGGCGTCGAACCCGGGTAGGGGATCTGGATAAAAATGCCCGGAAACTCGATGTCCGGGAATTTCTCCAGCGGCAGCAGACGGGATGCGATGAGTCCCACGAGCGCGAGCGCCACGAAGGTCACTATGGTCGTGACCGGTCGGCGCAGCGCAAACTCGGTATGCCTCATGCGCGCCGATCCATCAGTGAGTAAACGACGGGGATGACAACCAGGGTGAGGAACGTCGACACGAGCAGGCCGCCGATTACCGTGATCGCCATCGGCGCACGCACCTCGGCGCCCTCACCGAATCCAACCGCCATCGGTAACAGCCCCAGCGCGGTCGTCAGCGAGGTCATCAGGATCGGCCGCAGGCGCGCACGGCCTGCCTCCATGATGGCGTCCAGCTTCTGCTTGCCCTGTGCCCGCAGCTGGTTGATCAGGTCGACCAGTACGATGGCGTTGTTGACCACGATGCCCGCCAGCATTATGACGCCGATCAGCGCAACGATATTGATGGTCGTGCCGGTGATGAACAGGGCCAGCACGGCGCCGACCAGCGCGAGCGGAATCGTGAACAGGATAACGAACGGGTGGATGAGCGATTCGAACTGCGACGCCATCACGAGATAGACGAGGAAGATGGCCAATGCCAGCGCGAACTGCATCGACGCGAACGACTCCTGCATTTCTTCACTCTGGCCCGAAACGATGGCGCTGACGCCTTCAGGCATCGGCGTCCGCGCGAGGATCGCGCCCGCGTCGGCAGCGGCGGCGCCAAGGTCGCCGTAGGCGAGATTCGCGGTAATGATGGCCACCCGTTCCTGGGCGACGCGACGGATCTCCGCAGGTCCCTGCGCGACAGTCACGTCGGCGACGGCGTCGAGCGACACGGGACGATCGGACTCGGGATTCACGATCAGCCGGCGGATCTCCTCGATGCTGGATTGGCGCGTATCGACACTGCGTACGAGCACGTCGATCTTCTTGTCACGCCAGGTGTAACGCGTCGCCAGTTCGCCACGAACGTTGGCGACGACCCGGTTTGCAATATCGCGAACTGCAAGACCGAGCTTTGCGGCGCGCTCCTGGTCGAAGACGATCTGGATTTCCGGATTGCCGCGCTCGACCGTGGTCTTGATATCCGTGTAGCGGTCAGAAGCCGACATTTCCTGCACGACTATGCTGCTCACCCGGCCGAGCGCCTCGAGGTCGTACCCCGAGATCTCGATCTGCAAGGGGCTCGCAAAGGACATCAATGCCGGCCGGCTGAACTCGTACTGCACGCCCGGCAGCCTCGCCAGCTCGGCGCGCATCGCGTCCATCACCGCATTTTCCGCAGCGCGGCCCGATCCGGGCTGCAGGGCAATGCTCAGCGTGCCGGTATGGTCGCCCGCATCAACCGGGTTCGCGTCGAGGCGGTTACCGGTACCGGCAACCGAATAGTCGAGCGCAACGGCGTCCAGGTCGGCCGCGGCCCGCTGCGTAGCCTGGATGGCACGGTCGGTCTCGACCAACGGCGCGCCCGGCGCGAGGCGCAGGTCGACATTGAATTCGCCTTGCGATAGCTGCGGGATCAGCTCCGTGCCGAGTCGCGGTATCAGAGACATGGTGCTGGCGAAAATCAGCGTCGCTGCCGCAATCACCGCGAAACGGTGCCCGAGCGACCAGCGCAGCAGCGCCGGATAGACGGCGGCAATGATGCGATACAGCCGCTGTAGCAGCCAGCTCGGCACCCACAGTAAGGCCCAGAACAGCCACTTGATGGCGGCGAAGGCATAGCCGAACAGCCTGACCACGAAGGCTACGCCACGTGTGAACCAACTCGGTGGCGTGGATTCGATAGCGCTCTCGTAACGCTTGCTGCCACCCAGCGAAGCCAGCATCGGGATCAGCGTGAGCGCAACGATCAGCGAGAATATCAGTGCGAAAGTGACGGTCAGCGCCTGGTCCCGAAACAGCTGCCCGGCGATGCCGGAGATGAAGACCATCGGGAAAAACACGGCAATCGTCGTCAGGGTGGCGGCGACCACGGCACTGGCGACCTCGCTGGTACCGTTGCGCGCCGCATCGAGGATGCTCTCACCCTGTTCCTTCTTGCGAACAATGTTCTCGAGCACGACGATCGAATTGTCCACGAGCATGCCGACGGCGAGAGCGATACCGCCGAGCGACATGATGTTCAGCGATACGTCGTTGAGGTACATCAGCAGGAACGTGCCAATAACCGACACCGGTATTGCGATGCCGGTGATCGTTGTCGCGCGCGAGTCGCGCAGGAAGCCGTAGAGCACGATGATGGCGATGATGCCGCCGAGGATTGCTGCACTCCTGACGTCGTTGACCGACGAAGAAATGAACTTGGACTGGTCGTAAACCGGGATCAGCTCCATCTCGTCGGGCAGCGATGCGTTCACGGCTTCCAGGCGCGCGGCAATGCGGTTGGCAACCTGGACCGTGTTGGCATCGCCTTCCTTGTAGACCGCGAGTTCTACCGACTCGCGACCGCGGACGCGCGTAATAGCCTCACGATCCTTGTAGCCGCGCGTGACGGTCGCCACGTCGCGCAAATAGACCGGGCGGTCGGCCACGTAGGCGACAATCGCACCGCGCATTTCATCCACGGTCTGGAATTCGTTCAGCGTGCGAACGAGGAAGCGCTGGTTGCCTTCTTCCAGCCGGCCGCCCGACAGGTTGACGTTTTCCGCGCGGATCCGCGCCGCGATCTGGTCGATACCGACCCCGAGCTGCGACAGTTTCTGCTGGTCGACCCGAATCTCGATCTCGTCCTCGAGACCGCCGCTTACCTTGACGGCCGCGGTACCTTCCTCGGCTTCGAGGTCGGTTTTGATGCGATCTTCGGCGAGCCGGCGCAGGGCTTTGAGGCGCGCCTCGGCCGATTCGGCGCCGGCGTCCTCCTTGTAAAGCAGACCAAGCCGCATGATCGGCTCGGACGAAGGATCGAAGCGCAACAACAGCGGGCGGCTGGCTTCGAGCGGCAGCGTGAGAATGTCGAGCTTCTCGCGGACATCGACGCCGGCGATGTCCATGTCGGTGCCCCACAGGAACTCGAGGGTCACGTCCGACTGGCCCGATCGCGACACCGACCGCACAAGCCGCACGTTGCGAATGACGCCGACGGCCTCTTCGATAGGCTTGGTCAACAGGTTTTCGACCTCGACCGGGGCCGCACCGGTTAGCTCGGTGCGAATCGTCACGGTCGGGTAGGAAATGTCCGGCAGCAGGTTAAGCTTCAGGCGCGACAGTGACACCATTCCGAACAGCACGATCGCGACCATCAACATGACGATCGTGACGCGACGCTCTGTCGCGATCTCAATCAGTCGGCGCATTGTCGCTTACCTGGGCTTCTTCAGACTCGTTGATGACCGTGACGAGCGCTTCGTCCTTCAGGCCGATCTGGCCGACCGTAATGACCCGGTCGCCGTCCGTCAGGCCTTCGGCAACCTCGATCATGCCCGAGTTGCTATAGCCCGTGACCACTGACCGGCGCACCGCCTTGTCATCCTCAACGACGAAGACGCTGGTCTCGCCGTCATCTTCGAGGATGGCGCTGCGGGGCACCTGCAGCACGTTGACGTGCTGGTCATACACGATGCTGATGCGGCCGAACATGCCGGGCTTGATTCGGCGCTGCTCGTCACTGATTTCGATTGTGATCTTGAATGTCCCCGTGTTCGGATCGACCACCGGGCTCACGCGGGTCACCGTGGCGACGATGCGTTGCCCGGACAGGGCGTCGATATCGATGCCGACAATCTGGCCCTGGCGAATATTGCGGTATTCACGCTCCGGCACGTGCAGGTAGGCGACCAGCGGGTCGAGGCTGGTCACTTCGAAAACCGGGTCATTGACCGATACCGTGTTGCCGAGGCGGACGTAGCGATTCGAAACGACGCCGTCGATGGGTGCGCGAATCTGGGTGTAGTCGAGTTCGAGCCTGGCGAGATTGTAGGAGGCCTCGAGTGCTTCCATCTCGTATCGGATCTTGTCGAAATCGCCGCTCGAGATCAGGCCCTTGTCCTTGAGGTCTACGTTGCGCTCGTAGTCGCGTTGCAGCTTGCGCAGGTTCGCCTCGGACTGATTCAGTTCGAGGCGCAGCCGGTCGCCGTCCAGCCGCGCGAGCACCTGGCCTTTGCGGACCTCATCGCCTTCCTCGACGAGGATTTCGCGGACTTCGCCCGCGACCTTGGCGATGACATCGGCCTCGGCGAAGGCCTCGATCGGCGCTGTGCCCGAATACACGGCATAGATGTCGCCACGAATGGGCAGGCCGACCTCGACCGGTACCGCAACGACCTCTTCTTCTTCGGTTTCCGTGACCTCGCTTTCCGGCGCCTCTTCCTGCGCGCACGCGCCCAAAATCAGCGCACACGCAAGCACGGCTGGAACCAGTTGATTCAGCGACATCGGATCCTCCCTTATGTTTCCGCGCAGAATCCCGACGCCCCCAGGCGTCGGCGCAGATGCTCAGCCCGTAAAGCTGTCGACCGCCTTATTGCTGGCGAGCACTTTGCTGCCGTCGCGAAGCCCGGAATGGCCGACGACGACGATTTCTTCGTTCTCTTCCAGACCGGCCAGGATCTCGACCCGGCCATCGCTGGCGATGCCGGTTTCGACAACGCGGCGCGATACGGCACCGTCAACGACCACGTAGACAGAGGCCTCGTCATCTTCTTCGATGACCGCGATGCTCGGAATCAGCAGAGCGTCGGTGTGCTTTTCGTAGGCGATCGTGAAGCGGGCAAACATGCCGGGAACAAGGTCGCCGGAATCGTTGCCGATCACGGCCGTCGCCTTGAACGTGCCATTGCGAGTATCGATTGTCGGGCTGATGCGAGCGATCGTTGCCGCAAACATCGTGTCCGGCATCGAGTCGACGGAGAGGCCGGCGGAGTGGCCGGTCGCGAACTTCGCGAGCTCTGCCTGCGGAATCTGCAGGTAAGCGACAAGCTCGCTCGTATCGGTAATCCGGAATGCAATACTGTCGGCCGTGATGTGCTGACCGAGCTTGATATCGCGTGCGGAAACCACGCCGCTGATCGTTGCCCGAATGGCAG
>JASJBB010000132.1 GCA_030066735.1 Woeseiaceae bacterium | reverse complement strand
ATGCGATGCGCCTCGTGCTGCGGCGCGCTTTCAGCCCATGCATCGGCCTGGTCCCGGAGCAGGCTGATGATGCGCTGCCAGCCGGGACGCGGCGGCCGTGATGGCGGGTACTCACAGCCGTTGAGAATGCCAATGAGGCGTTCATCTTCGGCAACGGCCTCGAGCTCGCGTTCGAGGCCCTCGCCCCCGAAGAAGCCCTGCGCCGGTTCGCTCGGCCGGCAGATTTCCTCGGCGTAGGTCGGCGAAACGGTGCTGACGGCGTCCGCGGCGCGGATCGCGAAGGCCATCGGGTTGATGCAGTCATCCGCATGCGGGTCGGCGATGATCGAACGGTCGACGTCGAGATTCGGGAACCAGCGCGCGAGCGATGAGTCGTCGCCGTCCAGCGGGCGTTGCCCCTGGTACGCGAGGTTGTGAATCGAGAACACGGTCCGTATCGATTTCAGCGGCTCCGCGTCGGGGGCGAATTCACGCTGCAGAAGGTAGAAAGCCGCGTGCCAGTCGTTGAGGTGAACGACACCGGGGCGCGGTGACAGAGTCCTGACCCACGCCGCCGCCGCGGCGCCGAAGGCGGCGAACTTGTTCGCGTCCGTCGCGAAAGGACGATCCCCCCCGTCGTCATGGTAAATGAGGCCCGGTTCCGTAGGCGTGAACATCGGGTGGTCGAGCAGGACGTAGCGAACGAGACGGGTCGGCAATTCGTAAACGTCGACTGTCTCGGTTCGCCCGCGAAAGCTCGTGTCGACATGACCGGTCAGTTGCGCACCGTCAAGGCGATGCAAGCTGCCGTAGGACGGGGTCAGGACGCTGACCCGGTAGCCCTGGCGGGCGACGGCCGGCGGCAGGTCGCGCATGACGTCGGCAACACCGCCAACCTTGCCTCCGGGCAAGGCGGCGTTTTCCGATGCGATGAATATGACGTGCCGCGTGTCGATGATCGCTCACCGTCTGCGTCTAGCGCGTGAAATGCAGGGCCTGGCCGAGCATTTCGGGTGTCACGAGCGTAATCCCCTTGTCGGTGACCCGGAAGCCGCGCGCGCGGTCCTCGTCATGATCGACACCGATCTGCATACCGGGATCGATCTTGGCGCCGCGGTCGATAATGGCGCGACGAATGTCGCAGCCCTCGCCAACGTCGACGTCGGGAAGGACTACCGAGTCGGCCACGCGGCCGTAGGAGTGGACCCGCACCCGCGAGAACAGGAGCGAGCCGCGTACGCTGGCGCCGGAAACGACACAGCCGCCCGACACCATGGACTGGATGGCTTCGCCACGGCGGTTGTGCTCATCGAACACGAATTTCGCCGGCGGCGACTGGATCTGGTGTGTGTAGATCGGCCAGTCCATGTCGTACATGTTGAGTTGCGGTGTGACCGAGACCAGCTCCATGTTCGCTTCCCAGAACGCATCGAGGGTACCAACGTCGCGCCAGTAGGCCTGCTCGCCCGTGTCCGGGTCGCGAAACGGATAGGCGTAGACACGGTAGTCCTTGATGATGCGCGGGATGACATTCTTGCCGAAGTCATGTTGCGTGTCCGGCGTGTCGGCATCCTTGATGCACTGCTCGTACAGGAATTCCGTGTTGAAGATGTAGTTCCCCATCGACGCCAGGCAAATGCCGGGTTTGCCCGGAATAGACGGCGGCTCCTCGGGCTTCTCGAGGAATTCCAGCACCCGACCGTTCTTGTCGACCTTCATGACCCCGAGCTGTCCGGCCGCCTCCTCGACAGGTACCTCCAGGCAACAGACGGTCATGTCCGCTTCGAACTCGACGTGGGCGGCGAGGAAATGGCCATAGTCCATCTTGTAGACGTGATCGCCGGCGAGAATCAGCACGTAGCTGGGTGCGTGCGTCCGGATGATGTCGAGATTCTGGTAAACGGCGTCCGCCGTGCCGCGATACCATTCGCCGCCGACGCGCTGCGAGGCCGGCAGGATCTCGACGAACTCCCGCTGCGAGGTCTGGAACCAGGACCAGCCCTGCACGAGGTGACGTATGAGTGAGTGCGCCTTGTACTGCGTCAGGACGCCCATGCGGCGAATCCCGGAGTTGATGCAGTTCGACAGCGGGAAGTCGATGATGCGGTACTTGCCGCCGAAATACAGTGCCGGTTTGGCGCGCCAACCGGTGAGTTCGCGCAATCTCGAACCCTGCCCGCCCGCGAGGATCAATGCGAGCGTTTGCTGTGTCAGGCGGCTGACGTAGCGTGCGTCTTCCTTGTGAACGGACGTAATCATTGCGGCCTAGCTCCCGTTATTGTTCGCGTTTTTCGGTGCGAGCCGCGGGGCGTCCGCGCGCCGGCCGTAGCCTCTCAGCCTGGCGCGTCAGACGGCGCGTCCCGATTGCCGAACCATCTCGGCGACATTGTCGCAAAGTTCGTCGGACAATTGGGTGTCAAGTACACGCCAGCGCCAGTTTCCGCCGGAAGTCCCGGGCGTATTGATCCGGGCCTCGGAGCCGAGGCCCAGGTAATCCTGCATGGGCGCGACCGCCAGGAGCGACGCCGTGGAGAAGGCCGCCCGGATCAGGTCATTATGTATAGTCTCCGGGCTGCCGCCGGTCATCCGGAGCGCCATCTCCCGGGCATTCCGGATCTCGTCCTCCGAGCGGATGTCGTCCGGGCTGCCCTTGAACCAGCCGATCGTCGTGTCGTTGTCGTGCGTGCCCGTGTAGCACACCGAGTTCGGCCGAACCGCGTCGAGACGGAAGTCCGGATCGGTCACATCGAACTGCAGCACGACCATGCCAGGCATGCCCTGCTCGTCGCGCAGCGCCTCGACCGGCGGCGTGATGACGCCCAGGTCCTCGGCGACGATCGGCAGGTTGCCGAGGGCCTCGCGCATGGCGTCGAAAATCGCGCCGTTGGGGCCCGGCTCCCACTGGCCGTTGCGCGCCGTCTCTGAATCGGACGGTATCGCCCAGTAGGCCTCGAAGCCGCGGAAGTGATCGATGCGGACGAGGTCGGCGAGGTCGGCCGACGCGCGCATGCGCTCGATCCACCACGCATAGCCCGTCTCGGCATGGCTAGCCCAGTTGTAGAGGGGATTGCCCCACAGCTGGCCGTCCTCCGAGAAATAGTCGGGCGGGACGCCGGCTACGGCATCGGGGCGGCCGTCGCGATCGATGCGCAGGATGTCCCGGTTGGCCCAGGCATCGGCACTGTCGAGCGCGATGTAGATAGGCATGTCGCCAAAGAGTTCGACGCCCCGGGCGTGTGCGTAGGCGCGGAGCACCTGCCACTGCGTATGGAACCAGAACTGCTCGATCTTGAACTTGCGTATGTCGGCGGCGGCGCTCGTTCGGAGCTCGTCGAGTGCGGCCCGGTCGCGGCGCACGTAGTCGGGCTGCCATTCAGGCCACGGGCGCAGGTCGTGCAGCCTCTTCAGGACGCGGAACATCGCGTAGTCATCGAGCCAGGTCGCGTCGTGCGTGGCGACGAATGCCTCGAAGTCGGCTTTCTCCTCGACGTCTGCGACGTCGTCGAATCGCGACGCGGCGATCGCGAGGATGCGCTTCTTGATCGGGATCAGGACCCCGTAATCGACGAAGTGTTCCGGCAGGGTCGTAAGCTCCCGGACCTCGTCGTCGCTCAGGTAGCCGGCGTCGATCAGCGCCTCGGTATCGATCAGCATCTCGTTGCCGGCGAAGCTCGACAGCGGCTGGTACGGGGAATCGCCATAGGCCGTCGGGCCGAGCGGCAGGAATTGCCATACCGACAGCTCCATTCGCCGCATGGTGTCTATGAAGTCACGGGCGGAGCGACCGATTTCGCCGATGCCGCAAGGGCCGGGCAGGGAGCTCAGGTGCAGGGATACGCCGGCGCGGCGTTCCGGGCGGAGTACCTGGTGAGTCGCGGCTTCCAGTGTTGGTGCTTCCGTCGCCATGCGGCAAAACCCTTCATGTACTTATATTTTACGTATGCGCTGCGGTGTCCGCAGCGCATGCAGGCGAAGAGAAATGGGCGGGAGAGGCGCGGCCAGCGCCCGGGCCGCTCGTCGTCAGCGGCATGCGCGATTGGCAGCAAATGTGGGACGGGGCTGCGTCTATGTCGGCACGAGCCCCGTCGCCAGTCCCCCCGGACTCTTGCGAGGATTAGAAACTATCAGCGTGGTTCCCGGGCGCAATGCAATGCATACGTATTCACCTCATGAATACGTATGCATTGCATTGCCCCGTGATAGCGCCGTTCATAAGATGTTGCGCAAAGCTCCAACTCCAGACCACAGCGGGGGGAAACCAAATGGTCACATCCAAGCGCGATTCTGCGCAGTCCGTTTTTTTTGAAACTAATAAGCCGTTCGACGTCAGTCGATCGGCCGTGTCGCTCGCCGTAGCTGCCGCGCTGCCGGGCGCCATTGCGCTGCCGCAGGTTGCGGTCGCCCAGGACGACGGCGAGGTCATCGAAGAGATTATCGCGACCGGTTATCGCAGTTCGCTCAGAAACGCGATGATGATGAAGCAGAGCAACGAGAGCATCGTCGAAGCCGTCACGGCCGAGGATATCGGCAAGCTCCCGGATGCCTCGATCGCCGAATCGCTGGCGCGCCTGCCGGGCCTTACGGCCCAGCGCCTTAATGGTCGCGGCCAGCAGATCAGTATTCGCGGCCTCGGCCCGGACTTCACGACGGCGCTCCTGAACGGCCGTGAGCAGGTCACGACGGGTGACAACCGCGGCGTGGAATTCGACCAGTACCCGGCGGAGCTGCTCTCGGGCGTTGTCGTTTACAAGACGCCGACCGCCGATCTCGTTGGCCAGGGCCTGTCGGGTACCGCCGATCTGCAGACGATTCGGCCGCTGCAAACGAGCGGCCGCATCCTTGCGGGTAACGTACGCTACGAATGGAACGATCTTTCCGCTGTCCCGGGCTCATCGTCCGATGGCATTCGCGCCTCGTTTACCTATGCCGACAAGTTCGCTGATGACAGGGTCGGCCTGGCGCTCGGCCTTGCCCACATGACCAACCCGAACCAGGAAGAGCGTTTTGAGGCCTGGGGCTACGCGGACGCGGACGGCGACAGCGTCATTGGTGGTTCCAAGCCGTTCCTGCGCTCTGGCGAGCTGGAACGTACGGGCGTCATCGGCACGCTCGAGTTCATGCCGAGTGACCGCCTCACGACCTCGCTCGACGTCTTCTACTCGGAATTCACGGAAGACCAGCAGCTCAAGGGCATCGAGGTGCCGCTGCAGTGGGGTGGCGCGGGTGAAACGCTCAGCAATTCTACGGTTAGCGACGGTCTCGTGACCTCGGGCACCTTCTCCGATACCTACTTCGTCGGCCGTAACGACATCCTGCTGCGTGAAGCGGACCTGCTGTCTGCGGGCTGGAACATCGAGTTCGACCTGACTGAAAACTGGATGTTCGAGTTCGACGCCAGCACGTCACAGGTCGATCGCAAGGACACGGACCGCGAGTCCTACTCGGGCCTCGGTTACAACTACAGCGGCCCGCGAAGCACGACCGACTTCTCGATGACCGGTTCCGGTGCCGTATTCGCGTCCGATGCCGACTTCTCGGATCCGGGCCAGCTCGTGCTGACCGACCCGCGCGGCTGGGGTGGCGGCAATATCCAGGCCGGCTACCAGAAGATTTTCAATATCACTGATGAGCTCAGCCAGTTCCGGGCCGAGGTGAGCCGCGAGTTTGGTGGCCCCATCAGCAATATGGTGATCGGCGCCAACTTCGCGACGCGAGAGAAAGACAAGCGGACCGACGAGGGCTTCCTCAATTTCGGTGGTCCTACCGAAGCACCGCTCCCGAGCACGACGGGCGTTGCCAATCTCAATTTTGTCGGCCTGGGCGGCCTCGTCACCTACGATCCGCTGTCGGTTGACTACACATTGCAGCGGAACTTCAATGGCGATATCACACTCAAGAACTGGAACGTCGAAGAGGACGTGCTGCTCGGCTACATCAAGTTTGGTATCGATACCGAATGGGGTGACGTAGGCGTCTTCGGTAACTTCGGTGTCCAGATTATGGATGTCGACCAATCGTCAACGGCCCTCGCGACCGATGGCGGCGGGGTCACCGGTGCGAGGCGCACCGATGGCGACACCTGGAACGAGGTGCTGCCGAGCGTGAACCTGAACTTCGCGTTCGCGAACGACAACTTCCTCAGGTTCTCGGTGGCTCGCACCGTGGCGCGCGCCCGTATGGACCAGATGCGCGCGGCGTTCAGCTACAACTTCAACAACGACAACCGCAACGAGACCGACATCCTGAACAGCCCCTGGAGCGCGAGCGGCGGCAACCCGCGCGTGCAGCCGTGGGTCGCTGACGGCATCGACCTGTCGTACGAGAAGTACTTCGCCGACGCGGCGGGCTACGTCTCGCTGGCGGTTTTCTACAAGGACCTCAAAGAGTTCATCATCGAGCAGGACCTGCCCTTCGACTTCACGGGCTTCCCGGCGCCGCCGCCGGCCCCGGGCCAGGACCCGACGATTGGCACGAACCTGGGCTTCATCAACGCGCCGATCAACGGCAAGGGTGGCGACATCCAGGGCGTCGAATTGGCCGTGCAGTTCTCGGGCGACATCATCGCCGACGCGATCCGCGACTTCGGTATCGTCGCGAACTACTCGCATACGACGAGTTCGGTCAAGGCGGACGGCATGAACGAGATCAGTATTCCGGGTCTCTCGGAAGACGTGGCCAACATCACGCTGTACTACGAGAACGAGAACTTCCAGGCTCGTGTCAGCAACCGCTACCGCTCCGACTTCCTGGGTGAGGTCTCGGGCTTCGGCGGCGACCGCAACTTCCGGACTATCAAGTCCGAGTCGGTACTCGATGCACAGATCGGCTGGCTCTTCACGGGCCGCCTCGAAGGCTGGTCGGTTCAGCTGCAGGGCTTCAACCTGACGGATGAACCGCTCGGCTCCTTCGACAACGATGACACGCGCTTCGTTCGTGATAACCAGCGCTATGGACGCTCCTACATGTTTGGAGTGTCATACCGGGCTAATTAAGCACTGAGGACGACCCGGGGCCCCCCGCTGCCCCGGGTTTTTCAGTCAGGCCTTAATCAGCAACCCCTGCTGGGTTATTCTCGGCAGGGGTTTTTTCTTGGAGACATCGGCGGCCCAATCGACATGAGTGAGACGCAGAAAATCGTCGTAGTGGGTGGCGGCACGGCTGGCTGGATGTCCGCCGCCGTGTTGTCACGAGCGCTCGGTCACCTGGCGCGCGTCGAGCTGATCGAATCGGAGCAGATCGGCACCGTTGGCGTCGGCGAGGCGACCATCCCGCAGATTCTCCTGCTCCTGAACCTGCTGGGCATCGAGGAGCATGAC
The DNA here is from genome assembly GCA_030066735.1 of Woeseiaceae bacterium. Lineage (GTDB taxonomy): Bacteria > Pseudomonadota > Gammaproteobacteria > Steroidobacterales > Woeseiaceae > UBA1847. The sequence continues at coordinate 331 of JASJBB010000132.1, read as the reverse complement.
TTCCTGCGCAATACGCAAGGCTCGATCAAGCTCGGCATCCAGTTCGTCGACTGGGCACGCCTCGGTGACGCCTATATTCACGATTTCGGCCGACCGGGTCGGCCGCTCGGCATGCTCGGCTTCCATCACTACTGGCTGCGTGCGCGCAGCAACGGCGTTGGCGACGATCTGCCGGCGTATTCCCTTAACGCCGTGGCGGCGGCGAACAATCGTTACGATGACGTGGCTGCCCTTGGTAACACGGGCATCTGCGGGCTCGAACACGCCTTCCACTTCGATGCCTCGCTCGTCGCGAAGTACCTGCGGCGCATCAGCGAGGCGGCAGGCGTCG
>JASJBB010000133.1 GCA_030066735.1 Woeseiaceae bacterium | reverse complement strand
AGCACTTCCTGGCCACCGTAGATCTTCACGCCAAGTCGTTTGGATTCTGAATCGCGGCCGTTCTTACTGCTGCCGCCTGCCTTTTTATGTGCCATGGTCGAATACCCTACTAATTAGTCAGATGACTTCTTGGCGGCCTTTTTCTTGGCTGCCTTCTTGGTCGTCGTTTTCTTCGCAGGAGCTTTCTTCGCTGCTGCCTTTTTAGCTACTTTCTTCGCCGCCGCCTTGTGGGCGGCCGGCTTCGCCGCCGCCTTTTTATTGGCCGGTTTTTTGGCGACCTTCTTCTCGGCCGGCTTGTCAGCCGCCTCTTCCTTGGCCGGAGCCGCCTTCGTGGCGCCGGCGCCCGTGATACCGGTAATTTCCACCTCGGTGAAGAACTGGCGGTGCGAGCCCTGGCGCAGGTAGTTCTGCCGCCGCTTGAACTTGACCACCGGTACCTTGCGGGTCTTGCCCTGGCGGACGACCTTCGCGCTGACCGAGCTACCGGCGACGGTCGGGGTGCCTACCTTGATGTCCGAACCTTCACCGACGAGCAGGACCTCGTCGAATTTGACCGTCGCGCCCTCGTCGCCGTCGATTTTCTCGACACGCAGGACGTCGCCTTTGGCCGCGCGGTACTGCTTGCCGCCGCTGCGAAAAACCGCATACATCGTAGTACTCTCCGTGCAGTGACTCGCGCAGATCACGCAACCCACTGAGAATTAAGTAGTTTTTGTGGCCGCCGGATCGCCGCACAGGCGCATTCCTTGCGGCTGCCACAAGGGAGCAGCGATTCTATAGATAACCCCGCCCCGGGTCAACGTTGTAGCCCCCTCCATTTTAGCCCTGAATTCAATGGCTTGCGGACACGCTTCAACGGCCGGAAACAGGGCTTGCGCAGTCGCCAAGCACAGGCGATTCAGGCATCATTCCTTTCTTATGCACGCGGTAGAAAAATCCCCGGTCTTGCCATCTGTCGACGATGTCATCGAGCTGGCTCGGGACGACATGCAGGCGGTCGACGAACTGATTACGGCCAGCCTCGAAAGTGACGTAGCGCTGGTATCGCAGGTGTCGCAGTACATCGTCATGAGCGGCGGCAAGCGATTGCGCCCGCTGCTCGTGCTGCTGGCGGCGCGCGCCCTGGGCTATGACGGCGAACAGCACGTGCGTTCCGCCGCCATCATCGAGTTCATCCACACGGCGACCTTACTCCATGACGACGTCGTCGACGGCTCCGACCGCCGCCGCGGCCGCGACACCGCCAACACCGTATTCGGCAACCAGGCCAGCGTGCTAGTGGGCGATTTCCTGTATTCGCGGGCGTTCCAGATGATGGTGGACATCGACAGCATGCGCGTCATGCAGATTCTCGCCGACGCTACCAACACGATCGCGGCCGGCGAGGTCATGCAACTCATGAACGTGCACGACCCCGACACGACCGAGGAAGCCTACCGCCAGGTCATTTACCGCAAGACGGCCCGGCTATTCGAAGCCGGCGCGCAGATTGCCGCCGTGCTTGCCGGTCGCGATCCTGGCGACGAGGCGGCGATGATCACCTACGGCAAGAACCTCGGCGCTGCATTCCAGCTCATCGACGACGCGCTGGACTACAACGCCAGCGCCGCCGAACTCGGCAAGAACATCGGCGACGACCTGGCCGAGGGCAAGCCGACGCTGCCGCTGATCTACGCGATGGCGAACGGCGCCGAGGCGGACAGGCAGCTGATCCGCGAGGCGATCATCGAAGGCGGCCTGGACCAGCTCGATGAGATCACGCGGATCATCGAGGAGACCGGCGCACTGCAGTACACGGCGGACCGTGCGCAGGAAGCCGCCGACACCGCCATCGCGGCGCTCGCCGAGATCCCGGATTCCGACTACAAGAAGGCGTTGGTGGCGGTTGCCGATTTCGCCGTGCGACGACGTTCCTGATTACAGGCCGGACCCGTGTCCGAATCCGCAGCGCCTGCGTCGAGCGCCCATCTTGTCGCCCGCGTCATCGAAGACGGCGGCGTCAGCCTGCGCCAGTTTCTCGTGATCGCGCTGTGCGTTCTCTTCAACATGGTCGACGGTTTCGATATTACGGCGATGGCCATCGTGGCATCGGGAGTCGCCGCCGACCTGGACCTGTCCGCCGACCGCCTCGGGCTCACCTTCAGTTTTGCACTGGCCGGCATGATGGCCGGCGCCATGGGGCTGGCGCCCCTCTCGGACATCATCGGTCGTCGCAAGCTGATCATAGGGAGCCTGGTGCTGATCGGCATATCGGTCCTGCTGACCGCTCGCGCGACGACGTTGGCCGAGTTTATCGGGCTGCGCTTTGTCAGCGGCCTGGGCGGCGGCGCGCTGCTCGCCTCCCAGGCGACGCTGGCGGCCGAGTACAGCCCCGAGAAGTACCGCGCGCTGGCGGTAACGGTCGTCACGGCGGGTTACCCGGCGGGCGCAATGATGACGTCGGTTGCCGGCGGCTTGGTCATGCCCGATTTCGGCTGGCGCGGCATGTTCTGGTTCGGCGGCATCGCTACGCTGGTCATGGCCGTTGTAGCGCTACTGCTAATTCCCGAATCCCTGAAGTATCTGTTCGAGCGCAGGCCGGGCAACGCGCTCGAACGCGCTAACAGCATCCTGGCTCGGCTCGGAAAGCCTTCGATTGCCGCGCTGCCGGAGGTCGGGACGCCAGGCGCCGAACGCAATCACAACGTGTTCGGCAACATGAAGCTGCTGTTGTCGGAACAGCACTGGAAGGCAACGCTGACCCTCTGGGCGACGTTTTTCATGAGTTTCAGCACGCTGTACTTCCTGATGAGCTGGATTCCGAGGCTCATGGAGCAAACGGGTTTTTCTGCCGAGGCCGGGCGTGAGGCGTTCTTCCTGTTCAACCTGAGCGCGATCATCGGCGTCTTCTCGCTGGGTTTCCTCGCGACACGCTGGAAGCTCTCCAGGCTCGTGTCGAGTTTCCTGTTCCTGTCGGCCGTCGCGATGGTGGCGTTCGCCGCCGCACCCCGCAACCTGCACCTGCTGCTCGTCATCACGTTTATCATGGGCTTCCTGCAACAGGGCGGCTTCACGGGCCTCTATGCCGTTGCGGCCAAGCTCTACCCGACGAGCATTCGCAGCACTGGCATAGGCTGGGCAATCGGCCTGGGCCGCTTCGGCGCCGTCGTCGGCCCGGCTGCCGCCGGTTACCTGATCGCCGCAGGCTTCGACATGTCGATGAACTATTACCTGTTCGCCGTGCCGATGGCGATCGGCGGTTTGCTGGCCTGGCGCACCTTCGTCCGCTGACCCATGATTGAGCCGCTGCCCTCCTCGACCGTCGTCGTCGTTCGCGATTCGAACCGCGGACCCGAGATTCTGCTGGTACGGCGTCGCGCTGGCGACGCCTTCGGCGAGAGCTACACGTTTCCGGGTGGCGTGCTCGATCCCGACGAAGCCGATGCCAGGCCGATGTGCTCGGGATTGGCGCCGGCGGATGCCGACGCGCTGCTGGGCGTGGACGCCGGGGCGTTGGATTACTACAGCGCCGTCGTACGCGAACTGTTCGAAGAAACCGGCGTGCTGCTCGGGAGCAATGCCGCCGTCGACGAACGACTGCGTGACCAGCTGCACGACGGTAGCCTGGCCTGGAAAGACCTGCTGCGGAGCCTGGACCTGTTGATTCCCTGCGGCGAATTGCAGTACTTCGCGCACTGGATCACGCCGTCGGCATTGCCCAAGCGCTGGTCCACGCGGTTCTTCCTGGCCGCCGTGCCCGAAGGCCAGCAGGTGCAGCCCGACGGCAGCGAAATTACGGATTACTGCTGGGCCACCGTGGACGAGGCTATGGCCTCTGCCCAATCCGGTGAACGCAAAATCCCGTTCCCTACCCAAAGGACTATCGAGAGCCTCGCGGGCAAGGAAAGCGTTGCCGCGCTTATGGCGTGGGCTCGGGAGCAGCAGGCCGCCGGCATCCCGGCGATCCAGCCCGAAATTGGCACCGACGACGGCAAACGGCGAATTTTCATGCCCGAAATCGGGGATTGAGCGGGTAGCCGGACCGGGAATCAGGGTGTATGATTGCGCGCCTGTTCGGGGTGTAGCTCAGCCTGGTAGAGCACTGTCTTCGGGAGGCAGGGGCCGGAGGTTCAAATCCTCTCACCCCGACCACGATCAAAAAGGAAAAGGCCCTTACAACTTGTTGGGGCCTTTTGCTTTTGGGCGTGGGAGGAATATGGAACCGCACCGCGGTTCAGGCTCGCGCCGGCAACTTGACCCGGAATAACAGCGTGTACAGCACGGGCACGACGAGCAGGGTGAGCGCGGTCGCAAACGCCAGGCCGAAGATGATCGTGATCGCCATTGGCATGAACATCGCCGTGCCGCCCCACAGCAACGGCGTCATGCCGAGCACAGTAGTTGCCGTTGTCAGCAGGATCGGTCGCAGGCGTTGTTGCGCCGCGTACAACACTGCCTCGGCCTGCGAACGCCCGAACTCGTTAATCTCGATCGCGATCCGGTCAAGCAGCACGATCGCGTTGTTGATGATGATGCCGGACAACGCGATCAATCCGAGGATCGTAAAGAACCCGAAGCTCGAGTTCGCCACCAGCAGGCCAAAGGTCACACCGATCAGTCCGAGCGGGATCGTCGTCAGGATAATGACCGGCTTGCGGATGGAATTGAACTGTGCGACGAGCAACAACAGGATCAACATGCCCGCAGTGGGCAGCTCGGCCGCAATCGAAGCATTGGCGTCGCCCGACTCCTCGGTCTCGCCACCGATCTGATAGTCGTGGCCGTTCGGCCAGCGCTCCCGTGCCTGGTCGAGCCAGGGTCGCAGGCCGGCAGCGACTTCCGCAGCCGTCGCGCCGGGAAACAATTGCACATTCAACGACAAGGTGCGTTCGCGATCCCGCCGTTCAATGATGCCGGGCTCGAAATCGAGTACGGCATCGGCAACCTGCTTGAGCGGCACGTTCTGGCCCGTGCTCTGCGAGAACACGGTGAGCCCCTCCAGCTTGCTGATGTCCTGTCGGTACGCGGCAGTGGATCGGAGAGTCACGGGAATGATCTCGTCGCCTTCGCGATACTGGGTCAGGTCAATTCCGGTCAGGCTCGCCTGCAACGAGTAGGCGACGTCTTCGCTGGTCACACCCGACCTTCTCGCAAGCTCCTGGTTGACGCGAATCTTGAGCTTCTTCGTCTGCAGGCCCCAGGTATTCTTCACAACCGAAACACCTGAAAGCTCGTACAGGTAATCGGTCACCTCGTCCGCCATTCGATAAAGCGCGTCGAAGTCGGAGCCCGATAGCCGCACGATGATCGGGTAGTCGACGGGCGGGCCATTTTCGAGACGCTTCACCTGGGCGGCGAGGTCCGGGTGGTTCGAACGGACGAACTGCTCGATGCCGCGCATCACGGCCTCGACCTCGTCACCCTCGAAAGTGTTCGCGATTAGGAACGTGTTCGCGGGATTCGGGTTCGGCGGATTCAGGCTGAGCATGAATCGCGGCCCGCCGTCACCGATAAACGTCAGCCAGTTGCGCACCGGGCTGGCGTCCGCGCCGTAGAATTGCTGGCCAACGTATTCGTCGACGCTGGTCATGACCGCCTGGCTGGTCTCAATCGAGGTGCCAAGCGGCATCTCGAGCTTTGCCGTGAAGATCGGGTCCTCGGAAGGCGCAATGAACTCCTGCCGCACCATGCCCATCCCGTTAAGTGCGAGCACGAACAACAGCACGATCAGTGCCAGGAACCTGTAGGGGTTGTATATCGCCGTCGTCAGCAATCGGCGGTATATCCCGTACCAGCGGCCATCAAACGCATCGTCTCGCGAGACCTTGGCCGCGTCGACGCGCAGCGCGATCGTGGTCAGCATCGGAATGAACGTCATCGCGAGCAACCACGAAATCAGCAGAGTAATCGCGACGACGTAGAAGATGTCCGATGTGTACTCGCCGACTGCGGACTTCGCCATCGCGATTGGCATGAAAGCGAGTGCAGTCGTCAGTGACGAGATAAGCAGCGGCATGCCGAGTTCCTTGCCCGATTCGACGGCCGCATCGACGGCGTTCGCGCCTTGCTGACGCTTTACGAGGATCGATTCGGTCATGACGATCGCGTTGTCGACCAGCAGGCCGAGCGAGATGATCAATGCAGTCAGCGAAATCTGGTTGATCGTAATGTCGAAGACCTGCATCGCGAAGAACGTCGCGATCATCGTGGTCGGCACCAGCGCGCCGACCACGAGGCCGGTGCGAAGGCCGAGAAAACCGATCATCACGAGGATCACGATGGCAATGGCCTGCATCAGGTTATTCGTGAAGTTGTCGACGTTGGTCCTGACGAGATCGGCCTGGAACCAGATCTTCTCGATATTGACGCCCCACGGATACTGCGCGACGAGTTGCGGCATCAATTCATTGAGACGGTCCCCGAGCTTCAGGATGTCGCCGCCTTCGCGCATGGATATGGCGAGCGCGAGGGCGGGCTCGCCGTTGACTCGCGCGACGCTCTGCGGCGGATCCTTGTAGCCGCGGTAGATGTCGGCGATGTCTTCGAGATAGACGAGAGCACCGTTGGGCAGCTGGATGACGCTGCGCCTCAGTTCCTGCAACGACTCGTAATTGCCGGTCGGCTCCAGCGCGATACGCTCTCGACCGCTGATCACGTTGCCGCCTGACGAGACGATGTTGGCAGACGCCAGGGTTGCGGCAAGCTGTTGTGGCGACAGCCCGAACTCGGACAAGCGCGAGTTATTGTACTCGGCGAAAATGACTTCCTGCTGCGCGCCGTGAATTTCGACCTTTGCTATGTCAGGTTCCCTGAGCAGGACGTCCCTGAGCTCGTCGGCAACCTCCTTGAGTTCCGCATAGCTGAAGCCATCGCCGGTTAACGTGTAAACGCTGCCAAAGACGTCGCCAAATTCGTCGTTGACGACCGGTACAGTCGACCCCTGGGGCAGATCCTCGACAACGGTTTCCACCTTGCGGCGGAGGTCGTCGAAGATCGGGCGCATGATCTTGTAGCTCTCCTTGAAATTGACGAAGATGATCGAGATGCCGGTCCGCGATTCGCTCGTGATGTTGTCAATCTCCGGCATTTCCTGAACTTTCTTCTCGATCTTGTCGGTCACGAGTTCCTCGACACGCTGCGGACTCGCGCCGGGAAACCGCGTCGTAATGACCGCGGTGCGAATCGTGAACCCTGGGTCCTGGGCCTTGGGGATGCCCTGGTAGGCGAACAGGCCGGCGAGTACCGCCAGCACGATAATCGTCAGGGTTATGCGATTCTGCTCGATCGCGCTCCGTGTCAGCAGCATGACTGCGCTATACCCGTTACTGGACCAGCACGCGCTGGCCAGGCCGGATTACGGAGACGCCGGCGATGATGACGTCGTCGCCTGGTGACAGCCCGCTCACGACTTCAACGCCGTCCTGCGTCAATTCGCCGAGTGTGACCGCACGACGCGCAACGAGCGCCTCGCCGGTAACCTCCCCCGCCTCTGCGATATACACGTAAACGCCATCCGGATCGTTGATGATCGCCGCGAGCGGCAGGACGAAGGTGTCCTCGAGAGCGGTCGTGCTGAACTGAAAGGTCACGTCTGCCGCTAGACCGGAGCGCAATGACGGATGATCTTCGATCACGCGCACTACGACGGGGAACACAGCAGCGCTGCCCGCCGTCGAGATTTCGGTTACTTCGCCCGTAAAGCGCGCCCCGTCGATGGCGCCGAAACTGATCGCCGTGGGCGTCGCCTGGTCGACGAACGCGATCACGCTCTCGGGCAC
>JASJBB010000037.1 GCA_030066735.1 Woeseiaceae bacterium | reverse complement strand
TTCCTGGAGTATGATCTGGGATACTTCGATAATGAAAGGGGCCGGGTGGAACCCGGCCCCAATCCGTTCGACCCGGACAAAGTGTTAACCATGTGTCCGGAATAAGGTGTAAACCATGTGACCGGAATACACCTACGAGAAAATGGCGCGCCCGGAAGGATTCGAACCTCCGACCGCCTGGTTCGTAGCCAGGTACTCTATCCAACTGAGCTACGGGCGCTTTGTTCTGTGCTGGCAGGTGAATGGTACTCCCCCTGCCGAGCGGCCGCACATGATACTGCCCCCTGTCGGGCAGGTAAAGGGCCGTTTTCGGCGCCAATCGGCGTGGTAACGTAGGGCATGGCACAGACTCTCGGCATCGATATCGGCGGTTCCGGCATCAAGGGCGCGCTGGTCGACACCGACTCCGGCGAGCTTGCCAGCGAGCGGCTGCGCATCCCCACACCCAGGCCGGCCACGCCGGCTGCCGTCGCAGACACGGTCCGGCAGCTCGTTTCCGAACTCGATTATTCCGGGCCGGTCGGCTGCTGCTTTCCCACTATCGTCGTTGACGGGGTCGCCAAAAGCGCCAGCAACATGGGCGAGGAATGGCGCGACCTTGCTGTCGATGAAGCCCTTTCTGCAGCGACTGACCTGCCTTTTACGGTTCTAAATGACGCCGATGCCGCCGGCATGGCGGAAATGAGGCTCGGGGCCGGTGTCGGGCTTGACGGCCTCGTCATCACGATTACGGTCGGCACGGGCATTGGCAGCGCCCTCTTCTACCAGGGGCAGCTGATCCCCAACCTCGAACTCGGGCACATGGCCGGCAAAGGCGGCATCTCGATCGAGACATGGGCGAGCGACCGGGTCCGCAAAGACGAGGGCCTGTCGTGGGAGGAATGGGGCGCTCGCTTCGACAAGTTTCTCAACCGGGCAGCGCGTGTCTGCTCACCCGATCATTTTATCCTCGGCGGCGGCGTCAGCAAGAAATACGACAATTTTCGCGATCTGCTGACTGTGACCACGCCGATTCACGTGGCTCGCTTTCGGAACAACGCCGGGATTATTGGTGCGGCGATGGCAGCGGTTGATAGGGATTAGAGAACGAGTGAGGAGATCTCTGATTGTCCTGCTGTTCGTTCAGACTGCGATAGGTGCGGAACCGCTAGCGCTCGAATGCAAGATGCGTGGAACGGGAAGTCTCACCACAGACCGAGGCTCGGTCTACGTGACGGTCGATCTCGGCAGCGGATTTGTTCTTCTGCACCACAGTACCGGGCCCAAAAAGTACCTGGTGGACGAGGTTACTGAGTTCGCGGTCAGAGCAATCAATACCGAGAATACCAGTGGTTCGCGTTTGAGTCTTGACCGCAGATCACTGGATTTGGTCATACGTGTTGGCAGCCTTGTTACCAATTACGAGTGCGCAGCCACCAGAGAGAAGACGTTCTGACTGGCCCCGATACGATAGGGATTCTCGGGCGCGGGATTGGCGCTGCGCGACGAGGGATTCTCGCTCGCGGGATTGAGTCGCCCGCGTTGCGGGCTCCTCGCCAACTGGCCGCTTCGCGGCTGCGTTGGTCGAACAGGGATCTATAATCCTGCTCAACCTCGGCCAGGCAAGAACTAGAAAGGCCCCTCAGGGGGGCCTTTCTAGTTCTTGTCTGGCGGAGAGAGAGGGATTCGAACCCTCGAAGGGCTTTTAACCCTTACTCCCTTAGCAGGGGAGCGCTTTCGACCACTCAGCCATCTCTCCGATATTGTTGCCGCTCGCGCAGCGGGCGCTCATGTTACTGGCAGTATTCACCCAAGTAAATACAGTCGCTCGCCGGGGCGAGCTCCTACAGGGGCTACTACCAGTTAGTCGTTTCCGGCGGCTTTTTCGGCGCCGCTCTCGGCCTGTTCGCTCTGAATTCGCTCGTAGATCTCTTCGCGGTGCACAGCTACGTCTTTCGGGGCGTTAATCCCGATACGCACCTGGTTCCCTTTGACCCCCAGGACGGTGATCGTAATATCGCTCCCGATCATGACCGTCTCACCAGCGCGTCGCGTCAGAATAAGCATGACTTCCTACTCCTGCTCACGGGACTCCGCCCGTTGTTCTTTTTTTGTACGCGTCGTTCGACTGTAAACCGCTGTAATACTAGCGGATTCCGGGCACGGATGCCCACCTGAACGGGAATATCGACCGGCCGGTCAGCCCAGTTGTTCCGCGACCCATGCGGAGACGGAGCTCAGGGCGCTGTCGAGCGCCTCCGGATTGCTGCCGCCCGCCTGTGCAAAATCGGGCCGGCCGCCACCTTTGCCGCCCACCTGCTCGGCCACGGGCTTGATCAGGTCGCCGGCGCGGATGCGGTCGGTGTTGTTCTTCGTAACACCCGCGGCGAGCAGAACTTTGCCGTCCTCGACCGTTCCCAGCACGATGACCGCGTTCTGCAACTTGTCCTTGGCCCGGTCCACCGCCTCGCGCAACAGCCCGGCATCAACGTCGTGCAGCCGCGCCGCCAGCACCTTGATGCCCCCGACCTCCTCGACCTCGTCGTTCTGGTCGGAACCTTTGCCCGTCAGCATGGCGTGCTTGGCCGCCGCCAGCTTTTTCTGAAGATCTTTGTTTTGCTTCAGTAGCTGTTCGACCCTGGCTGCAGCCTGATCGGGCTGGCTTTTCAGCAGGCTGGCCACATCGGCCAGCGTTTGCTCGCGAGCGTCTATCCAGTCGATTGCGCCCTTGCCGGTAACTCCTTCGATGCGGCGTACGCCCGAGGCGATGCCGGTCTCGTGCGTAATCCGGAACACACCGATGTCGCCCGTGCGATTGACATGGGTGCCGCCGCAGAGCTCGATCGAGAAGTCGCCGAAATTCAATACGCGAACTTCATCTTCGTACTTTTCGCCGAACAGCGCGATGGCGCCCGATTCCACGGCGCCGTCATAACTCATCAGCTTCGTGTCTGCCGGGACGTTGCGGCGAATCTCGTCGTTCACGATGTTTTCAATCTCGGCAAGTTGCGCTGCGCTGACCGGCTCGTAGTGCGAGAAGTCGAAACGCAGCCGGTCGGGCGCAACCAGCGAGCCCTTTTGCTGCACGTGATCGCCGAGCACCTCGCGCAGCGCGGCATGCATGAGGTGCGTGGCCGAATGGTTGAGGCGAATCGCCTGCCGACGCTCCGCGTCGACATGCGCCTCGACCGTGTCGCCCACGCTGAGCTCGCCTGCCTGCACCGAGCCGTAGTGAACGATGGCCCTGCCCTTCTTCTGCGTGTCGACAACCGTGAACGAGTGATCGCCCGCGGCAATCGTGCCGGTGTCGCCAATCTGGCCGCCACTTTCGGCGTAGAACGGCGTGGACGAGAGAATGACCGCGCCATCTTCGCCGAGGTTGAGTGTGTCGACCGGCTGGCCGTCGTTGAACAACGCAATGACTTCGCACGAGGCCTCGGTGCCCTCGTAACCGAGGAACTCCGACTCGGCGTCGGTTTCTATGCCGTCCTTGCCGAGGGCGCTGAACTTGCTGGCAGCCTGCGCCTTCCTGCGCTGCTCGGCCATCGCGGCTTCAAAGCCGGCGGTATCCAGGCTGAGACCACGTTCACGCGCGACGTCCGCGGTCAGGTCGACCGGGAAGCCATAGGTGTCGTAAAGCTTGAAGACGATGTCGCCCGGTATCTCCGTGCCGTCGAGCGCCGCGACGGCGCCCTCGAGAATTTCCATGCCCGCATCGAGGGTTTCGGCGAAACGCTGCTCTTCCTTCCTGAGCACCTTTTCGACGTGCGCCTGCGCTTTGCGAAGTTCCGGGTACGCCTCGCCCATCTCGTCAGCCAGCGGACCCACGAGCTTGTGGAAAAAGAGATCATGCGCGCCGAGTTTCTTGCCGTGGCGAATCGCGCGGCGGATGATGCGCCGCAGGACATAGCCCCTGCCCTCGTTGCCCGGCAATACGCCGTCGACGATCAGAAACGCGCTGGCGCGGATGTGGTCCGCAATGACGTTGAGCGAGCTCGACCCGTCGTTCTCGACGCCGAGGACATTGGCGGCCGCCTCGATCAGTCCCGCAAAGAGATCAATCTGGTAATTGCTGTGTACACCCTGCATGACCGCAGCGACGCGCTCCAGTCCCATGCCGGTATCCACCGAGGGTTTCGGCAGCGGCGTCATCTCGCCGTCGGCGGAACGGTCAAACTGCATGAACACGAGGTTCCAGATCTCGACGTAGCGATCGCCGTCCTCGTCGGGCGAGCCCGGCGGGCCGCCTTCGACGCCGGGCCCGTGGTCGAAGAAGATCTCGCTGCACGGTCCGCAGGGGCCCGTGTCGCCCATGGCCCAGAAGTTGTCCTTCTCGCCCATGCGCGTGAAGCGCTCGGGATCGACCTGCATCTCCTTGAGCCAGATGTCTGCTGCCTCGTCGTCGTCGTTGAAGACGGTCACCCAGAGCCTCTCCTCGGGCAACCCGAGAGTCTCGGTCAGGAACTCCCAGGCGTACTTGATGGCGTCGCGCTTGAAGTAGTCGCCGAAGCTGAAGTTGCCGAGCATCTCGAAAAACGTGTGATGGCGGGACGTGTAGCCCACGTTCTCGAGGTCGTTATGCTTGCCGCCGGCGCGCACGCAGCGTTGCGACGTCGCGGCGCGATCGTATTTGCGCTTGTCCGATCCCAGGAACACGTCCTTGAACTGCACCATGCCGGCGTTGGTGAACAACAGCGTCGGGTCGTTGCCGGGCACGAGCGGAGAACTGGCGACGACCTCGTGGTCCTTGTCGCGGAAAAAATCCAGGAATGCCTGGCGCAGCGCGTTGCTCGTCATGGTCTTCATGAGGCGAATTGTAGGCCGAGATGCTGTTTCAGAGTACCCCGTCAGCCGAAACGGCGGCCTGCACCTGGTCCGGCTCGAAACCACGGGACTGCAGGAAGCGCATTTGCCTGGCCTTGTCCGGGAACTCTGAGGGAGTCTCCGGACCGAATTTTTTCAAACGCACCTCGCTGGCCAGCGCGTACCAGTCTTCGTCCGCGTCTTCGAGCGCCAGGTCGATGGCCGACCCGCCCAGGCCCCGCTCGCGCAGGTCGGCCCGGATACGGACCGGGCCCTTGCCCTGGTTGATACGGGAACGGACGAAGGCCTCGGCGAAGCGCGCGTCGCTTTGCAGGCCGTCGGCAACGAGTTGCGCGACCGCATCGTCGGCCACGTCGGCATCGAAGCCGAACCGGGTCAGCTTGCCGAGCAGTTCCCCTCGCCCGTGCTCGCGCCGGGCGAGGTAGTCCATCGCCTTCTTGCGGGCCTCGATGGGGTCAGTGAATCGGTCGTCGTCCAGGCGTCAGGCTTCCCGGGCAACCACCTTCGCGTCCGCATTATCGTCGGCAGCCGGCGCGGCAACCGTGTCGGGCAACAGCTTGGCGCGGATTTTTGCCTCGATCTCGCCGGCGACTTCGGGGTTAGTCCGCAAAAACTCGCGGACGTTTTCCTTGCCCTGGCCGATGCGGTCATCGCCGTAGCTGTACCACGAGCCGGCCTTGTCGATGAGGCCGTGCTGCACGCCGAGGTCGATGATCTCGCCCTCGCGCGAGATGCCCTGCCCGTAGAGAATTTCGAACTCCGCCATCTTGAACGGCGGCGACACCTTGTTCTTGACGACCTTGACGCGGGTCTGGTTGCCGATGACCTCGTCGCCCTTCTTGATGGCGCCGATGCGGCGGATATCCATGCGCACCGACGAGTAGAACTTGAGCGCATTGCCGCCGGTCGTCGTCTCGGGGCTACCGAACATGACGCCGATCTTCATGCGGATCTGGTTAATGAAAATGACCATGGCGTTCGAGCGCTTGATGTTGCCCGTCAGCTTCCTGAGGGCCTGCGACATGAGCCTGGCCTGAAGACCCATGTGCGAGTCGCCCATCTCGCCTTCGATCTCGGCCTTTGGCGTCAGCGCCGCGACCGAGTCGACGACGATGACATCGACAGCACCCGAGCGTACGAGCATGTCGGTGATCTCGAGCGCCTGCTCGCCCGTATCGGGCTGCGAGACGAGCAGTTCGTCGACATTGACGCCCAGCTTCTCGGCATACGCCGGGTCGAGCGCATGCTCGGCATCGACGAATGCGGCCGTACCGCCCGTTTTCTGGGCCTCGGCCACGATCTGCAAGGTCAGCGTAGTCTTGCCGGATGACTCGGGACCGTAGATCTCCACGACACGTCCCTTGGGAACGCCGCCGATGCCGAGCGCGACATCGAGGCCGATGGAGCCGGTCGAGACGGCCTCCATATTCGTGGCCGTGCCACTGTCGCCGAGGCGCATAACCGAGCCTTTGCCAAACTGTTTTTCGATCTGTCCGAGGGCCGCGGCGAGCGCTTTCTTGCGATTGTCATCCATTGTTTATTGCCATCCGGTAGGGGTTAACGAGGGTGAGTATTATTCCACAAACACCTGTACATAACTACAGTATCAAGAATCCCAATTTCGGGCGTTTCTGAAGAAACGCTCAGAAGTCATTGAGCAGCGGGCGGTACGTCGTCCGGCCGTGCTCGCTGACCGACTCGAGCAGCTCGAACTGCGACCACTCGATTTCCGCGGACTGCGGCAGGCGCAGCGGCTCGAAGTGGCGCGCATTCCGCGCGACCGTGATGTGCGGCCGGTACACGCGCTCGGGAGGGTCGACGCCCACGTCCTGCATCAGGCCGTGCAGCTGGTTCACCAGTGTCTCCATGTCGGGCGGCACCCTTGGCGGCACGACCGCGGCAATCTTCGGCCGCGGCCAGAATTCCAGGCGGTCGAGCCGCAGCCGGAACGGCGTCATCTCGATTTCCCGCGCGGCGTCCATGAGCCCTGGAATAAAACGCACGTCGAGGTCGCCGACGAAGGCCAGCGTCACGTGCCAGTTGCGGCGATCGACAGCGCGCCCCTCGACCTCCTTGGCCACCGGGCTGATGATGTCGCGCAGCCGCTCGCGTTGCCGGTGATCCGGCCACAGCCCGAAAAAGATGCGCTTGATGTTCACAGGCGGTCGAGAATCCCCTGCAGCGCATGCACGACCGTCAGTTCGCGAATCAGCTCGCGGTCGCCGTCAAAGTGCGCCTGGTGCGTCTCGCTGCGTATCTTGCCGCCGTCGCGAATCGCCCAGGCGAACCATACCGTGCCGACCGGTTTTTCGGACGTGCCGCCGGTGGGCCCGGCGATGCCACTGACGGCCACGGCGATATCCGAACCGCTCAGGTTGAGCACGCCTGCGGCCATCTCCCCGACAACCGGCTCGCTGACCGATCCGTGTTGCTCCAGGGTGTCGTTCTTTACGCCGAGGATGTGCTCCTTGGCGCCGTTGGAGTAACTCACCACGCCGTAATGAAAGACGGCCGACGAGCCCGGGATGTCGGTCAGCGCTTTGGATACCCAGCCCCCGGTACAGGACTCGGCCGTGGACACCGCCTTGCCGGCTGCCGTCATGTCGTTGACGACGGCTGCGGCGAGCTTGCGGATCGACTCGTGGTCAGCCATTCAGAATTGTTTCATACAGGTTAACGTGCCTGTTCGCCATCGTAGCGATCGAGAACTCTTTTTGCATCCTGTCCTGGCCGGCCGCACCCAGGGCCTTGCGCCGCCCGGGGTCGTCAATCAGCGCTGCCAGCGCCAGCGCCAGCGCATCCGTGTCCTCGGGCGGCACGAGCAGCCCGGTTGCGCCATCCAGGACCGCCTCGGGCAAGCCGCCCGCAGCAAAGCCGACGACCGGCACCGCCGCCGCCGCGGCCTTGAGCGTCGCGACCCCCAGGCCTTCGGCCAGCGCCGGGTGCGCAAAAATGTCGATACAGCTCATGAAGTCGTCGAGGTCGTCCCGGAACCCGGCGAACTGCACGACACCGCCCAGCCCCAAAGATGCGGCCTGGGCCCGCAGCTGGTTGTGGAGGTAGCCCTCGCCGAAAATGACCAGGCGCAGTTGTGGATAGCGATGGCGCAGGTCGGCGACCGCCTGCAACAGGTAACGGTGGCCCTTGCGCGGGATCAGCTGCCCGGCCGCCGCCACCACGCAGGCGTCTGCCGGCACGGCGAACTCGGCGCGCACCTTGCTGCAGTCGGCCGGGCGCGCCAGCTGCTCGGTGTCCACTGCGCTGCGGATGACTTCGATGCGATCGTCGTCGACGTCATGCTCGCGCAGTACGCGCGCAATCGTCTCGGAGATCGCGATGATCTTGCGAAACGGCCGGTAGCGCAGCGCCGCGAGCAGCCGCATCTCGGCGTTGTCCACCCGGCGCGAGACGACCGCCGGAATATCCGCGAAGCTGGCCGCCATGCCGCCCAGCATGTCCGCGCCGCGACGGCTGTGGCAGTGGACGATGTCGGGCCGCAGGTCCCTGAGGTACTGGGTGAGACGGTAGGCGAACGGCAGGTCGAGGTCGCCGGCGCAGAACAGGTTCTGCACCCGGATGCCGGCCATGCGGGCGGCATTGTCGATTCCGGATCCGGGCGGGCACACCAGTATCGACTCATAACCGCGCTCGGCCAGCGCCCCGGCCAGGTAGATAACCTGCTGCGGACCGCCGTAGAGATGGCGTCCGGTCTCAACATGCAGTATTTTCATCGTCCCAAGAACAAGAACTGCCCGCGAGCCATCATAGCTCGAACATGAACCAAAATCTGACAGCTTTCTGGACGCACACGAAGGGCAGCATGCGCGACCTCGCGCCCATCGTGATCGTGATCGCGTTTTTCGAACTGGTCGTCTTGCAGCAGGTGCCCGACAACCTGTTCGGCATCCTCATGGGCGTCGTCCTGGTCGTCTTCGGACTGACGTTTTTCATTTACGGTCTCGAGCTCGCCCTGTTCCCGATCGGCGACGCGCTGGCCGTGTCGCTCGCCAGAAAAGGCAGCGTGCCCCTGCTGCTGACCTTCGCATTCCTGCTCGGCTTCGGCACGACCATTGCGGAACCCGCACTAACGGCCATTGCGAACGAGGCGTCGGAAATCGCCGCCGGCGCCGGCGCCATACCGAACACCGAAGAAGCGCTGAGCAATTACGTACTGGGGCTGCGCATTACCGTGGCGCTGTCGGTCGGCACCGCGCTGGTACTCGGCGTGCTGCGCATTATTTTCGGCTGGTCGCTGCCGCTGATGATTATCTCGGGCTACGCGCTCGTCGTCGTCATGACCGCGGTTGCGCCAGCCAACATCATCGGCGTGGCCTACGACTCCGGCGGCGTCACGACGTCGACCGTTACAGTGCCGCTCGTGACGGCGCTCGGCGTCGGCCTCGCATCGTCCCTGCGTGACCGCAACCCGATGACCGACGGCTTCGGCCTGATCGCGTTCGCGTCGCTCACGCCGATGATCTTCGTGATGGCCTACGGAGGGATCATCCAGTGGCTGTGATTACCGACGCCATGATGACGATCCTGTACACGGCGCTGGACGTCCTGCCGATCGTGCTCTTCATCTTCGGCTTCCAGACCCTGATCCTGCGCAAGCCGCTGCCACACTTCAAACGCCTCCTGGCCGGCCTGGGTTTCGTCATCCTCGGTCTCGGCCTGTTCCTGATCGGGCTCGAATCGGCGCTGTTTCCGCTGGGCCGCGAAATGGCCGCACAGCTCACATCGCCCGAGTCGCTCGTCGGCGACGTCGGCGACTGGAAGGCCTACATGTGGGTTTACGTGTTTGCGCTGGCCATCGGCTTCGCCACGACGGTCGCCGAACCGGCGCTGCTGGCCGTCTCGATGAAGGCCCACGACGTCTCGGGCGGCGCCATCAGCGTCTGGGGCCTGCGCGTGGCGGTCGCCCTGGGCGTCGCCGTCGGTGTTGCGCTGGGCACCTATCGCATCGTCACCGGGCTGCCGCTGCATTACTTCATCATGGTCGGCTACGTCGTGGTCGTCTTGCAGACGATCTGGTCGCCCAAGCTGATCATACCGCTCGCCTACGATTCGGGCGGCGTGACGACCTCCACCGTCACGGTACCCCTGATTACCGCGCTGGGCCTCGGCCTGGCGGAAACGATACCCGGCCGCAGCCCGCTGCTGGACGGATTTGGACTCGTCGCCTTCGCAAGCCTGTTCCCGATCATTGCGGTACTGACCTACGCACAGCTCACGGGATACCTCGAGAAACGGAGCGCGAAGCGACGCAAAGAGAAAGACCGGGACGAATCCGGTCTGTTGGAGGAAAACTGATGCATTTCAAATTACTGGTGGTTTTCGTCGAGGACGAGAAGACCGACGACGTGCTCAAGGCCGCCCGCGAAGCCGGCGCCACCGGCTGCACGGTCGTCAGCAACGCGCGTGGCGAAGGCGCGGAAGGCACGACGAGTTTCTTCGGCATGGCGCTGACGACGCAGCGCGACGTGCTCATGTTGCTCGTCGAGGAGCACATGAGCCGGGAGATCCTCGAGCATATTGGTGACATTGGCGAGTTCGACGCCAAGCCTGGCACCGGGCTTGCCGTCCAGATTGACGTGGAAGATGTTGTGGGCGCTCTGAGCCAGGCCAAACGCCTGGTCGATATCGTGGAGGAACAATTATGAACAAACCCGAGCGTATTTCGGTGCGCAAGGCCATGCGCGAAGATGTGACCTTTATCGACGGCCGCAAGAACGTGCTCGACGCGCTGCGGGCGATGCGCGACGGCCAGTGCACGAGCCTGGTCGTGGAGAAGCGCGATGACCACGACGAGTACGGCATCCTCACCTTGTCCGACATCGCCAAGCAGGTCATCGCGAAGGACCGTGCGCCGGAGCGTGTGCACGTGTTCGAGATCATGACCAAGCCCTGTGTGTCGGTGCACCCGGACATGGACATTCGCTACTGCGCGCGGCTGTTCCGCGAGTTCGGCATACGGCGCGCGCCGGTCGTTCACGAACACAAGGTCATCGGCATGATCAGCTACTACCACCTCGTGCTCGAAGCCCTGCCCGACCTCGACTAGGCCAGGCTCGAATGAGTTCGGAGCCCGCAGCGATCCACACGCCCATGATGCGCCAGTACCTCGCCATCAAGGCGGAGTACCCGGACATGCTCGTGTTCTATCGCATGGGCGACTTTTACGAACTCTTCTACGACGATGCGAAGCGCGCCGCTTCCCTGCTGGACATCACGCTAACGGCCCGCGGCAAGTCGGCGGGTAACCCGATCCCCATGGCGGGCGTGCCCTACCATGCCGTCGAGGGTTACCTTGCCAAGCTCGTGCGCAAGGGCGAGTCGGTGGCGATCTGCGAGCAGGTCGGGGACCCGGCCACGAGCAAGGGGCCCGTGGAGCGCAAGGTCACCCGCATCGTGACGCCCGGCACGTTGACCGACGAGGCGCTGCTTGCCGAGACGCGCGACAACCTCGTCGCGGCGGTCTTCGCGGACGGCGACACCATCGGCATTGCCTGGCTCGACCTCGCGGGCGGCCGCTTCCAGCTGACCGAGGCGCCCTCGGCCGAGGCCATGCGCGCCGAACTCGAGCGCCTGCGGCCGGCCGAGCTGATCGTCGACGAGGACCGGCCGCCCGATGCCGGGCTGCGCGAGGACCTGCGCATCACCCGCCGGCCGCCCTGGCACTTCGAACTCGACAGCGCCCGGCGGCTGCTGTGCGCCCAGTTCGGCACGCGCGACCTGAGCGGCTTTGGCTGCGACGGCTTCCCGCGCGGCGTCGCTGCCGCGGGTGCGCTGTTGCAATACGTCAGCGACACCCAGAAAGCGGCCATGCCGCACCTGCAGGCCCTGTCGGTCGAGCGCCGCGAAGATGCCGTCATCATGGACGGGCCGACACGGCGCAACCTGGAACTGGAGCGGTCGCTGTCGGGTCACCACGAGCACACGCTGGCCGGGGTCATGGACCGCTGTCAGAGCCCGATGGGCTCGCGCCTGTTGCGCCGCTGGATACAGCGCCCGCTGCGCGAATCCGGCACGCTGCGCGCCCGCTACCAGGCCATTGACGCGCTGTTGACGGGCGGCGCCCTGGACGACCTGCAATCCCGGATCGACGGCGTTGGCGATGTCGAACGCATTCTCTCCCGCGTCGCACTGAGATCGGCCCGGCCGCGCGACCTGCGCCAGCTGTGCGAGGCGCTGGCGCGACTTCCCGAATTGCGCAACAAGCTGGCCGCCCTGGAGTCGCCGCTGCTCGAGGAATTGCACGGCGAAATCACGGAACACCGCGCACAGCACGACCTGCTGGCCAGGGCCATAATCGATTCGCCGCCCATGCTGATTCGCGACGGCGGCGTCATTGCCGACGGTTACGACGACGAACTCGACGACCTGCGCGCGATTGCGACCAATGCCGACCAGTACCTGCTGGATCTCGAGGCGCGCGAGCGCGAGCAAACGGGCATCGCGACGCTCAAACTCGGCTACAACCGCGTGCACGGCTATTACATCGAGATCAGCAAGGCCCAGGCCGACAAGGCGCCGGTCGAGTACGTGCGCCGGCAAACGCTGAAATCGGCCGAGCGCTACATCACGCCCGAGCTCAAGGAGTTCGAGGACAAGGTGCTCGGCGCCCGCGAGCGCGCGCTGGCGCGCGAGAAGCTCCTCTACGAAGGACTGCTCGACCGGTTGCACGACGTGCTCGGCGAATTACAGCTGACGGCGCATCGGCTCGCCGAGCTCGACGTCCTCACCTGCCTCGCCGAGCGGGCCATGGCGCTGCGCCTCTGCAAACCCGAGATTGCCGACGAGCCCTGCATCGAGATCACGGGTGGCCGGCACCTCGTCGTCGAACAGGTCATCGACACGCCGTTTGTCGCCAATGACGTGTCGCTCAACAGCGAACGCCGGCTGCTTGTCGTTACGGGACCGAACATGGGCGGCAAATCCACCTACATGCGCCAGACCGCGCTCATCGCGATCCTTGCGCACATCGGCAGCTACGTGCCGGCCGACAGCCTGCGCATCGGGCCGATCGACCGCATCTTCACGCGCATCGGCGCCTCGGACGACCTGGCCGGCGGACGGTCGACGTTCATGGTCGAAATGACGGAGACCGCAACGATCTTGCACAACGCCACCGAGCAGAGCCTGGTCCTGATGGACGAGATCGGCCGTGGTACGAGCACGTTCGACGGCCTGTCGCTGGCCTGGGCGGCCGCACATTACATGGGGGAGACGGCCGCGGCATTCACGCTGTTCGCCACCCATTACTTCGAACTGACGGCGCTGGCCGGGGAGATACCGGCGTGCGAGAACGTGCACCTCGACGCCACCGAACACGGCGGCGAGCTCGTCTTCCTGCACGCGGTCAAGCCCGGACCCGCCAACCAGAGCTACGGACTGCAGGTTGCGGCCCTTGCCGGCGTCCCACGCGACGTCATCCAGCGCGCGCGCCGCTACCTTGCAACGCTGGAGTCGATGCGGGTCGAACAGCGCGAAAACCCGCAGGGACAGCTACCGCTTGAGGTATCATCGGGCGACGCTGATCGGGACGCCTTGCGCGAGAGAATCGATCAGATCGACCCGGACGCATTGTCGCCACGAGACGCACTCGACTTGATCTACCAACTGAAAGCCGACCTCGCCGATCGTGACTGACGCGGCCGAGACATTGTCCATCGTCGTTCCGGTCTATGACGAGGAGCAGAATCTCGCCACGCTGACCCGCAAGTTGCTCGACACGCTGCAGGACCTCGGCCGGGACTTCGAGATCATCTTCATCAATGACGGTTCGACCGACGGGTCGGCGGACCTGCTCGACGAGCTTGCCGCCGGCGACGCGCGCATCCGGGTCGTGCACTTCAAGCGCAACTTCGGCCAGACGTCGGCGATGATGGCCGGACTGGACTACGCGTCGGGCGACATCATCATCCCGATCGACGCGGACCTGCAAAACGATCCCGCGGACATTCCGCGCCTGCTCGAACGCCTCGACGAGGGCTTCGACCTGGTTTCGGGGTGGCGCAAGGACCGCAAGGACGACGCGCTGAGCCGCAATCTCCCGAGCTGGATCGCCAACCGGATCATCTCAAGAATTTCGGGCGTCAGGCTGCACGACTATGGCTGTACGCTGAAGGCCTACCGGCGCTCGATCGTCGAGGACATTCGCCTCTATGGCGAGATGCACCGGTTCCTGCCCGTGTACGCCTCGTGGTCGGGTGCGCGCACGACCGAGCTGCCGGTCAAGCATCATGCACGCAAAGCGGGTCGATCGAAGTACGGCCTGAAGCGCGTCGTCAAGGTCCCGCTCGACCTGCTGGTCGTCAAGTTCCTGGGCGACTACTCGCAGAAACCGATCTACGTGTTCGGCGGTTTCGGCATGCTCAACCACGCGCTGGCGCTGCTGACCTTCGTAGTGATGCTGTATTTCAAATTCTGGGGCGGCAAGTCCTTCATCGAGACGCCGCTGCCGACCCTCGCCGCGCTATTCATTCTGATGGGGTTCATGTCGATGCTGCTCGGGCTCATCGCGGAACTCGTCGTGCGCACCTATCACGAGTCACAGGACAAACCCACGTATATCGTCGGCCGCACGGTCAACCTCGACGACGGCGGAGACTAAATGTCCGCCGACAAACTGTTCAGACTTGCCTGGTTCCTGCTCACGGCCTGGCTGCTGGTCTGCGCGTTCCTCATCCAGGGTGAATACGGCGACGGCTACCAGACCATTGCCAACGCCCGGTATCTTTTCGGCGACAGCACCGCGTTCTACGTGCAGCGCGGACCGCTGCCCGCGATCGTGCTCTGGCCGGTCGAATTCATCGCAGGACTGACCGGGGCCGACCCGCTCGATGTCCGGCCCCACCATTTCCTGAGCGCCGCGCTGCACAGCCTGTACCTGGCCGGCTGCTGGTGGTGCCTGCAGCGGGCCGGAGGCAGCGGAATCGCGCGGCTGTTCGCTTTCGGCGCCGCGATCCTGACCGTCGTCTTTTATGCGTACGCACCGTACCTGAGTCACGACTTGCTGCCGGGCCTGCTGTTCGTCGTCATGATCTTCCTGGCGCATCGCTGGATTGACGGCGGCGGCACGCGGGAGGCCGTCCTCCTAGTTCTGCTGGGTGCGGCCGTTACCCTGATCAAGCAGACCTACGCGCTGTACTGGGTCGCTATTGTCGTTTTCGCGATGTTGTCGTTCGCACTGCGCTGGGACCGCGGCCGCGTCGATGCGCGCAGGCTGGTCCTGTTACTGGGCATGGCCGCCGCAAGCGCCGCGCTCAGCTGGTTGAGCTACGCCCTGCACGTCGGCGACCTCGCGCCGGACAGCGCTTTTCTCGCCCGCCCGCTGGTCCTGGTCGGCGCGATCGCGACGCAGTATGGCGACGACATGGCGAGCGCGTTCGCGAGCGACCTGTACCTGCGCAACCTGCCCAACTACGGCATCGCCGCGATGCTGCTCGTCCTGCCGGGCGTCTTCCTGGCATTACGCGGCCAGGACGCACGGCTGCGCGCCGTCGCGGTTTGCTGGATCGTCAGCGCGGTCACGATACAGGTCGTCGGCTTCCGCGAGGCGCGCTACCTCGCGTTTCTCGCGCCGCTCACGGCCCTGCTGATCGTGCCCGTCATCGACCTCGCGTTCCGGCACCGGGTAGCGGTCGCCGTGCTCGTGGCGATCCTGGGATTCGACCAGTTCCGCGGCCTGTCACTGGCGGCCACGCAGCTGGCGACAGCACGGACCTTCGACGTCATGGCGTTCTACAACGCCGCTGACGGCGATGGCCGCGTCGTCTCCTCGAGAGTACTCAGCTTTGCCTATGCGGCGGCAAGCCCGTTGTCGCGCGATCGCTATCACGGCATCTACCACCTGACGCCTGAGATGATCGAGCGGCTCAATGAAGGCAGGACCGACGTGATCGGCATCGCGGACCCGAGGGGTCTCGGCCTCGCCGGTATCCGGCCGGGCGACCGGGTCTTTTACTCCAACAACACGCTGATCCGGAACCCGCCCTGGAACGCCGCCAACGAGCCGAACGGCATCGACCAGTTCCTGCTGGTCGCGGGCAACGCCATCAGCGTGCGGCTCGCTGCCGCGGACGGCAGTTTCGTCCGCGAGGACAATGACGGGAGTTACCTGGTGTTCGTGCCGGCCGTCGCGGCCGGGCCGCAGATGCCGGCCATTGCCGCCGGGCGTCTCGACGCCGCGTCGGCGCAGCGCATTTACGGCGCCGCCGCTGACACTGGCTATCTCGACGTCATTGCCGTGGAAATTCGCGCGATCTGCCAGGGCCGGACCTGCAGCCCGTTCTGAGGCGCCGCGGTCAGGCGAACTGGTTGCGGTAGAACGCGGCCAGCATCAGCAGGGCCCACAAGCGCTTGCCATGATCCCTGCCGCGATCGACGTGCGCCCGCCACCAGGCATCTACCGTCGCATGATCGACGTGCGCATACATCGGGTTCGCCCGGTCGAGCAGGATGGCAGCCGCCAGGTCCCTGAGATCGCCACGCAACAGCGCCGCTACGGGCAGCGCAAAACCGTGCTTCTTGCGCGCGATCGTCGTGTCCGGCAGATAGCTCGCCGCGATCCGGCGCAGGACCAGCTTGCCGTCGCGCCCCTGCAGCAACGTCTCGTGCGGCAGCCGCAGTGCGATGTCCGCCACGTCGTTGGCAAGAAACGGACTACGCACCTCGAGACTGACGCACATCGATGCGCGGTCCATCTTGGTCAGGATGTCGTGGGCGAGATAGGCCTCGATGAAATGCTGTTGGCATTGATCGAGCAGGGCAACGCGGCGCGACCCCGGTATCTGCTCGCGCAGCTGCGCAGCGATCACGGACTCGACATCATCGCGGCCCTGCCACAGCCGCGACTGGTCGATGGCGGGCACGGCCGACATCCAGTAGGGGCTCTGCAGCTCGGCTGGCCGCCCTATCCCGTAACTGAGCTGGCGCAGCAGGAACGCGGTGTTCATGTAGCCGTCGGACCCGGGCAGCAGGCCGGCGATGCCACGCAGTAACCTGCCTGTCCGTCGCGGCAGCCTCGCCATGGCAGGCGCCCAGCCAAGCAGTCCGAAATTGGGGTAGCCGAGGAACAGCTCGTCGGCGCCGTCGCCGCCGAGCGCCACCGTGACGTGTTCCTTCGTCGCCCGGCACAACAGGTAACTCGGCAGGAACGACGAATCCGCGAACGGCTGGTCGAGGTTGGCGAGCAGCGTCTCGATTCCGTCGATGCAGTTCTGTCGGCCCAGCTCGACCGTCGTGTGCCGGGTGCCGATGTGCGCCGCCACTTTCTCCGCATGCGCCGATTCGTCGAAACTTGCGAACGGGAACCTGACTGTAAACGTGGCCACGTCCTGCTTGTGACGACGCGCGATCGCGGCCACCAGCGACGAATCCAGGCCACCCGACAGGAACACGCCGACGGGGACGTCGGCGACGAGCTGCGTACCGACGGCCTCGACCAGCGCATGCTCGAGAGGCGCTTCGAGTCCCGGCATGTCCGGCCTGACCCGGCTTTTCGTGTCCGGCCGCCACCAGGCGCGGACCGTGGCTGCGCCATTACGCCACTCGAGCAGGTGCCCGGCCGGAAGTTCGAATACGCCGTCGATTCCGGTGGCCGCGCCGGGCAGGTACTCCATCATCAGGTACAGGGCCAGCGCGTCGAGGTCGGGCGCAACCCGGGCAAGCGCCGGGTGCTGCCGCAGGGCCTTGATCTCGGAGGCGAAGATCAGCTGCCCATCGACCACGCTGTAGAAGATCGGCTTCTGGCCGAAGCGGTCACGCGCCAGGTAGAGCGCATCGGCGCCGGCGTCGTACCAGGCGAAAGCGAACATGCCGTCGATGGCCTCGAGCGTGTTCTCGATGCCGCGCTGCTGCAAGAGCCAGAACAGCGTCTCCGTGTCGCAGTGGTCTCTGAGCTGGCCCCCGTCCGCGACGATCCCGGCGTCGAATTGGCGGTGACTGTAGATCTCGCCGTTGTAGATCAGTGCGTTGCCGCTGTCCGCGCCGACGCGCGGCTGCCGGCCGCCCTGCGGCTCCATGATCGTGAGGCGGTTGTGGCCGAGCACGACCCCGCCCTGCTGCGTCGTGCCGCGCTCGTCGGGACCGCGATAGGCGATGCTGTCCAGCATGCGCAGCGCGGTCTCGCGCTGCGCGTCCGGCGCGCCGCCCGCCATCGAAAACCCGACCAGCCCGCACATGGCTAATCCGGCCTGGCGCCGATAACGGTCCAGGACATCTCGTTGACCCAGTGGACCTGGACGTTGACGAGACCGGCGTCTTCGAGCAGCTCGCGCGCCTCGTCCTGACGATAGTACCTGGCGATCTTCGGGATCATGTGGTCGTAAACGATTGCCCGGAGATGGCGAAAGGAGAACGTTCGAATCAAGCGCATGTATTCCGTGCGCCCGAGCCCCAGCCGCAGCAACAGCCATAGCAGCGCCGTTGCGGGCAGCGACAGGGCATACACGAGCGCCAGTGGCAGCCGGCTGAACAGCGCCCGGCGCAGCGGATCAAAGAAGCGCACCAGCCATTCGTTGTTCTCGTACCCGTAGAGCCAGACGAGCACGCGGCCACCGGGCTTCACGGCGTTGACCATCTGCCGCACCGCCGCAGGCTGGTCGTCGAGGTGATGGATGACGCCGATACTGAACGCGATATCGAAGCGGCCGTTCTCGTTGATTGCGTAGGCGCTGCGATTGTCGACCACCGCATGCTCGAAGCCGGCGAGATTGCTGCGCGCGGCCGCCAGCGTGCGCTCGTCGATGTCGATACTCAGGCAGCCCGCGGCGCCATAGGTCAGCGGCCAGAAGGAATTGCGACCGATGCCGCAGCCGACGTCGAGGAACTGCTTGCCAGCCCAGTCTTGCTTGTCCATGCCGGTCGTCCAGCGCAGGAACTGCTCTTCGTGCACCGGCAGGATCTCGCTGAAGATGTCCCACGAGTGCCCGAAGCGCTCGGGCGATCCCAGTTCTTCACGGGAGGCGTCGGCCATCCGGTCCTACTGCAGGCTCGTTGGCGGCGTGAGCGAGATCACGAACAGGCCCGAGGCGATCAGGCCGATGCCGAGCCACCGCTGCAATCCGATCGGTTCGTCGAGGATGACATTCGCCGCGATAATGACGAGGACGAACTGCAGGGCGAATATCGACTGCGCCAGGTTCAGGGTCGTGCGTTTCAGCACCATCATGTAGAACAGCATCGCGAAACAGAAAGACAAGGCGCCGAGCACCGTCCTGGCATTGAGCAGAGTAAGCGGCCAGACGCCGGCAACGCCCGGTTGCTGCACCCCGGTTTTCAACAGCAGGTTGCCGATCACGGTGCAGCTCATGCTGGCCAGGATCAGGATGCCGTTCACTACAACATTGCCACTCATAATCTCAGCTTCCCCTGTGTCAGTCTCGAGCCGGTTTGCGGGCGGTGCCGACGACCTGCAGTCCGGCCCGGCGGAACAGTGACCGGCGCGTGCACCAGTCGTCGAAACGCGCGAACGCGCGCGTGATGCCGCGGATTCCCGGGATGAAACGAAATGCGCGATTCACGAACAGCACATCGCTGTTCATGAACAGGCAGAAACCGAGAAAGCCGCAAGTGCGCCAGGTGATGTCGACGAAACCGGCGCGCTCGAGCACCGGCACGGTCTCCGCATGCAGCAACGGCCGCTCGGTCTGGTGGTCGAGCATCGGCGACAGCCGGTAAACGAGGCCGCGCAGTGCTCTCCAGAGCCAGAAGTCGCTGACGGGCTCGCGGTAGATGAACCGGCCGCCCGGCTTGAGCACGCGATAGACCTGCGTGAACAGCGCCTCGCGATCGGGAACGTGATGAATTCCACCCAGCATGATCACGGTGTCGAAAAGGTCGTTCTCGAGCGGCAAGCGCGTCGTATCGCCCTGGACGAACGTGAAACGCTCGTCAGCGAACGCTTGCCGCGCTTTGGCCAGCATCGAGGACGACACGTCAACACCGACGCCGGTATCGACGGCGTCGCAGAACAACGCGAAGGCCTCGCCCGTGCCGCAACAGAACTCCCCGCAAAGCCCCAGCCTGCCCGTCCCGACCTCCTCGCGCAGGACGCGATCGAGATAGTCCATGTACTCCTGGGTATGCGGATAGCCGAGGTTCGCCGCGTAGGCGTCGGCGATGTCGTCGTAGTGTTCCTGCTGCACCGCCGCCTCGGGTGAGCAAAACTCCTCGGCAAACAAAGGCATGCCGTCGTCCGCGATGCGGTAACTCGCGGATCCTGACTGGTTGATGAGTAGCTGGCCGTCAAGCCTGAGCGCCTCGCCGGTGCGCGGGCATTGCAGCATCGACACGATGCGATCTGCGATCAAAGGGACTTCCTGGTCAGTCACAACTCGTTTCGCGGCCCCGGGAACGGCGCCATCATAGATAGCGGCTTCGGGATTGTACAGCGGGCTCAGCTGTCGCGCAGAAACCGGCCGCGCTTCAGAAACGCGACCGCCTGGTCCACGACATCGCTCGACAGCAACATGTTGGTGTGGCTGACCGGCAGACGGATATGGTCTTTGGCGCCCTCGAGGCGCGTCTCCGCGACGGCGACGGTGCCGTCGTTGTCACCGTCGAATGACGTTATCAGCCGGCCGACACCCATGGGCGTCGTGCCGGCGATCGACCCGACGTCGCGTTGTTCGCAGACGTGCGACGCCCACTCGTTGGCGGCCTCGTGGACGACGCCGGCCGGCAGCGACTCACCCAGTATGGGCTCCGCCCAGTTCTGCGTGCTCAGGAACTCGGCGGCGCGGGAGCCCGTCAGCGGCGAGCCCATGCACACCAGGCGGCCGGGCACTGCATCCTCGTCGATCGCGTACATGCGCAGCGCAATGACGCCGCCAAGGCTGTGTCCGATGATGTGAGTCGCATCGAGACCCAGGTCGTGAATGAAATCGGAGAGGCGCCGCGCATTGTCGTCGAGCGTCCCGGTAACCGAAGGGTAATTGAAGAGATGCACGTCGAGCCCGTACTCCTTCTGGAGACGGTATTTCATCATCACCATCGTGACGCCATGCGCCCAGATCCCATGGACCAGGATGACGGATTCGATCGGTTTCATTCGGTGCGCGGCGCGCGGAGCCGGATGCCGGCCTCCTTGAGCTGCTCGGCGGACACTTCGCCCGGCGCATTGGTGAGCGGGCAATGTGCCGACTGCGTCTTCGGAAACGCGATCACGTCGCGGATGCTCTCGGCGCCGGCCATGAGCATGACGATGCGATCGAGGCCGAACGCGATGCCGCCGTGCGGCGGGCAGCCGTACTCGAGCGCGCGCAGCAGGAAGCCGAACTTCTCCTCGGCTTCATCGTCGCTGATGCCGAGCAGTTCGAACACGACCGCCTGGATGTCCTGGTCGTGGATACGAATCGATCCGCCGCCGATCTCCGAGCCGTTCAGGACCATGTCGTAGGCGCGGGACAGCGCGTTGCCGGGGTCTTTGCGGAGCGCCTCCGCATCGACGACCGCGGGCGACGTGAACGGGTGATGCAGCGCCACCCAGCGCTTGCCGGACGGGTCCTTCTCGAACATCGGGAAATCGACCACCCAGAGCGGCTGCCAGCCCTCGGCCACGAGGCCACGATCCTCGCCGACCTTCACACGCAGCGCGCCGAGCGCGTCGTTGACCACGGTCGCCTTGTCGGCGCCGAAGAAGATCAGGTCGCCGGTACTAGCGCCCGTGCGTTCGAGGATGCCGCTCACGGCGTCGTCGGGCAGGAATTTCAGGATCGGCGACTGCAGGCCGTCGCGGCCGGCATCGACGTCGTTGACCTTGATATAGGCCAGACCCTTCGCACCGAAACGGCCGACATAGTCGGTGTAATCGTCAATCTGCTTGCGCGTCAGCTCGTTGCCCTGCGGCACGCACAGCGCGGCAACTCGACCTTCCGGGTCGGCGGCCGGGCCGGCAAAGACCTTGAAGTCGACCGACTCCATGAGGTCGGAAACTTCGACCAGCTCGAGATCGATGCGCAGGTCCGGCTTGTCCGAACCGTAGCGTTGCATCGCCTCGGCGTATGTCATGCGCGGAAACGGGTTCGGCAGCTCGACGTCCAGCACGGCTTTGAACAGGTGCCGCACCATGCCCTCCATCTCGCCGGTGACGTCGGTCTCCTCGACGAAACTCATCTCGATATCGAGCTGGGTAAACTCGGGCTGGCGGTCGGCGCGCAGGTCCTCGTCACGGAAACAGCGCACGATCTGGTAGTAGCGATCGAGTCCGGACATCATCAGCAACTGCTTGAAGATCTGCGGCGACTGCGGCAGTGCAAAAAATTTGCCCTGGTGCGTGCGGCTCGGCACCACGTAGTCACGCGCGCCCTCCGGGGTGGCCCGCGTCAGCATTGGCGTCTCGACATCAACGAAACCGTCACCGTCGAGGAACTCCCGCATGGCCATCGTGACCTTGTGCCGCAGCATGAGGTTGCCCAGCATGTCTTCGCGACGCAGGTCCAGGTAACGGTACTTGAGACGCAGCTCCTCATTGGCCTGCTCGTCGTGATGGAACGGCGGCGTCTCGGCGCGATTGAGCACCTCGAGTTCGTGCGCCAGCACCTCGACCTTCCCGGTGCGCATCTTCGGGTTGACCAAGCCTTCCGGCCGGTTGCGTACGAGGCCTTTGACCTTGAGGACGTACTCGCCGCGAATGCGCTCGGCCTCCGCGAAAATCTCGGCCCGGTCCGGATCGAAGACGACCTGCAGCAGGCCCTCACGGTCACGCAGGTCGACGAAGATGACGCCACCGTGGTCACGGCGCCGGTGCACCCAGCCGCAAACCTCGACCTCCTGGCCGACCAGGGTTTCGTCAACTTGTCCGCAGTAATGGCTTCTCATGGCGTTTGGCTCGAAAAAAGTGGCGGAATGGTACGGCTAGAGGCGAGATGATACAACCGGCGGCGGGACGTTGCTCACCGGAAGTAAAGCGCAGCGCAGCAAGCCATGCAGGTGAGCAATGTCCCGCCGCCGCCGTGCCTATTCATCGGGCATTTTGAGTGGCAATTCCTTGGTTTGCGCCTTACTCCACGTCGGCACGACCACGCCGAGCGACATGATCAGTTTGACCGCCTCATCGACCTCCATGTCGAGTTCGATCGTGTCTCTTTTGGGCACGACGATGATGAACCCCGAGGTCGGGTTCGGCGTCGTCGGCACAAAGCAGGCAACGACGTTCTCGCCCGTGCGCGCCTGGACCTCGCCGATCTCGGTCGCGGTCTGGAACGTGATCGTGTAAATCCCCTTGCGCGGGTACTCCACGAGCAGGACCTTGCTGAACGCGTTGCCCGAATCGGAGAACACGATCTCGGCAAAGTTTTTCGCCGCCGAGTAGATCGAACGCGCAACCGGGATCCGGTCGAGCAGCGACTCCCAGCCCTTGAGGAACGCCCGGCCGACAAAGTTTGCGGTGAGCACGCCCGTCAGGAGCAGGAGAATGATCGTCAGGATGACGCCGAGCCCCGGGATGGCGATGCCCAGCCATTCCTCCGGGTGATACTGACGCGGAATCAGCACCAGCGACTTGTCCATCAGGTTGATCAGGAAGCGCACGATGACGATTGTCACGACGAGCGGCAACCAGACCAGCAGGCCAGCAATCAGGTAACGGCGAAAGCGTTTCATCACGGTCGTATCACGCCGTACTCTTGTCGGCCGGCTTCTTGGTCTTGTCGGCCGACGATTTGTCGGCGGATTTCGACGACTCCTTGTCGCCGTGCAGGTTGCGCTGGTTTTCGGTCTTGAAGTCGGTCTCGTACCAGCCCTTGCCTTTCAGGCGAAAGCGCGGCGCCGACAGCAGGCGCTTCAGCGTCGCCTCACCGCACTCGGGGCAATCCACGAGCGGCGCGTCTGCAATTTTCTGCAGCGCGTCGAGGCTGTGGTCACACTCCTTGCAGGCGTAGGCGTAGATCGGCATTCGGTTAGCTCCTCGGGGCCGGCGGATTATGCCGCATTCTTGAAATCGAGGCGATTGTCGCCGACGCCCACCTCGATCACGTCACCCGGTTTGAACCGGCCCTGCAGGATTTCCTGCGCCAGCGGGTTCTCGACCTGCTGCTGGATCGCGCGCTTGAGCGGCCGTGCTCCATAGACCGGATCGAAGCCGGCTTCGGCCAGCCTGTCGCGCGCCGCCTCGGACAGGCGAATGCGCATGTCGCGATCGGCCAGGCGATCGTGCAGGTAGCCGAGCTGGATATCCACGATCTTGCGGATGTGCTCGCGACTCAGCGGATGGAACACGACGACGTCGTCCACGCGGTTGATGAACTCGGGCCGGAAATGCGTCCCGACAACGTCCATGACCGCCGACTTCATCTGCTCGTACTGCTCCTCGCCCGCCAGCTCCTGGATCATCTGCGAGCCGAGATTCGACGTCATGACGATGACCGTGTTGCGGAAGTCCACGGTGCGGCCCTGGCCGTCGGTCAGGCGACCGTCATCGAGCACCTGCAGCAACACGTTGAAGACGTCGGGATGCGCCTTCTCGACCTCGTCGAGCAGAATCACCGAGTACGGGCGACGCCGGACGGCTTCGGTCAGGTAGCCGCCCTCCTCGTAGCCGACATAGCCCGGCGGCGCGCCGATCAGGCGGGCGACCGAGTGTTTCTCCATGAACTCCGACATGTCGAGGCGCACCATCGCGTCATCGGTGTCGAACAGGAAGTTCGCGAGCGCCTTGGTCAATTCGGTCTTGCCGACGCCGGTCGGGCCCAGGAACAGGAATGAGCCAATTGGCCGTCGCGGGTCGGACAGCCCGGCCCGCGAACGCCGGATCGCGTTGGCAACGGCAATGACGGCCTCGTCCTGGCCGACGACACGCTCCTGCACGACCTGCTCCATCTGCAACAGCTTTTCTTTCTCGCCCTCGAGCATCTTCGAGACCGGGATTCCGGTCCACTTGGACACGATCTCGGCGACTTCCTCGTCGGTCACGTTATTGCGCAGCAGCACCGTTTCCCTGCTCTCGGCCTGCACGGCGTCCTCGAGACGCTTCTCCAGTTCCGGTATGCGGCCGTACTGCAATTCGGACATGCGCGCCAGATCGTTGGCCCGATGCGCAGTCTCGAGTTCGAGGCGCGCTCTCTCGAGCTCTTCCTTGATGTGCGCCGCACCCTGCATCGCGGCCTTCTCGGCCTTCCAGACCTCCTCGAGATCGGCAAACTCCCTTTCGAGTTCGCCGAGCTGGGTCTCGAGATCGTCGAGCCGCTTGCGCGACGCTTCGTCCGACTCCTTGTTGAGCGCCTCGCGCTCGATCTTGAGCTGGATGATGCGGCGCTCGAGCCGGTCCATTTCCTCGGGCTTCGAATCGATCTCGATACGGATGCGCGACGCGGCCTCGTCGATGAGATCGATGGCCTTGTCGGGCAGTTGCCGGTCGGAGATATAGCGATGCGACAGCGTGGCCGCGGCGACGATCGCCGGGTCGGTGATCTCGACGCCGTGGTGCACCTCGTAGCGCTCCTTGAGACCACGCAGGATGGCAATCGTGTCCTCGACGGTCGGCTCTTCGATCA